>CAZWRK010000128.1:4509-11539 GCA_964635875.1 uncultured Aquaspirillum sp.
TCGCATCGTCGCCACCGACCAAGACCCGCGCGCGCTCAATTGCGCCCGCGACAACTTGCAGCGCCTCAAGCTGACGCAAAAAGTCGAGCTACAACAGGCCAATCTGTTCCCAGAAGGCCAAGCTGATTTGGTGGTGTGCAATCCGCCGTGGGTGCCGGCCAAGCCGAATTCAGCGATTGAGCACGCGGTATACGATCCCGATAGCGCGATGTTGCGCGGCTTCTTGAGCAGCCTCGCCGCCCACCTGACCGCCAAAGGTGAAGGCTGGTTGATCTTGTCCGATCTGGCCGAGCGGCTTGAACTGCGTAGCCGCGAAACGCTACTGGGTTGGATTGCCGATGCCGGTTTGGTGGTCATCGAGCGCCACGACACCCGCCCCACCCACAAAAAATCGCAAGAGATCGTCGATGCCTTGAGCGCCGCCCGCCGTGCCGAAGTCACCAGCTTATGGCGTTTAGCCCGCGCCTAACGCGCACAAAAAAACCCGCCACACTGTGGCGGGTTTAAAGCAACACATCCCGTTTAAAACTTAAGCGCGACGCTTACCCGCCGGAGCTGAAAACAGCGCGGCTTGCGGACGGGCTGGGCGCTTGCCCGCCGGTGCCGGAGCGCGGTTTCCTTGCGGCTTCGCAGCGGCAGCAGCGGGTTTCGCGCCTTGGCTCGCCGGACGTGCGCCGGATTTCGGTGCATCGTGGCCGTGCGGCTTCGATTGATGTTGATGACGGCTATCTTGGCCTTGGCGCGCCCGCCCTTGGCCTTGGCCGCGACCTTGACCGCGCGGGCCATCGCCCTGCGGACGACCGCGCAAAATCGGCTCCGGTGCCACCGTCAAATCGGCTTCAAATCCGGCAATCACTTGCTGCGGAATCGGCTTCTTAATCAGGCGTTCGATATCGCGCAGCAGCTTAAATTCATCGACGCACACCAAAGAAATCGCCTCGCCGGTGCTGCCCGCACGACCGGTCCGGCCAATCCGATGCACGTAGTCTTCGGACACGTTCGGCAATTCAAAGTTCACCACATGCGGCAGTTGATCAATATCTAAGCCACGCGCAGCAATGTCGGTTGCGACCAAGACGCGCAATTCTTGCGCCTTAAATTCGGCCAATGCACGGGTACGAGCGCCTTGGCTCTTGTTGCCATGAATCGCAGCAGCGGGGATGTTGGATTTATCCAATTTTTCCGCAAGGCGGTTCGCGCCATGTTTGGTACGGGTAAAGACCAACACTTGTTGCCACTGACCTTCTTTAATCAGATGGGTCAGCAGTTCGGTTTTTTTGTCGCGATCGACCAAATGAACCCGCTGTTCAACCAGTTCGTTGGCGGTATTGCGGCGCGCCACTTCGACCAATTCGGGCGAATTCAGCATCCGATCAGCCAAGGCTTTGATTTCATCGGAGAAGGTCGCTGAGAACAGCAGGGTTTGACGCTTCACCGGCAAGCGGGCAATCACTTTGCGAATGTCGTGGATAAAACCCATATCCAACATTCGATCCGCTTCATCCAAGACCAGAATTTCGACGCCCGACAAGTCAACGCTGTTTTTGCCGACGTGATCGAGCAAACGACCGGGACAGGCGACCAAGACATCTAAGCGCTTGCGCAGCGCTTGCATTTGCGGGTTCATGCTCACGCCGCCATACATCACCATCGACGTGAGTGGCGTATGTTTGGCATAAGTGCGCACCGACTCTTCGACTTGAGCGGCAAGCTCACGGGTCGGGGTCAAGACCAAAGCGCGCGGACGGCCACCACGGTTGTTGCTCGGGGTGCTGTTCAGCAGGCGATGCAGTAAAGGCAGGGTAAAACCCGCGGTTTTGCCGGTACCGGTTTGGGCGGCGGCGAGCAAGTCTTTGCCGGTCAAGACGACCGGAATGGCATGTTGTTGAATCGGGGTCGGAACGGTGTAGCCGGTTTCGGTGACGGCACGCAGTAATGGCTCGGCCAAGCCGAGATCGGAAAATAAAATTTGAGACATGACACACTCCGGCGGCGGCCTGTCGCGGAAATAGCGGCACCAATCCAGGCTGACGGATCTTGTGATGAAAATTGGAGAAACTGCTTTGGAATAGAGAGGCAGATGCCCACGTCAGGGATTGGCTGTCAACGCGGGAAGGGCGGCAGTGTACAGAGTTTTGCAGCAATCACCAAATACAAGACAAGGGCATGTTCAAAAGCGGGCGCATTGAGCCTGATTTAATAGGGATCGCTCAAACAGGCGCGCTCGGCGTCTTTCTCTAAATCGGCGGACTCCACCCGATTGCGGCCGTGGCGTTTAGCGCGATACAGGGCTTCGTCGGCTTGATGCAACAAAACTGCGCGATCGAGCACCTGCCCTACCGACATGACCGCCAAACCAAGGCTACACGTCACATGACCGGCTGCAGCGTCCAGATGCTCGATTTCAAGCTGCTCGACGGCGGTGCGAATGGCCTCGGCCAGCACCTGCGCATGAAACAAATCCATGTTGGGCGCGATCAAAATAAACTCTTCGCCGCCATAACGCGCCGCGACATCGCCCGCCCGACGCGCGTAGGCTTGCAGCACCCCCGCTACTTTTTGCAGGCAGTCATCTCCCGCTTGATGGCCGTAGCGATCATTGAATTTTTTGAAATGATCCACGTCGAGCATGATCAATGCTAAGGGCTGCTGAGTGCGTTGCGCACGCGCCCACTCTTCGTCGAGTGCGGCATCAAAGTGGCGGCGATTTGAAAGGCCGGTCAAACCGTCGGTCGCGGACAAGAGCGCCAGCCGTTGGTTTGCCTGCTCAAGCTCAGCGGTACGCTCACTCACTCGCTGCTCCAAATCAGCGGTATAGCGTGCCAAACGCTCAGACATGCCTTTAAATGCGAGCGCCAAGCGACCAATCTCATCATTTTGATTGATAGGAAGCGGCGCATTTAAATGCCCACCATCAATGGCCTCAACCGCACGGACCAACTGGGAAACAGAACGTGTCATCGAGCGCAAAATCCACGCCACCACTTTCAGCGCAACCAATAACGCGCCAAACAAGACCGCAAATAAGGTGTTACGAATCACCGTCACCGGCTCGTTCAGCTCGTCCAAATTGGTGACGACGCCGACAAACCAATCCGCTTCTGGGACATACCGATAGTGCAACATCCGTGGGTAGATCGCCTCGCTGCCGGGATTGCGAAAATGGTATTCGACCAAGCCTTTAAAGCCTTCGGGACGGTTTTCAGCGCGGGCTTTTTGAATGGATTCAACGGTGTTGCGCACCATCAGCACACCGGTTTTTGCATCGGGGACATTGAGGATGTTATGCCCTTTTAGCACCGGATGACTCAGCAAATTCCCTTGCATATCCATAATAAAAACGTAGCCATGGCTGTGCATATCCAGCTTGGGCAACTCAGATTCGATGCCGTTTAAGTCGATCAGCTGCGGGTATTCGTCGACAAAGGGCGAGGGATTAACCATCCAATGCCATGGTGCAAAATATGACACCCATGCGGACTTTAAGCGAGGAAGTGGGTCGTTGGGATTTTTCCACTCGAACTCCATATAGCCGCTTTTTTGTTTCGTCATCCTATCAAGCAGGGCGGTATCCGAAATGTCTTGTCCACGCAAATACGGATGGGCAATTAAGGTTGCGCTGCCTGCTGTGGTCGATTCAATGCCGACGATGTAGCCAGAACGGCCGATCGTTTGCGCTTGTATAAACTCTTGGGCGCGGCGCTTCGCTTGGGCTTCGGTCAACAAACCCGCTTGGCTTTGTGCATAGGCATGCTGCAGATACGCCAAATTGGTCTCAGAGATCCCCTTGAGATAGTTTTTGATGGCGTTGCGCACCAAACTGCGCACCATGTTGTGAACCCCTTCGCCAGTCGCTTCCATTTGCTGGAGCGCCTGCGTTCTGAGCTGATTTTCAATCACCCAGCTCGCGATCAGACCGCCCATGCCCATCACTAAAAATAGGCTCAACACGATCCCGAAAAAAAGCTTGCGGCGAAAAGATAGCGAGAGCGAAACCATAGAAAGTCGGTCCTCTTTCCGAGGGGTTCATTCATGAAAAGATCAAATGTACGACAAAAAACAGGGGCATAAACCAAATGATTACAGAAATACAAAACGACAGTTTATCGGCACATCACCACAAACTCACGATATTAAGCTGCTATTTTCTAGGAAAATTCATTTAAAATAGCTGGCGCTCTCGGTTCGCCACCATTTCTTTTCCTTTACTTTTTATATCCCGATTAGAGATTTCCATGCGCTCGCTCTATCTCCGTACGCTTTATACGATCCCTTTTGTTTGCCTAACGACGATGGCACAGGCAGCAGAACCCATGGATAGCATCAGCACCTCAATCGAGGATATTCAAGCCGAACGCTACGAACAAGCCTTTTCCCGCTTGAAAGCGCTCGACAATCGCTATTCAGGGGAAGTCGAATATGATTATTGGTTGGGCGTGGCCGCGATGCGCGCAGGCGATAGCGCCTACGCACTCTTTCCCTTAGAACGCGTCGTCGAACGAAACCCCAATCATGCTGGCGCGCGCATGGAATTAATCGCAGCGTATCTGCAACAAAAAATGGATGACTCCGCCCGCTACGAGATCAACCAAGCCGAGCGCCTTAACCCTCCCGCAGAAGCCAAACAAGCGCTCGCAAAATATCGAAGCATTCTTCAAGAACGCGACAGTCAGCGCACCGAAGGCAAGCGCCTGCTCATGATTGGCATGGATGTGGGCTACGACAGCAATGTCAGCAGCTATCCTGAAACGACTTTACGCCTGCCCGTATTCAATCTACCGATTGCCCTCCAACCCACCGGCAGCGCTTTTAGCAATGTGCGTGGTGCCTACTGGCGGCGCTTCGATCGCGATAATGGCGACTGGTTTGCGGCCAGCGTCGCTGGGTTTGCCCGCAAAAACCAAGAACAAGACGCCAAGCAATTTGATTTGGGCGTTGTGCAGTTACGCGGGGAATACACCTTCGAGCTCGGCAATGCCCGTAGCCTTCGTTTAGCCGCAGAGGGCAGCGAGTTGTGGCTCAACGGCGAACACTATCGCCGCCATGTCGGCGCTTCAGCGCGCTGGCAAGAACCCATCAATAGCGCGTGGATGACGTATGCCGAGGCGGGCTTCCGTAGTTATCTGTTTGATGCAGCAAATAATGACTATCGCGCCCCATCGCTCACGCTCGGCGCCCGCTACCGCCCGAATACCCAAACCCAAGTCGAGCTCACGGCAGAGGGCGAATGGGAACAGGCCGATGCACAGCGCATCAATGGCAATACACAACGATTACGCCTCGGGGCGAGCTTGGAATATCAAATCGCTGACCAGCACCGCATTGGGTTCGATTGGCACCTCAGCAGCCAGCAGCACAGCCGCGATTACCTCGCAGGGACGTTTTATAACAGTAGTAACAGCGACATCCAGCGCCGCGATACCATCAGCGAATTTGGCGCAAATTGGACGTGGTATATGACGCCAAAATGGCATCTGGGTCTGCGCGTGCAGCACCGTGATCAACGCTCCAATGTCGATTTTTATCAATATCAACAAACGCTCGGGCAAGTCTCGACCAGTTTGTTCTTCTGACATAAGGCTAAGACAATGCTGACTCTCGTTCCCATCCGTTTTGCTGGCGGGCAAGCTTTACGCGCCCTCAATGGCTGCTTATTACTGGCGCTCAGCGCCCTTGCCCATGCTGCGAATCCTGCCGCCAACATCCTGTTTGTACACGGCCAAGTCAATGTGATTGGCGAAAATGGCAAAGCCCGTCCGGCTCAAAAAGGCGGCGAGGTATTTGCCCATGACAAAGTGACCACCGCCGCCGCAAGTAGCGCCCAACTGCGCTTTACCGACGGCGCACTGGTCGCGCTGCGCCCCGGCACCGAATACCGCATCGACGACTACAAAATCGACCCCAACAACCCCAAAAACGAGGCCCAAAAAACCTCGTTGATTAAAGGCGGGCTACGTGCGATTACCGGCGCGATTGGTCATCGCACCCCCGAAAACGTCAGTTTTAGCACCCCCGTCGCCACCATGGGGATTCGCGGTACAGTGATTGCGCTGATTTATGTGCCCCCCGGTGGATTGCCCGAATTACCGAATGTCGCCCCTGGCTTATATGCCATTGTTGAGCGCGGCCAAGCCGAGCTGAGCAACCCTGCTGGTGCCTTATCGATTCCAGCTGGCGGCATTGCCTTTGTCCCAAATGGACAAAGCGCGCCGATTTTTAGTCCGGGTCATATCAATCTATTTGGTGATCATGGCCGCACCCCGCCCAGCACCCAAGAAATAGACAAAACAGAAAACACAAGCCAAGCAGGCCAAGGCGCTGACAATACGCCAACAGGAAATAGCAGCAGCTTTATGCAGGTCTCGGGGACCGAAGCCGCGAGCTTCTTAGCGCAACAAAACGTCGTGCTCGTCCCCGTCGAAACCGCGCCTCAAGCCGCCACAGAGCAAAAAGCCACCGAACAAGTCACCCAAGAAACGCCAAAAACCGATCCAACGCCCACCGAGCCAACAACACCAACAGAACCCACTACGCCGACTGAGCCCACTGAACCAACCACGCCCACTGAACCAACCACACCCACCGAGCCGACCAAACCTCCAGTGACCGGCGGTGGGGGCGGAGGTGGAGGCTCCAGCACGCCCTCAACGCCACCCGGAACATTAAGCGTCGTTGCAGCGGGCGCGGGAACGACCAGCAGTACGGATGGAACGCCTTCGGCCACACTGGCTTATCAAAGCAACCAAGTGATTGCCACAAAAATCAGCAATGGCGCAGGTACGACGCTTCAAGCCAATAGCGGCGCAACGGCGCAAAATGTCGGAAGTGCCACGCTTTCCGATGGGACGCCGGTTTACTGGGGTCGATGGAGCGCGGGTAGCTATACCCTGACCTCGGGCGGCTCCCCTGCAAGCAACAGCAGCGACTTTCATTACATGCTCAGTGGGAATTATCTCAGTGTCTCGGCGTTCAACAATTTAGGCCGGACAGGGATTTACAAATACAGCCTCCAAGGTGGCTCTGGTTTTAG
>CAZWRK010000129.1:0-2293 GCA_964635875.1 uncultured Aquaspirillum sp.
CGTGAATCGCCGCCGGTCCGTGCATGGTGTTTCCTCGCCACCATAGCCCGGCCGGCGGTGGCCAGTTTCGCAAACCGCCGGCTTGTCCGGTGTAACCGCCATGACCGCCGACGCGATTAGCTCCACAAGCCAAGCCGATATTTTGACCGCGATCGTCGAGCACCTGCGGGGTTGGTTCGGGCTCAAGGCCGCCGATTGCTACGAAACGCTTTACGCCGACGCCCCGAGGCTGCCGCGGGCCGGCGATCTTACGATCACCGTTTCGATGGCCGACGGTGTTTTTGACGTCGATGCGCAACACGGCGGCGGCCGCAATCAAGTGTTCGAGGCGATTGATATAGAAGTTTCAGCGTTTACGCGAATCAAGGTCGACAAGCAAAACCCGGACACGGGCATGCTGCTCGATGCCCGCCGCGGGTTGCTTCAGCGCAAGCGCGAAATACTGTCGGCCATGATCGACGCGCACATTACGGTTGATTCAGGTAGCGTGCTGATCGAGTCGATTGTTGCAAGATCGTCGACGCGCCCCGGGTTCGATGGCACTACCGGCATGATAACGCTTACCTTTGCGCTAGCGTACAAGTGGCAATTGATCGACCGGGAGCCGGGCTAATGGGTGATTTTGCCGTAACCTATGGCGACGTGCCGGCGCTGCTCACCGATCCCGATGGGCGCGTGGAGGCGTGGCTCCGCTCGCCCCTCGGGCTCGATTCTCTGCCGAAGACCGCGCCACCGTTCGAGCCGCGACTATTTCGCGACCAATGGCCGATGCAACAATTTGCCGGCGTGGGCTCGGGCAACTATCACGCCTTGCCGCCGTGGCAAGTTAATACCCTGATTTGGCCGATGGGGGCCAGTCGTTTCGCCTATTGCTTGCTGCTGTTCTGTGCCGACGATTTGCAGCGCATCTATGACATGGAGGGCGAAGCGGGGCACCCTTATCGAACGCTGAAAATCGTCGTTGACGGTGAAACATGCGTTTCGGTCGAAATGACGTACTTGCCACCGATCGCGGTGAGTGCCGCCTCGGCTGCGGACGCCGGCGACAAGTCGGCGCAAGGGGATTTATACGTGCTTCCCGTGGTCGATCGTCGCTATGAAATGCAAGCTATGTCGTCGTCAGTGATTCAGGAGCACGACGGCGCGTGGTTCACGTGGTCGACGGCGCTAGACGACAAATCAAACGCCACCCTCGGCGCTTACATCGAAGAAACCGACGCCGATACGGTGAACTTGAATTACTTCGGGCCGGACGTCGAAACCTTCTATCGATCGATGGTCACGCCCGGGGTGTTTCTCGATGCCGCGGCCGCGTCGCTTGGCGGTCATTGGGTCACCTTCCCGGTGGTGGATCAGCAAAATTCTATCCACCTTGCCCGATGGGAAAATTACATCAACGAGCGCGGTGGGTTGTTGCCGTCGACCGCCGACAATCCATTGATCGCGGGTCACCACCCCGACGACGGCGTTTCGCAATTGTTTGGCAGCTTTGCCGAGTCGTATCAAGTAACCTTCCCGGTTTACAAGTGGGGCGCGCGCTGCCGGCGTTACTATACGGCCGAATGGGACATTGACAGCCTAGAACTTGACATTCAGCTAGATCGAATCGTGAAGCGGCCCGGGTTCATTCAATCGATCTATTCGACCGCTCACGCCGATCATTCGATTCACGACGACGGCGACCCCGGGGGCGGCGACATTGACAATCAAACCGACATAGACACGCTGTCAAAACAGCTAGCCCGGGATGCCGTGGCTCGCTCGATGCCCCATCCGACGGTTCAAGTGTACGCGGGAATCTACAAACTTGACCCGACCGGCGGCGAAGGGGCCGGCGACAACGCTTTGCGCCAGTTGGCGTGGGCGGATCGGGTCGAGTTTCATTTCGACCGCGGCGAAGGATTTACGCGGTGGGTCGGGCTGCCGCATTCGTACGGCCACCGGTTCAACTTGTCGCAGTTTGAAGAGACTCCGCTCTATACTGCGCCAGCAGAATTCGCCATTCCGACCGATTACGCGCTCGAAAGCGGCGAACGGCACGCCGACGGTTGGAATGCAAATCTTGCGTCGACAAACCCGAATACGCACGGCACGTTCGCTGATTCGCACGCGCGAGTTTACAACCCCGGATCGATGCGCGGTAGTGGTTGGGTGCTCTGTTGGTGGAACATTGGCGCCGAGCAATGGCAAGTCGTTCAGAAGGGGTGCGGTTAGACCATGGCGCATTACCCATTTTGCTGCCGCGTCGCGGCGACGATCACGCCCGACGGTGAAGACGCATTGCCCCATTGGG
>CAZWRK010000129.1:2393-8029 GCA_964635875.1 uncultured Aquaspirillum sp.
TGCCGCGTCGCGGCGACGATCACGCCCGACGGTGAAGACGCATTGCCCCATTGGGCGACAGTGGTGGCCGGCGATTGGACCTACGACACGGGCCGGCTGTTGACTGGCGGCGCGGGCTCGATCCTCGCCTATCGCTGCGGAGCCCTAAGTGTTGGGGCCGTGGTGACGCTCGGGTTTGCGTCGATCGTCCCCGGCTTAACGGTTTACGTTGCGGCAAGCGAAGATTTTTCTACCGGCATCGAAATCGAGTTTCTTTCGCCGGCGGCGCTCGGGAGTGCCGACCCGTGCGTCAACGTAACCGTTCGCCAGGATGGTGTCGATTTGTGGTCGACCGACATGGGGACAGAGTATTTTATCGACGTCGGCGACTTTGTGACCGGGACGCCGCGCGGGCTGGTGGCGGGCATTGACGTCACCGATCCCGATCACCCGAGGATTTTGGCCGGTGCTACAACGCTCGATTTTGACCAAGTTGGCGCAACGCTGCCGGCGGGTAGCGACTTGTGGGTAGGATTCGGCATTCCGGCCGCCGGCGGTGGTGGCGGTACGATGGAAATCACCAAGGTGTTCATTGACTTGAATGGCGGCGACCGTGGCGAGTGCTGCGCCGCGCCTAATCATTCGTTTCAGTGCTGGGAGGGAAGCGCATGCGGCAAGCCGCCGACGACTTCCCCGTCGCTGCCATCTGGTCGGTGGACTACGACCGCCACCGCCTTTTATGAATGGCTTGGCCCGTTCGGCTGGACGCCGGGCGATTGGTGGGCGATCACGACCGCAAGCGGGTCGATTGACGCAACGCTAACGCTGGGTGGTGGCGATGCAGTCCACTACTTTCTAACGCCTCTGCCGCCGTGCTATGACACGTTTACCGGCGATCGAATCGAGTCCGGGCCGTGCGGGAGTGGTCGAGCGATTAAAGGTTTTTGCGGCGATCACGCTACGACGATTAGCCGCGTGTTTCGGTTGACGGAGTGCGCAGAAGTGACAATTTCGGCCGAAATGACGCGCGGCATGGCGGGGATCGGCACCGCCGCGATGAGTGTGCGCATTTACGAGGACGGCTGCAAAAACCCGAGAACCGGAACCGGCTATCTGATTTGGGAGGGCGAAACCGAAAGCGGGCCGTCCGACGACGACAATTGCATTACGATCGTCGGCGACCCCCCCGAGGGCTATCAGTGCAACACGTCGCGATGCGCGACGGAATCGGCCGACACGATCGACCACGTGCTAACGCTGTCGCCCGGTTTTTATCTGATCGAGTTGACCGGAACGTCAAACGTGCGTTGTATCTGCTACCGTCACGAAGGTGACCCGCTCGCGTGGGTCGAATATACCGAGTATTCGCCCGCGTCGTTTGTGTTTTCGATTGGCGCGACCGGCTTGGAAATCGTCGAGGAATGCGAGTGATGCCCAGCTATCCGCCAGTAATGGCTTGCGAGCTACGGCCGGCGGGCGCTGGCCGGTGGTCGTGCGAGTGCGGCGCTACCGTCAGCAATCCGGCCGCGAAACTTGGGCCGTGCCCGGCAAAGCGAGCCCGAGCCGCCGGCGATTCGTTTACGGCGCCCGACGTCGTGCAACGCCCGACGATCGACGAACGAGTCGAAGCCCACGGGCCCGAGGTGGTCGAAGTCTGGGGGCTGGCCAAGCGGGCCAAGTCGCTGGCGCGTGAGCTAGGCCGGTGGCTGATGGCCGGTTGCCCGCGGCGATCGCCGGCCGAGCAAAACGCCATTGCGGCGATCTGCCGGGCGTGCCCGAAGGTGCGTGTTATGTCGTCGGGGGCGATTCGGTGCAGTATTTGCGGCTGCGCGACCGGCTCGGGGAGCGAACCGCCGAGCCACGAAGAACACGCGCTGAAACTTTTGATCGCTACAACCCATTGCCCGGACAATCCGCCGCGGTGGTGAGTGCAACAACCGCGCAACAAAAAACCCGGGCCGGCTACGAGCCGACCCGGGCGGGCACGGAGAGAGGCGATTGATTCGAGCCGCCGGCTTAGGCTTTCATAATGCCGATCGTCTTGAGCGAAGCCACGACGTCGCCAATGGTGTACGGCGTGCTGCCTACGTTGCCGGTGAACTGGCTGCAATGGTTTAGCGCCGTGCCGGTGCTTGCGGTCAGTCCGGCGATCACGCCCGACGTGGACGGCTGGCCGACGGCCGTGGCGCCCCAAAAGCCAAGTCGTTGCGCCGCCGCGCCGCCGATCGTCAGGCCGGCGCCCAAACTAGCTGCCGACAAGATCGCGCCGGCCGGGAGTGATAACGAGCCGTTAGCGCCGAGAACGGCCGCCTTGCTCGCGGCGCCAGTGCCGGGCGTCACGCCGTCGAACGCCGCGCCGCCGATCACCTTCCACGACGTCGACGCCGCGTTGTAAATGTAAAGTTCTTGGGTATCGGTGGCCCAGAACAAGTGACCATCATCGACCGCCGTGGGCTTGGCAGTCGAAAGGCCCGAATCGTCGGCGCCGTGGGTAACGGTAGGCATGGTAAAGACTCCGCAAGTGGGTGAGTGTGTAAACGCGCCAAGGTGGAATCAGTCTAAGCAATCCCGATCAATTCCGCCAATCGCTTCTGATCGCTTCCCGGGCCCGTGGCGCTCTTGGCCGCCGGGCTGGCCAGATAGTCACGCGCGTGCCGTAGCACGTCGGGGAGTGTCGCCTCGATCTGCACGATGGGGATTTGCCCGTCCGGGTCGATGCGTTGCACGGCCGCGAGCCGGTGGTGACCGTCGATCACGTAGCTATCACCGGCGACAAGGATAGGCGGGGCTGAGGTCGACGCGCCGGGCCGGCCAAGTGTTTCAGCGATCGCCGCCACCTTGCTCGGGTCGACCGTCGATTGTGTCGGGTAGAGGGTCGACGCCCGAGCCGCGCGAACGGCGTGCGGGACGCCGAGCCTGTCTAGATGGGCCAAAAACCGCGGCAGGTCGCCGCCGCGCAGTTGCGGCATCCGTTCGGCTTCGATCCCGAGGGCATCGTCGAGCCGTTCGGTATGGCCCTGCAGCGCGTACACTTCACGGCCGGGCGGTGTGGCCATGGCCGCGGCCGTCGGGTGGTAATAGTTGCAAACGTCGGCCGGCGTGATTGGCCCCGAGACGACACGGCACGAAGTCGCGCCGGGGGCCGCAAACGTACAAGTCGCGCACCGGTTCGGACCGAAGCCCGTGCGGTAGCCGGCTTTCAGTGGCGAAATCTCGTCGATTCTGGTGGCGTCGGCCGCGATTGCTTGCACCCCGTCGAATGCTTTGGTGAACCGCTCGACCAAGCCGCCGAGCCGATCGAACAAGCGAGCGTATTTCTCGGGGTTTGCCTTTACGTCGGCTTTGTAGGCGTCGAAAAGGGCGTCGAACGCCGGGGCCATCTTGGCCGCTTCGTCGGCCGTCGGCCAGAACGGGTGCGGCTTTACGCCCGCGAGGTAGGTGTTTGTTTGCCCGTTCTTTTCCATTTTGTGAGAAACGAACTTCTCGAATGATCGCGCGAACTTTTCGGTTCGGCTCGTCCAGTAGGCGCGTTTTTCTTTGCTTAGCGATCGATCGTCGGCAACCGCAAAATATAGGCGGCTGTCGAATCCGCTTTCGCGCATGCTGTCAATAACCCCCGCCATTGCTTTGCCGAGTGGCGTATCTTTGACGTGGGCTAGCGTGTGGCGATCGGAAAGGAACGACCCCGAGCCGAGCCCGGTCAATAGGTGATCGAAAAAATGGGCCCACTCGTGCGCCAGCGAGCCGACGCCGTTTTTGCGGGTTAAGTTGATCGCCTTGTTGTCGGGTTCGTAGTGGGCGCGCGCACCGGCTTTGCCGTTTGCGCCGAATCGCAAGCCGAGTTTTCCGTTGCCGCTAACCGACGACTCGGGAAGCCCGAGCGTATCAGCGAGGTCGGCAAGTGCTTCGGTTGCCCGGCCGAGGTGGTGCCGGCGCTCTTCATCGGTGACCGAATTGCCCCATTGAATGCCACGAAATTTCATCTTGCCGATAAGGTGGTTTGTAAGTTCCTCGGGGCCGCCGAGAATTTCGCGCCCGTTACCGGTTCGGCTTGCTTTCGATAGGTACAAATCCGCCGTTGAAAATCGCTTCGCCTTGCCGGACTCGCCCGGCGTGGCACCCCATGCACGCGCGAGCGATTGCCCGTCGATCACATTTCGCACCGCTTCGGCAAATCGCTCGCTCATGGCCGGGCGATCGGGTTCGAGTGCGTCGCGTTTTGCGGCCTGCGCGGCTTGCTCGATGAACGCCTTGACCTTGCCCATGGCGTGACGCGAATTGTAGCTGTAACGCTTGCGGGTTTGGTTGTAGGTGTCTACCAGCGCATTCGCGACAGCATCATAAACACCGTGCGCCTTGCGGCGCTCGTTGATGATCCCGAGCACCTTTTGCGAAAACGCATGGGAGGCCGCTTCGTGGTTGTTCGTGCCGTTCGGATCGCTGGCGATTCGTTCGGCTTCGGCGCCAAGTGTTTTGTATGCCTCAAAATAGGCGGCGCGGTTCTTTTTGTCTTGTTCGGCCGCGGCTTCTCGATTGTCGCCCGTGCGGTTTACGCGCGTCGGCTCGATGGTCGGCGGGAATGACTTCATGGCGAAGTGCATGGCCAGCGTAGCAAGCGAATTGGCCGGCCCGACATTGGCCAAGAGGTTTAGGGGCTCGGCTTTGAGTAGATTGTCCCGGGTACACATTTCGGCCGCGTTGCCGTCGGCTTCGGCTTGGTCGAGTCCGCGCCATGCGTTGACGCGGTGCCGCGCCGAATCTGCCAAATCTTCCCCGGCGTTACCGATGGCGCTAGCCCGGGCAAACGCATATTTGTCGTTGGCGTCGGCTTTGCTTTGCCGTTCGGCCGCTTCGCGCGGAGTGTCGGCCGGCTTCGGTTCGGCCGCCGCCGCCGTTTGTTCTGCCGTCGGCAATTCGCCCGGCTTGACAGGCGGGGGCGGTGGCTCGGGCTTCGGGGCTGGCCCCTTGCTCGCCTCTTCGATCACGGCCGCAATCGTCTTTTGTGCCGGCTTGGACACCTCGGCCGGCGGCGCTTCGGGTGGCGTATCCGGTTCGGCCGGCTTGGCGGGCTCGTCGACTTTCGCCTCGGGGTCGGGCTTAGGTGCCGGCTTCGTCTTGGGTTTCGCTTTGGGCTTCGGCTTGGCGGGTGCCGCCGCCGCTTCGGTCGACTTCGGTGCCGGCTTCTCGGCGCCGTCGAGGTCCAGCCGCTTTTGCACGCCACCGCCGCCCGAGGTAAATTTCCCGTCGTCGTCGCGCGGGTGCTTGTCTTCGTCAAACGCAAACCGTCCTTGCACGCCGTACCGCTCGACGGCCGTGCGGCAACCGAACGCCCGGGCAAACCGCTCGACCATGCTCGGCGCGTCGGTGCGGTGTACGGCCGGCATCAATTCCCACTTATCAAGGAACGATTGCGGCAAAGGGTGATCGCTCGCTACAACTTTCGAGCCGTTGCGGTGGGCGGTTTGCGCCACGCCCGGAATGTCCCGAGCGTTAAAGGCATAGTAGGCGAACCGGGCCGGCTTGCCGCCGAGCCCCTTGGCCAATTCTTCGCCGGCCTGGGCATCGTCGTCACCCTCGGCGAACTCGCGCGAATCGGCATCGTTGGCATACGATAGCGCGGAACGAACACGGCCCACGGCTTCGGCATGGCGCGGCAA
>CAZWRK010000129.1:8129-10199 GCA_964635875.1 uncultured Aquaspirillum sp.
CCGTCCGCAATCCCGGCGACGCCGGCAAGTTGCTCATACACTTTCGACTCGCTGCCAGTGGCTTGCTTGTAGACACGCTCGCCACGCTTCTCGATCGGGCCACCGCTGCCGCGTCCGGTGCCGATTTGTTCCGACGAACCGCCGCCGCTGCCGAACTTTCCGTCGCTGGCCCGTGGGTGTTTCGATTCGTCGAACGCGAGCGCGAACCGCTCGACCAAGCCATTATGCCGGGATCGGGAAAATGGCACCGCTCCGCTGTCGCGATCGCGGGCCGTGATCGGGTCGCCCCACTCGTCAACTTCTCCTGTGGGCTCAGCTGGCTTGGCGGGTTTCTTGGCCGACGTTTTGCCCGACTTTACCAGCCCGGCCGCCTCTTCGATCAACTTGGGGTCGTGGCGCTTGAGGGCTGGCGCTGTCGGCTCGCGGATAAAGTCCCAAAGCTGTCGCGAATAGTCGCGCGAGTCGTCACCGTACCCGCCGCCGAAACCTAGTTCCGGGTGCTCTGCTGCGAATGACCGCGCAATATCGTCGAAGTGTTTGACCGAGGTGAAGTCGAGCCCGTCGTTTTCGATGCGGGCGATTTTCTTTTCGGTCAGGCCGACGGCTGCCCGGGCTTCGGCTTTCGCCTTTTCGCGGGCCCGTTGGTGGCCGGCTTTGTGTTCGTGAAGCTCTTTGACGGCCGCGTGGAGGTCGCGCCGCTTGATTTGATGACGCTTGGCCGCCTTTCTGACTTCGTGCTCCACGCGCTCGTTACGGTCCGGGGTTTGGGTGATGCTCTTGACCGTCTTGCCGGCAATCCCGGCCGGGCCGGCTACGATTCGCCCCTTGCCGTCGATTCTGACGGGCGTGCCGCCGACGCGCTTGCCTTTGTCCGTTTCGTGCGCTCCGATTGTAATCCACCGTTCGCCGGTCGACTTGTACCGCTCGGCAAATCCGGTGCGGATCGCGTCAACAAGGGAATACCCGCCACCGATCGAAATCGTGCGGGTGTTGCGTACGCTGGCGGCCGGGGTGGCAAGTGGCGAAACCATGGGTCGGGCTCCGAGGGGGTGGTGATCGATCCCCGGAATTTACCACGCCCGGCAATCAATCGCCTAGCGTTGCCCGACGGCTGATCCCGACCGGCCGGCGCGTTTTCTCTCCCAGGCATCGACCCATCGCAGGCGGGCCGACCGGTAGGGCTCTTCGTCCCGGTGGTCGAGTTGAAACATCATCGGCCACAATTCTCGATCGGCTTCGGCTACCGATTCGCGTGGCGGGAGGTCTACCCAGCCGCCGCCGGTGCGACACTCCGACGCAATCCCTCGCTCGAAATCTACGGCCAGCGTGCCGGATACGTGGCAAGAGTTGGCCGCGGTCGGTTGCGAGGTGTCGCCCACAATCACGAATCGCGTGACCAAGCCGCCGGCTAGCCAGATAACGCCGAGCAGTAACGCGGTCAACCACGAACCGGCCGCCGGGCTGGTGAGGCGGGCGACGTCGTGCGGGGCTCGATTTAGCAGCGTGGGGAACATTGGGCACCTCGGGGAGAAAGTTGATTGAAACCAATCGACGACGCGGATCGACGCCGCGATTGCCGCGTAGCCGAGGCAAATCACAGCGATCACGACCGCCGCCGCGATTGCTAAGTATGCCACGAAGCGGGCGAATAGGACAATCAAAGCCGTGCAAATGCTGGCCATGGGATCAACCGCAAGGAATGTGATTGCCGCAACCGCGGCAGATATACCATTCACGCGAGTCTCGGCCGAGCAGTAAGAGGGGCCAGAACGGCCGAAAAAGCACGGCCAAGATGGCAAAGACCCAATACGACCGGCTCGGGCCGCCACCGCTCCGGTAGTGCGGCATGAGTCCCGAGCAGCACCCGCAAACGAGTCGCACGTCTCCGGGCCGCTCGTGCGCGTAGATTCGCAGGGCTTGCGGGTCGGGCTGGATTATCACCGCCGGCGGGTCGATCCGCTGCGCGATAGGGATAGCCCGGGGAATGTCGCGATGATAAATCACGTCGGGATCAATGGCCATAACGTCACCTTGCGAAATGGTTGTTCGTACGTTAGTGTTATCGTACCG
>CAZWRK010000129.1:10299-11441 GCA_964635875.1 uncultured Aquaspirillum sp.
GTCGTGCCGCAAGCTGTGCGCAATCTGATCGCCCACGGCCGGCTCAAGGCCAGCCGTCCGGGTCGTGACTGGCTGATTAGTGAGGCCGATTTGCGAGCGTACCTAAAGGTACGTCGACGGCCCGGCCGGCCACCGAAGGCTAAATAGTTCCGGCCGTTTCCGCCGTCTGCCGAAAAATCGTATTGCAATTGTTTGTCGTGGGCGATAATTTAGCTGGGGGCTTACCGATGGAATCGAGGCTATCGCCATGCAAACTATTTGGAAACTGGAAGAAGCCGGCGGGTTTTTGATCCGCGACGCGAAACCACGGCGCAAGCCGCAATGGTGGCAAGTATGGGCCGGGCTAGTGTTTGGCCCGTTCCGATCGCTCGAAGAGTTTGCCGAGGGGGCTTTGTTGGATGAGTGCCGAGCCGTGATTTTAACGGCCGGCGTGCCTGTTGAGCCGAAAGAGGTGTTAGTGTGACTGAGTTACTAAAAACGATCAAAGTGTTTGCGTGCCCGAAGTCGCTCACCGAGGCGTTGCGAGAGTCGTGCTTGTTGTCGCCGGGCTCGTCGGTGCTTGATGGCCCGTCGCATTGGTGCGCGCAAATCTCTTGCGACAACGCGGTCAAGACCACGCGGGCCGTGGTGATCGTGGTCGGGCCGGACATTGCCACCGATTCACTGGTGAACACAAGCCATCGAGCTCGGCTGATAACCGACGCGGCAAATTCTTACGTCCGCGCATTTGGCGACGGCGCCGCATTTGCCGCGAGTGCTGATTTTGTCGCTGACGCAATCGAAGCGCTCGGGGAGATTGTGTCGCTAAACATGGCGGCCGAAATGGAAGATCGGCCGAGTCTGCCGCCGGAAATGATGAACCGGGTCAAGGGACTGTTAGATTTTGTTCAAGCTGCGAAAGAGGTGCGGGTGTGAAGGCCAAAGCAAAACAGCTTCGACAGTTGCCGGGTCGCAAGGCGAAATTGCTTTGCCCCCATCACGGCGCGTGCCGGCTGCGCGAAGTGCGTGAGCGATTCCGTATCCCGCTCACACGCCGCGACGTGGCGTTGTCGATCGGCATGAGCGCAGCGCGGTATGGTGAGCTAGAAAACGGGGCATCGGTCAGGCTCGACATGGCGCGGAAAATTGCCGCGGTGCTCGAA
>CAZWRK010000130.1:0-11377 GCA_964635875.1 uncultured Aquaspirillum sp.
TATCTATATTACTAGACATAATTGATACTATTGTTTGTTTTGTTTGTTCTATTTTATCTTTATTTATCATTGTCTTGTAATTCTAGTGGTAATAATGAATCTGGATTTTGTAACTTATATTGTTTAATTAATCTAGCTTTTATTATTGATAGTCTCTTTTCTTCTTTGACCAACTTATCCTGCTCTATCTTTATTAATTCAAGTGGGTTTTTTATTTTTTCCCTCTCTTCTTCTTGCATAACAAAAATAGAATCTAAAACTAGTTTATTTTCTTCTTTTAGTTTTTCGAATCTTTTTCTTTCTTCTTCAATTTCATTACTGATTCTAATGACTTCATTCTCAAGTTTCTTTTTTTCGCCAGATTGTTTTTTGATTTCTTTTTCATTTATTTCAATTTCTGCATTAAGTTTTATAACTTCTACAACTAAATTTTCTATTTCTTTTTTATAAGAACTCAAAGAACTTTCGTACTCATTTTTTAAATTAGTAATTTTATTTTTAATATTATCTAGTTCTATCTGAGCAAAATTTTCTTTTGATTTTATCTCATCTTCTTTAGATAAAAGATTAGATTCTCTGGTATTTAAAGAAGACTCTATAGCTTTTAAGTCACTAACTTTTACATTAATTTCTTCTAAGATTAATGAAGTCCTGTTTAAAATATCTTGCTTCTTATCTTCAGTAAACTTTAGTTCTTGTTTTGCGTCTTTTAGTTTATTTAGTATTGTTGTTAACTCTTCATTAGCAACACGAACATTCTCACGAACAATCCTAAGGTGTTCATTAATATTACTTAGTTCTAGTTCTTGTTC
The DNA here is from genome assembly GCA_964635875.1 of uncultured Aquaspirillum sp. Classification (GTDB taxonomy): domain Bacteria; phylum Pseudomonadota; class Gammaproteobacteria; order Burkholderiales; family Aquaspirillaceae; genus CAZWRK01. Next base: position 813 of record CAZWRK010000130.1, read on the forward strand.
GTAGTTTTCAGCCATAAATTATAATCCTAGTAAAGTAGCTTCACAGTATACAGTTCCAGCGTTTGTAACTACCCCTGTTTCTTTAGCTGACACTTTTATAAATTTATAGTTTATATCTAAACCAATAGATATTGTAGCAGCTGCTGCATCTGAACCAACAAATGTAAATTCACGTGCTGATAGTGTTGATGTACCAGATGAAACTGTTTCATTTGGGATACGGTAGTAGTTTACACCATCTGGTGAACCTTCTATTTTTAATTCTATAGAATTAGTAGTTTCTGTTGCACCCATTGTGTATAAAACATCAAGATTTAGTCTTGAATATCCAGCTGCTGCAAAAGTTTTAGTTGGTTGTGTACCACTTTCTGTTTGATATGATGAAGTAAGGTTCCAACTTGTTCTAGTTGCTGTTAGTATTGTTGTTTTATCGTTTGCATATGTATATGCTACGGTACCAAATATTGGAAAACTTTTTGTTGTTTTATAATGTAATCCCATATTATTTTACTTCTTTACTTTTTTTTACTGATTTAGGTGTTTCAGTAACGACTTCCTTTTCTTCTGTTTTATCAACAGTAACAGGTTCAAGAGTTTCGTCTTCTTTTGTTTCAACTACAACTTCCTTTTCTTCTTTATTAGGGATTATAATATCTTCTGAACCTTTTAATTCAAGATTATCTTTTTTAAGCACCAAAAACTTATGCAAATTTTCTTGCCAGAATCTAGCTACTTTTTCAGGAACATTTTCAAGTGTTCCTTCAGCATCAATTGAGTAAGATACACCAAATATCTTTACATCATTTATTGCCTTATTGCTTGGATTATATATTTTCATAATAATTAGAGTTATTTACTTTTAATGATTCCTGACTCTATTCCAGTCCACCGTATAGATGGACTGAGTAGGGTTAGAATGTACTTGCAGTACCAGCTGTAACACCAGCAGCAGCAGAGTATACATTACCAGCAACAAATCCAGCAGCAGCAACAATAGGAGCTGTACCTGAAGGTACGTTGAATCTATTGTTAGTGATGAATGGAGTTGAAGCAACAGCCATTGAAATAGCTTTTGTACCTGTGTAGGTTACAAATCTGTTATTATCAATTAGACCACCTAGAATTGTTGTAGCATTAAGAATATTTTGAGTACATTTTCCTCCTAAGAAGACATTTCCTCTTATAATATAATCAATACCAACTTCATGTTTAATTTGAGCTGTTGTTGTTGTTCCAGAGTTTGTAGCTGGTCCAAAGAACAAACAGTTTTCAACACGGAATCTTGTAGCTGTAGCAGCTGTTACAATTCCTAGAACACAACCAGCTGTACCACTATTTGTGTAGAATGTTGAGTTTACAAATGAAACATCGGCAGCTGTTACTGAAATAGCAGCAACAACCGCATCAATACCTGTAAAGTCAAATACAAAGTTATCAAATGTTGTTTGAGCTGAAGATATAATCATTTGTGCAGATGTTGATGTAGACCATGTAAGAGTAGGTCTCTTATTACCAACACCAAGACCGACTATGTATAGTCCTGCTTTAGATATTGTAAGTGCAGCTGCTGCTGTGAATGATTCTGCGTGTCCTGGAAGACAAACAATAACATCACCTTTATCAGCGTTTGCTTGTGAAATAGCACCTGCTATGGTTGCTTTTGGAGCAGTCATATCAAGACCATTGTTATCATTAGAACCTGTAAGTGAAGATACGAATATGTATTGTCCACTTGTTACTGGAATATTACCTCCACCAATAACTGGAACTCCGAATGATGATACACCAAATGTAAAATTAGTTAAAGCCATTTTTAATTTTTTGTTTAATAGAATCTCTATTATTATAGAGTTCTTGGTTATTAATATGGTGAGGAGTATATCCTAATTCAACAAGCCAATGATTTTTATTTCTATCTTGAGGATGACCATTAATCTCAATAACATTGTTTCCAATTAGAAAATCTACTTCTCTACCTTTTATAATCCAACGATGCTTAAATTCTATATGAAGTTCTTTTAAAATTTCATACATTATTCTTTCAGCTTTAGTTGAATTTTTTTTGTTTATTTGTTTACGCATTACTCTTGTTTTTTATTCTTGGCGTAAAAGAATAAATATGTTGAGCCTGTTTATGTGCAGGGTAGAAGATACCTTATATCCTCTACTCCACACATAAGTGTGAAGTAAGCTATTAGCTTGAGTAAGTAGCAAGGTCTCCTTTTGAACCCCATGTGCCCTTCCATTCTTTTGAACAGTTAGCCCATCGAGCATCAACAGTATAAGTAACAACTTTGTTACGAATATTAACATCACTTTCCAATCTCTTTTCTTGACGATTTACTTGGTAAAGTTTTGCCATTGCCTGATTCATTATAAACCATGCACTATTAAGACCACCATTAGCTGTATCTAAGAATGTACTTGAAACTAGGTCCATAGCACCTTTAAATACGTTAATAGCATTGTTTGCGTTCTGAGGTTGCAAATCAGAACCTAGAATTTCTTTAGCAAGCTTTTCATTACTTAGAGAAGTTACGATTGTAATTTTCCCTGCCATACCTAAAGCAAGACCATTGTCTTCTTTTTGTCTCATCAATGCAAGACGAGCTGTTTCAAGATTGTCGTGAGATAATGCAAGTCCTGTAGAAGATGCATTTGATTGTGTAGATGCACCTGGAACAACTGTTGGGTGTATTGTTGAGAATTGAGGTTTACCATCACCGTACCATGTCATATCGTATCCGTTTACTGTTACAGTTGTTGCAAATCCTCCGTTAAACATTTGAGCACCTGATTCGTCCATTGAGTAGTTAACTGAACGAGACATATCTTTCATCTCATCTAGTTCACTTTCAAAGTCTCTATCTTCGATAAGATTTTTTGTAACTTCCACAGCACCTCCATAGTTTCTGTAAACTACTTTAGTTGTGTAAGTTTTGTATCTTTCGATTGTAGGAACGTCATCACCGTCTTCGAATTGTTTAACTTTTCCGAAACCAGTTTTACCTGAGTAATTATCTTGAGCTTTTGCTGAAGTTGATTGTTTTAAGACAGCAAATATTCCAGGACTGTAAAGGTCATCACCTTGGTCATAAACCTCAGCGATTCTTAGACCTACGTCTGGTATTAAATCTGTCCATTTTTGTATATTTTCCATATTATTATTTTATATTAAACACCGAATACTTGTGATTCGTAAATATTAACTATAGCTTGAGCTGAATTACTTGGGTCGACCCCGTGTCCCATGTACTGTCCTGTTGTTGTAGCAGCTGTGTCTTCTTTAAGAGTATCTTCATCAGATAGGTCTTGAGTATATCCTGCTAGGTTTGAACCCGTTGTTGTTCCTATAGTTGCTGATTCTTCAGCTGTATATAGAGTAAATTTAGATATATCACACACAGCAGAAACTTTAGCTACTGTTTGGTTATCTGAAGCTGTTGTAAAAGTATTTGTAAAACTTCCTATTTCAGCACCAGCAGCACCTGTTGTCAATAGACCCATACCCTTTAGAGTTCCAAGTCCCATAACGTGACCAAAAACCAAAGCACCTGTAGTACCTAGGGCAAGGAATCCTGAAGCCTGTTTAACTGAATCATTTACTGTTACAGTAATTGAGTTAGCTAAAATTCTTGAAAGTTGAACTGGAGCACCATTAGGTGCAAGAGTTCCTGTTCTAATTATTGCCATTTTAAATTAATTTTAATGTTAATTAACCACGGACGTATTCCAATAGGCTATTAAGTAATTCTGGATGTTTTGCTTTTAGCTTTAAAATCTGTTCCTTAGTTCTTCCAGTTTGCTCAGCTAATTTCAACTCTTTTGGTGTTAAAACTTCGTCTGGTTTTGCTGGAGGATTACCTCTTGGTGTTGGAGATTGAGAATAAGAATTATTATTCTTAGAAGTGTTTTGTTGACTGTCGTTGCCTAACAGGAGAGTTTTAGCATCTCCAATTACAGCAATAAATTCTTCTACCTTAGTTAATCCATCAGTATTAAACTGATTAAATTTTTTCTGTAGTGCATCCCTTTTTAACCCGGTTGGGTCATTATCTGGATGGAATTCTTTGTTATCTGTAATAAACTTCTCAAATGCTGCTTTTTTATTAGCCTGAGCATCTGACGCTAATCTATCAGCTAATTTCTTATCTAATAGAGCCTCGATTTTTTCTTCTTCGGTTAAAACTTTATTTGGGTCTTGTTGAGTATTATTAGATTCATTATTCTTAAGCATATCTTTCAACATACTATTAGAAGTTTTGAGTTCTTTAATTTCTTCAACTAGAGGAGCAAGTGCAGTTTTTATTTTAGCGGCTTCTCTTTCTTCGTCTGTGATTTCGACAGGAATAGGATTACCTTGTTCGTCAAGTTTATCTGTTCCGTCTTCGTTTTTTTGATATTCCATATCTGGATACTTCAAATCAATACCCTTAATATTAATCCCTTTTTAAAGTGGGAGAGTCCACTGGCGGGCGAGTCCGCCTATTGATTGAAATACGACAACTACTTATGTAGTTTATTAGATAGACACATCTGACTTATATCTACCTAATAAACTACATCAGTTTTTTATATTATAACATAATATAATTATTTTGTCAAACTATTCTGTTTTAAAAGTTTTAGAAAATGTTGTACTCTAAAGTAGCCACCACGAACAATATCTTGTTCAGCTTTATTACAACTAAAATGCAATCTTAAATCAGCAGCCATAAGCTCTCTTAAGTATTCACTAATACCGTCTATCTTAGATATTTCTGACCATATTCTTGCTTCTTCATCTTTATCTATTGAGCTACCTATTGGTTGTAAGTGTTCTAGTTCTTCCATAATTATTGTAATTGATTACCTAATACTGTTTTAATAGATGTTGGTAATACATTAGAGTTCGCAGTATTTTGTGATTGATTTCCTTGTGGTGTTGTTGAAACTCCTTTATCAAGCATACTATTATTTTCTTGAGGTTGAGGATTTAATATATTCTCAGCTATAATTTTAGCCGGGTCATCTCCCATCTTCTCTGCTGTTTGTGCTAACAATTCTTGTTTGTTAACCATTTCAGGGAAGAATGACAAATACACACGAACTTTTTCAAGTTGTATAGCTTTTTCTGCATCTTTATTTAGTTCATTCTTTGGTGATGGTACAAGTTTAATATCAAAATCCATATTACATATATACTCAGGGTCTAATGCAACATATTCTATTTTTCTATTATTTGATAGTTCGTATACATCACTTCGTATTTTTTGCTGTTCAGCTGTTGGCATATCTTCTTTTTTAGAATACATCTCAATAACTTTTGTTCCTCTTTTACCGTCTGATAAAACAGCTGAGTCTATTTTAAATGTATTAAAAGCTTTTTTAGCTTCACTAGAAGCACCCTCTCCTCCAACTTGTTCAACCATTGGAGAATTAGCATCCATCCAGAACTGTGCTATATTTTTTGTTCTAAGAAATGCTTTTCTTTTAACACCACAGTTAACCCATTTACCGAATAGTCCCAACATTGCAGCAACACCTTCAGCCGCAACTCTTATTTCTTGAGCTGTTGTTCTGTCACCTCCTCCAGCATGACCTGAAGAAACTTTGTCTATAGATGACTCTTCCATTATCTTTCTTGTATATTCAAGAATGAATTGATGCCAATTTCCAGGAGTACCGAGGTCAAGTTTCATAAATGCCTGATTGATTGGAAGCCCACCAGTGTCAACTGGAGTTCTTCGTCCAGGTCTTAGGTAGTCATCTTCAATAGAGTCAAATCCATTTGTTAGTATTGGAGGGAATATTGTTAGGAATGATTGGTCCAACAACATATTAGTAAGAACATCCAATACATCTTGCATTGGTTTTAGTTTGTCTGGAAGTCCTCTTCCATAAAAGAAGTCGCTTGAGAATTGTTGATACTTCACATCAAAGAATGGTAATTCTTTGTGATTAAAAGGAAGTGGTGACACAACCTCTGTTCCATCTTTTGTATTAATTGGATTTAACCAAACACCATTAGCTTCTAAAAAGAACTGGTCATTTTCTTTGTCATATCTTCTTATAATTTCAACTTGTCCATCTTTAACGTCAGAACTTATAAAATCTTGATAGTATGGTTTTGTTTCACCTTCACCGTAAGTTGTTTTGTGGGGAGTAACATATTTAGCTTTTTCAAACATTGAATAGTCTAAGCTAAATTCTTGATATGAAACAACGTTTCTCCAGAAACATCTTGGCATATCTTTAATTTTTCTAACACCAACAGAAGACGGATAAAAGTCTTCTAGTTTGACAACTTGAGCGAAAAGTTTGTTTTCTTTCTTTAGTCCTTCAGTGACTGTAATATCATCACCAGAACCTTTAACAAAACGAACCTTTTGTTCTGTTGTTTGTTGTCCTTCGTAACCAATAGCTGTTCCTTTTATTATAGCTTCTTGTAAGAAAGAAACCATAAACTCATCATAGTCATCTACATCTTCAGAGTATTCGTATAGATTAGACATTATAAGACCTTTCATTAGGTCTTCATCACCTCTACCTGTTATTTCAGCTATAGGTAGAACAGATACAATCTTAGACAAAATAGCATCTACTTTATTAGCAGTAAACTTATCATGCACAGCAGATTGCCAATCTTCAATATCATCACGAACGTTTATATTAGTATTATATCTTCTATATGATTCTTCAATATAGTCAATTAAGGTCATTCCATCAAAGTTTTGGAATATCCTGTCTCTATCATCAGCAGAAGCTCTAAATAAACTTCTGTTTTGTTTTATTAATTCTTTCTCATAATCAGAAGGCTCCCATTTAATTTCTACAGTATCTTCTCCTAATTTTTGTGAAGTTGGCGTTTTATAATCTTGATAAGTTTTCATTTAGTTTTTATATTATAACATATTAATTTAATATAGTCAATAGTTATTTAACCTTGAATTGAGCATAAGCCTTTTGAGCTTCTTCTCTAAATTCTTTATTGTTCTTTAACATATAAACTTTTGTTTTTAATCTATCTATACTATCCCAATAACCCTCTCTAAAGTTTTTAATTTTTTGTATTAACTCAGCGTTATCTTCATATTCTTCGAAATAAGATTTACTTTCAAGTTGAAAGTTCTTCTCTTCAATATCATATCCTATTTCAGGCATGTATTTACAACATTCTCCTATGTATGCAGAAGCACCATCTCCAACCCAAAAAATACGGTAAAATCCAAACTTTATTCTTTTAAAGCGTATATGAGGAGACATTGATTCTGCCTCCTTTACAAATCTTCTAAACCATCTAGTTCCTTTCTCGTTTATCATTATTAAAACCTAATCCATTACCTGTATCTATTTCTTGATTTAAACTAACTTCAACTATATCACCCTTCTCTAAATCTAAAACTTCTTTAACACTATTAGCGAAAACTATTTTTGTTACTGTATATTTTTTAATCATAATTAATATCCGACAGCTGAACGTCTTCCCCATTGGCGTGTAGACTTGTCTCTTTTTTTAAACTTATCATAAGGAGTTGAAACTCTTTCATTTATTTGATTTAAACCAATAGCAAGATATTCAAAAGAACTTCTATAGTGAGATGTTGAATCGTGTTTAGGAGATTCAGACCTTACTTCACCAACTCCATTTACTTTAACTATTGGATAAGAAGCCTGAATCATACAAAGATTAAAGTATCGTGTTCTTGGATTATCATTTATAAATATCCTAGACATTATCAACATCTTTGCTTCATGTTTACGTATTTTAAATTCCTTCCATTTATCTTTGAAATTTATAATTATACCGTATCTTCTTAATACAGATAATATTGTGTCATCGGTTACGTTATTAACAAAACGTCCAGCTGGGTCCCCAAAATGTGTTGCTTTCTTCCAATTATGATGGTCCTGAATAATAGCCATATCATCTGCTTTATATTCATAATTATTTTCAGCGTAAATCATACCTGTTACAAACGGAATATAAAAATCTATATTCTTACCTGTATTTCTATATACGTCTATAATCCTTAATCCTTCTCTTGTTGGTTGTGCCCAAATAATTGCAGTATCATCAGTTTTACCAAAATCCCATGCAACGTACAATGGAAGATTCTCATCATATTCGTATTTACCAATAATAATATTGGTATCGTTCCATTCCTGATAAACACGTCCAACTTTAGACTTAGTATAAGATATATCAAGCTCTTGAGCTATTTCTTCCTCTGTTCTACGTTTACATTCGTAAGCATACCAATCGTTATCTTTAAGTGGATGTTCTCTCCAGTGGAGAGTTATAATATCAATACCTGATTCTCTAAGCATTGCATAGTAGTCATATCCATTAGGTGTACTATTAGCAATACGACAGTTAGTCGCATCACCAGCAGATTCCCAAGCGTCTTTAGCATAATCCCAGAAAGCAAGCTCGTCAAAAGCAATATATGTCTTACGTGAACCTCTACCAAAGTTTGGATTCATAGTATCTCCAGTAATTACATTTCCATTTTCAGGGTTTGCTAGTTTTAGTTTAGTTCTATGTTTTTTAAATACAAAACCTTTAGGCATCATCCAATCTGGTAGATTTTGTAATGCATAATCTATCTTTCCAAATAGAGAGTCAATAGTTCTATCGTCTACAAGTTTCTCTTTATACGAACCAAGTAGCCCATTAGAACCTTCTCTGAATAACCAGTACCATAACGCTACATAACAAAATACAATCCAAGATACTCCCATCTCACGAGACTTCTCAATAAATATATCTCTACCTGTATCTATGTGGTGTACTAAATCTCTAATAGCTCTTTTCTGAAACTCAAAAAGAATAAACGGAAAATGCTTCATCGATAGTTTAGGGTTATAAGTCCATCCGAAGTTTTCAATAAAAAAGATACATCCCTCTGCAAAATTATCTGGTCTAGTGCATAAATAAAATATATTCTTACGAGCTTCTGGACTTCTATTACCAGCATCTTGTATCTTTAATCTTTCCCTTATTTTTGATTGATATTCAGAACCATGAAGATATTCATTTAGAACTCTTTCACGTCTAGTTGTTTCATATGTGACTTCTTCTGGAGTTAACATTGTTTATATTATAACATATGTATAACATAATGTCAAGGATTCTTTTTCTTCTTTATATGACCCTTATATGTCTTTCCGTTACGTGAACAGATACGTTGATACTTACCCTTACCTTTTTGTATGGTTTTTATATATCCTCCGTCTTTAACACATTTATCAAATCCTGCTGGCATATTAACATTTCTTACCTCCTTTCCTTTTTTTCATATTATTTCTTACCTTCAACTAGAGCATCTCTAGCTTTCATTATTACTTTTAATGCATCATCTGGTGATAGGTTGTCTATATCTGTCTTAGCAAATTTAACAACATTCTCCACACCACCATCTTTTAATAGCTTTCCTTTATCTATAGCCATTATTAATAGGTCCTTCAAATCTCTTATTGAAACCTTTGATAAACCACCTTTTCTTTCAAACTCGGCTAACTTCTGCATAATAAGGTCAGCAACCTTATCTCTCATTACATCAAGTCTATCTCTAAATGATTCTTCTAGGATAGCTATATCAGATTTAACTCTTGGATTATTCTTAACAGAACGGGAAGCAATAGCCTCATCAATAACCTCTAAGGCATCCTGAGATAGTCCCCATAGTTCCGGAGCTTTTCTTATTTTTCTGGCAATAGAGTAAACAGCTCCAGTTACATTACTATCACTATCATAGAAATGCTGGAATCCATATTCATATCCAACATCCTTATAACTTTTATAGGCTAGAGATTTAAATATCTCTAACTCTTGAGCTTTTGTTAATAGAGGTTTCTTTTTATCATCTGACTTAACCTCTTCTATAGGTTCAGGTTCATCTAATTCTAAATCTTCTTCGAGTTCTTCATCTATCATATTATTTACCATTATAACATAAAAAATACTCTGTGTCAACTTAACAGAGTAAAGGAGGACTTCTACCTTCTGATACCCAGAAAGGAAGTGATTCGATAGTAAGTAATCTATATATCACTACCTACTATCCCATTATATATCTATTTACTTACATCATCTATTGCTGTAACCTTCAGTACACAATAACAATGTATAGAGCTACGATGCTTATCAGACGGTTGGGTGACAAGTCCTTACAGTCATTTTCCCAACTTTCGCATAAACACCTTAACCCTAGTTATGTATTTAATCTACAGTTCAATCAATTAAACACGTTTGGCGGAATTATTTAACAAGTAGTCCCGAAAGCTTGTTCGTAATATAGAATTGTAGGTCTATTATATCATATTGTAAATTATAAGTCAAGAGGTTTATCAACAATAACATCCACATCTATAACAATATAGATATAGTATAAGCTTAACAAGGGGGTTGATTTTAAGTGGCGGAAATATTACCTGTAATTATAAGGCTTATTTACCATTTGTAATACATAATATTAAAATTGGTACAAAATTTTAGATGGGTATATATAAAAATATTTTCCACGAATGTCCCCTCCCCTCCCCCTCATAGTCGCCAAATACATGTTGTGCGACATTAAAAA
>CAZWRK010000131.1:0-2522 GCA_964635875.1 uncultured Aquaspirillum sp.
CATGACGAACCAGCACATCCCCGCCGCGGTCCTGCAGGCCGCGGGCCAGGCGGTCGGCACCGACCGGCCCAACACCCACGGCGACGCGATCGTGAACCACGGCTGCATCGCCATCATGTGGAACGCCTACATCACGGCGAAGACCTACGCCGCGGGCGGCAACATCGACACGATGAGGCTCCTGGGCGCGGCCGATGCCGCGCAGATGATGGTGCTGTTCAAGGTCGCCAGGACGATCTCGGGCGACCCCACGCACCCAGACCACTACGTCGACCAGGCGGGCTACACCGCCCTCGCCGCCCGCATGTGGGGCGCGGACCCGACGCCCCCGCAGGTGACTGAAACCGACGCCCCGGAAGAGGACACCGCGGGCCTCGATGACGGGGCCTGAGGCCGGGTACAGGGTCCATCGGGTACATTGTACCCGGTACCCAAGGCAGAAAACCCTTATTTTATAAAGGACTCCTTAACCTTTCGCCTTCCTCACGACCGTGCGAAACGGGGCGAAATATAGTGGTGAATCGCGAGACTGTACCCGGATTTCCGTTAACAGCACGGGGTCCGGGTACAGGTTTTGAGGTTAATTACACGGACAGCCAGGCGTTGCGCGCCGGCATGTGGATGGCCCGGACGGGCGTCCGGACAGGCGCCGGAGCGGGCGCTGCGCCCGCCCCCTGCTGGGCCCCACCGTAGACGGCCTGCTGCACCGCCGGGTAGTCCCCGTTCGGCCCGTAGGCGTAGGGGTCCGAGATGGGCTCGCCGCCGGGCGTGCCGAAGGTGCCGTCGGGGATCTTGCCCGCCAGCCAGCTCCCGCCCTGGTAGAGCGCCATGCCGGCCAGAGCGCCCGCGGGGCCGCCCGCCAGGCCGCCCACGACCGGCAGGCCGTACTTCGCCACGTCGCCCATGGTGATGCCCGTGGAGGGCGCCTGCGGGGCCACGAGGTCCGCCGGCCGCTCCGGAGGCATGGGCACGCTCGAGGACGCGCTGCGGGGCGCCGCCGCGGCCGGGGCGATGTCCGTGGGACGCTCCGGAGGCGTGGGCACACTCGAGGACGCGCTGCGGGGCGCGGCAGCGGCCGGGGCGATGTCCGTGGGACGCTCCGGAGGCGTGGGGACGCTCGTGGGCGTGTACGAGGCTGGCTGGGCCAGCGTGGGCACGTCCACGGGCGCCGGCAGGGACGTGGGCCCCATCGCGACGAAGTCCGTCGCGGCGGGGGTGGGGGGCGTGCTGGCGTACTGGCCGCCCCAGTTGGAGAGGACCTCCTGCATGCCCTTGCCGGTCGCCGGTGACAGGCCCGAGAAGCCATACGGACCCGGCGCGGGCGTTGCGGCCATGGCGCCGCTCGGGCCGAGGCCCGACAGGAACGACCCGCCCCAGCTCTGCTGCGCCGGGCTCGGCGCGGGCGCCGGAGCCTGCGCGAAGGCCGTCGAGGGCTGGTTCCAGGCAGTCATGGCCGGGCTGTCCATGAAGGCCTGCAGGGAGGGCCGCTGCTCGCCGTAGGGGAAGCTGTAGCCGCCCGCCACGACATCCCGGGTGCGCTGCTCCATCCGCGCCGCCAGGCCCGCCCTCGCCGCGGCCATCCGCTGGTCGGGGGTCGGGCCCGGCTGCTCGAAGCTCGGGAGGCGGTCGGTGTATTCCCTCGGGCTCCGGATGCCCGAGGGCTCGGTGTACTCCTGCACCCGGTCGTAGATGCTGTTCCGCGGGCCCAGGCCGGCGGCGAAGGCCCCGGCGATGCTGTTGCCCATGCCTCGCACCGCGCCCATGGCGCTCTCCATGGCCGGGGCGAAACCGTCGTACCAGGACGCAGCCGCGGCCGGCGTCGGAGCGGAGGCCACGTCGACCGTCGGGGGCGCGTCCGCGAGGAGGCCGTTCACGATGGACCCGCCGGGCCCGCCGATCATCGGGTCCTGGGTACTGCCGGAGTAGAGGTCTGCGAAGTTCCGGCCGAATTCAGCCGGCCGCTCCGGCGGCGTGGGGGCGGGAGGCGCATAGTCGCTGAAGACGTGCCCATAGAGGCTCTGGCTGCCCAGCGCCTCGAGGGACCGGTGCGCGGCGTCGTTCGCCGACGGCCGGTCAGCCCGGAAGGACCGGGCGCCGTCGGTGAGGTCCGGCAGGGTGCCGGCGAGAGCCTGGCGGGCCATGTCCAGCGTGTTCGGGTCGATCGGGCCGCTGTAAGGCGCAGCGAACTGTCCGGGCGCCGTCATCTGGCCCGGCAGGGATGTGCCGAGACCGCCCCAGTCGGTCGCCGCCCGGTTCATGCCGGCGTTCATGACGGACTGCATGCCGAGCCCGCCCATGCCGCGGTTCTCGGCCATGGCGATGCCGGCGACGGTGCGCGCGTCCTTCTCGTTCACCTTCGACGTGCTGCGGTCGACCTCGTCCACCAGGTCCGACACGGCCGGGCTGAGGCTCGGCAGGCTCATCGCCGGCGCGGCTGCCATGCCTATCGACGGCGAGAACGACATCGACGGCCCCAGAAGGCCCTGCGCGAAGAGATCCGGCGTGACCTTGCTCAGGTCGGT
>CAZWRK010000131.1:2622-4381 GCA_964635875.1 uncultured Aquaspirillum sp.
ACCGTACGGCATTGCGGTCCTCCGGTCCCTGCGCGGCCTGGACGGCCGACGACTGCATGCCCGCCGCGAGGCGAGCCAGCTCGCTCGAGGCGTCCATGATGTTGCGCCTGCTGGCGCTGCCCATCAGGCGCGCCGCGAGCTGGGGGTTGGCCACGGCCTGCACGAGGAGGTTCGTCACGTCCTGCTCGGGGACGCGCAGGATCCACGCGAAGGGCCGGCCCACGACGGTGCGCGCCAGGGCGCTGTCCGGGTTGCCCAGGACACGCCCGAGGACATTGGCCACGGAGATGTTCTGCAGGGTGTCGGAGCCCGGCGCCCGCACGGCGCGGTTGTTCACCCACTCCGAGCGGTTCAGGTCCGCCACCACACGCTGCAGCACCGTGCGCTGCTCGGGCGTCAGGATGCTCGCGATCTCGTCGGACTTCGACGCGATCGCGCGGTTCAGGCTGCCCAGGTTCAAGGCCGGCGTCGTCGTGCCGGGCATGGTCGACCCGGGGCTGATCGCCCGGTTCCGGATCTCCTGGAGGACCTCCATCTGGTTGATGGGCTGAGCGCGCCGCGCCATCTCCTCCATGTACGCCCGGTAGCCGGGGCTCGTGGCCTCGATCGCGTCATCGATCCTGTTGATGATCGGCGTGATGAAGCGCCGGGCGCGCGACAGGTCGACCGGGATGTTGCGGGGCGTGTAGGCCTGGCCCGCGCCAAACTTCGGCGGCTGCAGCATGCTCTGGATGTTGTCGCGCACGGCGTAGAGCGTGCCGGGATCGCGCGCCAGGGTGAGCTGGTGCTCGACCTCGTCCAGGGCCGACGCGACGGCACTGTTGACGCCGGCGCGGCTCTGCCGGATGCGCTGCACTTCCTCGAGCACCGGGCCCAGCCCCATAGGCGACGCCGGCACGTTCGGGGCGACCTCCGGCGGCCCGACGCGGGGCGGACTGTCGAGAATGCCTGTCGTGGCCCGATCAGCGAAATTCGTCCGCCCCTGCCGCATGCGGGCGATGTCGGCCTCTGTGCCGCTGATGCCGTCGAGGGCATTCACGCGCGCCTGGTTCTGGGCGATGGCGCGCTCGCCGAGGACGACCTGGCCCTGCGGCGTGCGCTGGACGCCGCGCTCGAGGTTCAGCAGGCCCACGTCGCCCGTCGCCTGGCCCAGGGTCATCTCCGATCCTGGGACGAGCTGCCGTGGGTTGGCGGCCAGCATCTGCGATCGCTCCGGCTGCGACGCCATGCCGTTGAGGGTGCGCCCGACCAGGTGCTCCTGGCCGGCCTGGGAGAAGGGCCGCACGACCTCGCGCACGGTGCGCGCGGCCGGCACGACAGCGCCGACGCCACCGCCCGCCAGGAGGCCCGCCACGGCGGACGTGACGGGATCGGAACCGGTTTGCGTCAGGTACTCGCTCGTCGTGTTCGCGGCCGCTCCGGCGATCGCCTGGTTGCCCGGCGCCGCCTGCATGCCCCTGCCCATCCACGACAGGAAGCGGCCGATCGCCGGCACCTCCGAAAGGGCCTCCCCGGCGCGGCGCACGGCGCCGCCCCCGACGAGGCTTCCAGCCGCGCCGGCCGCGCCCTCGACGCCCGCCGAGATCAGGCGCTCCTTGTTGGTTTGGGGGTATTCCTGCCGCGCGTTGTCGGCGGCGGCGTCTCCCAGGCGGCTCACGCCGGACGAGAGAGGCATGCCGAACCGCTGCTGTTGGGGCTTCCCGCGGATGTAGTCGTACGCGGCGGGCCCCAACATCGCGGCGTTGTAGGCGATGTCGCC
>CAZWRK010000131.1:4481-11147 GCA_964635875.1 uncultured Aquaspirillum sp.
GGGCGCAGGCGCGCCCGCGGAGGGCACGCGCTGGCTGCGCATGGCCCGCAGGTTCTGCTCGAAGATGTCCTCGGCCATGTCAGTCCACCACCTTCACCTGGAAGCGGCCCTTCGGGTCCTTGAAGAGCGTGCCCTTCGGCAGGGCCTGCAGCTCCTCGGCCGTCGAGACGTTCGGGATGACCGGGCCCAGCTTCTGCTGCGCGTATTGGTCGAAGCCCGCGAGGCCGCCCTTGTTCGTGCGGGCGTACTCCATCATCAGGTTCGCCCGCGCGGCCTGGTAGGCCTGCGACTGGATCATGAAGGCCGTGGCCTTGAGGGCCGCCTCCTTCTGGTCCGTGATGTTGGCGTTGCCGCGCATGAAGAGGTCCATGTCGCGGTCGGAGCTGGAGCCCGACCCAGGCGGGCGCATGCTCGGCAGGACCTGCGTCGAGAGCTTCTGGAAGAGCTGGTCGTCGGAGAGCTTCTGGCTCTCCTCGGCCGACAGGAAGCCCGCAGCCGACAGCATGCCGCGCAGGGGCATGAGCACGCCCTGCAGGGCGTTCGGGTCGACCTGACCGGACACGAGCATCTGATGCATGACGCGCATCTGCGGCATGATCGTCTTCTCGCGGCTGTCGACGCTCTCGAAGGCTGCGCTGACGCGCTTCTGATCCAGCTCGTTCCAGCCCTTCTCCTGGTTGATGTTCACCTCGGTCTGGGGGCCGTTGCGCTCGAACTTGCCCGTCAGGCTGTTGCGCTGCCCGAGGAGCTTGCCGTCGCCGTCGGTCACGTCCGTCCACACCTCGCGCGGCGTCGCGCGGTCGGTGATCAGCTTGGTGATCACCTGCTGGCGCTGGCTGTCCGGCAGGGCCGCGATCTGCGTGGCCATCTGCGGCGAGATCTGGAGCTGCTCCCACCACGTCTTGCCGCCCGTCGGCCGGACGGCGGCCTGCACGACCTGCGGCGGCGTCACGGGCGGCGGCGCGGGGTTGGCCGCCGCCACCGCCTTCGGGGTGACCGGCTGGACGTTGTAGGGCGCCCGCAGGCCAGGATCGTTCGCCGGGGGTGCGACCGGGGGCGGGGGCACGATCGGTGTGGGTGTGGCGGCGCCGGTGCCGGGAGGAGAAGCCGCCGGCGCCGCCGTCGGAGCTACCGGCGCCTGCCCGCTGGCGCCAGCTCCGATCCCTGAGATGCTGTCCCGGAAGAACTTGTCCCGGGCAGCCTTGTCTGCCATTTCCTGCTGGGCCTGCCGGATCTGCATGGCCCGGAGCTGGTTCTGTGACCCCGCGGACATGATCTCGCTGGCCGCGGCCGGGCCCTGGCCCAGGCGCGCCAGGTGCGCGGCGCGGCTCTCCTGGGACTGTCCGCCCTGGCCGGCCGCCAGCAGGGACGCGCCGATGTTCCCCAGCAGGGCCGCGCGGGCCATCCGCATGGTGTCGAGATCGTACGCCGCGCCCTTCGGCACGGCGGTGGGGAAGAGCGTCTGTTCGACGCCGTCGAGCAGGCCCGAAATGTCAGCCATCGAGGAGGCCTCCGACAAAGCGTCCGACCGGCAGTGGGGCATACTGCGGGCCGGGGGTGGGCAGGATCTTGCGCTTGGGCAGGGCCTGCATCTGGGGGCGGTTCTCGGCGGGCGCGGGGCCGTAGACGCTGGGGTCGACCATGGCCTTGCCGCCCTGCCCCTGCTGCATCAGGGACATGCCGGAGACGCCCAGCGCCTGCGCGCGGGAGCGGCTGTCCGCAGACTGCGCCGGGGGCGTGGCGTCGGCCGTCGCGCCCTGCGCGGCCTGCAGGGCCTCGAGGCTGAAGTCGCCGGGCGCCTGGCCCCGCGCCATCGCCGGCACCGGCCCGCCGCCGGGCGCACCGCCCGCGAAGGTCTGAAACCACTCGGGCGTCTGGTTGAGGGAGCCCTTCGTGTAGTCCGGGCCCCAGTAGCGCGTCGGGCCCTGCCGGATGTCGACGTGCGCGCTCTGACTGTTCGGGTAGTAGCCGAAGCCCGAGGCGCCCTGGTTCTTCCACCAGTTGAGGACGTCGATCTGCTGCGCGGGCGGAAGGCCCGCCAGGCTCATGTCCATGGCGTTGCCGTGAATGTGCTGCGAGCCCTTGGCGCCCCCCACGGCGGCGTTGCGCGCCGGATCGCGGTAGCCGCTCGTCAGGTTCACGTTGGGGTAGGCCTTCTGAAAATCATTGATCAGAAGGAGCATCTGGGGGTTCATGCCCTGAGCGTCGTACGGCATATCAGCCCCTCGCCATCATGGGCGCGCCAAAACCGAAGTTGCGCGCGACGACCCGGTGGCCCCCGACTTTGCCAACGGCGCCTGGGAACTTCTTCTCGATGTCCTGGGCCATCGGGCCCACCGTCTTCGGGTAGGTCTTGGGATCGCCTTTGTACCGATATGCGTACATCGGCAGGCCCGTCTGAGGATCCTCGCCGAGCTTCTTGATGTCCGTCTTGTCCTCGCGGTCTGACGAGGAAAGCAGGCCCAGCAGGCCACCGAGGCCCGTCATGCCCAGCGCCGAGGATCCGGAGAGGGATAGGGCGTTGGCGATCGACGCGCCCGTGCTGGCGCCGCCCAGGCCCGACAGCCAGGGGTTGCTGGCTGTGGTCGGGGACGTGGTCGTCTGGCTCTTGCCGTACGGGGTCATGCCCAGCGCCGAGAGGCGCAGGTTGAGCATGTCCATCGGGTAGGCCTGCTGCTCCTGGAAGTTGTTGTAGGCCAGGTCGAGGCCGGACTGCGTGTAGGCCGTCTGGCTCTTGCCGGCGGCCTCGAGCATGGCCAGCTCCTGGCTGGTGAGCTGCTGCCCGGTCTGCCCACCCTGGAGGAGCACCTTCGATGCGTTCGTGGCGTTCTGGGCGGCCGTCAGCCCGGCCTGCTGGTTGAGGCCCTGCGCCTGCATGGCGCGCGTGAGGTTGTTCTCGGCGATCTGGCTGTCCTGGCCCAGGCCGGACAGGGCGAGCTGGCCGGCGGACTGCATGCCCTGCAGGCCGAGCTGGGCGGCGCCGAGCTGCGCCTGCAGGCCCGCGGTCTGGTTGGCCATGCCGGCCTGCAGGCCCCGGTTCATGTCCTGCGTCATCAGGTTCGCGCCGGTGTTGAAGGCCTGGTCGCGGAGCTGCGCCGACAGGGCGCCGGCGCTCTTCGCCGCCTCGGCGTTGACCACGCCCTCCATGACGCCGTGGCGCGACCCGCCGAAGGCCCCGGCGCTGATCGCCTGGTCGGCGGTCTGGTTCAGGCTGCGCTTCCGCTGGTCGTCGAGCGCCTGCATGGCGTAGCTCTCGACGTTGGACGTGTAGGGGCTCATGTAGGCGCCGATGTTCCCCGACAGGAACGACCCGGCGTTGACCTGGCCGGCGTTGATGTTCGGCGCGCCGCCGGCGAGGCCCGAGATGAAGGGCGACAGGCCCGGCATGATCTGCGAGCCGTTGGTGCCCGCCGTGACCTGCGAGGGCGTGAAGCTCCCCGCGGCCTGGGCCATGTTCATGCCCGGCTGCATCGCCGCGACACCGTCACCCTGCAGGTCCCGCACGCCCTGCCAGGCGCCGGAGAGGTCGGCGCTCGGGGCGGCGATGCGCTGCCCGCCGTACTGCTGGAAGGGCTGGCTCGCGAGCTGCGTGGCGAGGTTGTAGTTGTCCTGCCCACCCTGGTCGATCCAGGCCGGCAGGCTCGTCGTCTGGGTGACCGTCTGGTAGGCCGGCTTGCTGCTGCCCTTGCTCATCTCAAACCTCCAGGGGCCGCTCGAAGACGACCGCAGTCTCGCGCCACCCGTAGCGGGGCAGCACCCTCGTCCAGCCGCGCCGGCCGATCATCATGAGGCGGTCGCAGCCCTCGGCCTTCGCCAGGCTCTCCAGCTCGGGCTGCAGGCTCATCACGTCGTTGAGGTCGCCCGCGGCCACGTAGACCCGCAGGGCCCGCCACAGGCGGTGCGCCTCGATCTGCGTGAAGACCACGGCGCGCTGGTTGTGGAAGCACTGGGCGCGGCCGGCGCGGACCTCTTCCGCCAGCTCCTCGACCGTGTGGTCGCCCCCGCCCTGCTCGAGGGCGTCCTCCAACCTGGTGCGCAGCACGTGCTCGTTCATGGCCCCACGTCTCCTTGGGGAACCTCGGTCGCGGTGAGCACGCCCGTGTCGCTGACCGTCAGTCGAAAGACTTTCGCGGAAGGCGAAAGGAGTAGCACGCTCGGAACCGCTTCGGAAGTCCGCACGGTCCCCTGCAGGGCCTGGGCCAGGCGGCTGAGAACGTCGTTCATCCACCAGGGCTCCCACTGCGGGGGAGCCACCGGCATCTGGAAGAGGACGAGGTCGGGGTAGGGCTTCATCGTTCGCCGGCCGGGGAGGTGTCGAGGAGGATGGGGCCGACGCTCCAGTCGACGTCCTGCGCGCTCTCGAAGCGCAGGCGCACGTCGCGGCCACCGAAGCGCATGTCGATCCAGCCGTCCGGCCGGGGCGTGTACGGGCCCTTGGTCGTTTCGGACCCGTCACGAGTGAGGCGCGTGTAGGCCTTCAGCTTCAGGGCGTTGTAGACGCCGCCGCTGTCGAGCTGGCCCTGCAGGACATCGAAGGTCCTGGCGCCGCCCTCGGCCGTGACGGGGCCGCTCTCGGCGTAGATCGTCCCCACGCGCGTGGCGTTGCTGGCCAGCCAGCCCACCTCGTGCCGGTAGACGTAGCCGTCCGCGCCCACGGCGATCGGCTTGTTGAAGCCCGACCCGTCGCTGGCCGCGGTGCGCGTGCGCGAGCCGATGGCCCACCAGTTCTCGGCGTAGTTCCAGATGACGTAGCTGTCGTTCTCGGAGCTGGTGCCGGAGGGGTAGTCCCACCAGATCTCGGGGAAGATGGCGTTTCGGGACCCGCACACGCGGTTGCCCGCCACGTCGCGGTTGATGCGCGAGAAGACGTAGTCCGCGACATCGCACGGCAGGGGCAGGCAGGACCCGCCGTCGTAGGTCCAGAAGCCCTCCTGGCCCATCCACACGGCGCGGCCGGAGAAGGACACCACGGCGCCCGGCGCGATGGGCTGGACGCCCTCGGCGTGCGGCCCGGTGATACCGTAGATGTAGGGCTGCCCGACATAGCGCACGAGCCACAGCTCGTCGTCGGAGAAGAGGATGTGCCCGTCGCGCACGCGGTGGATGCTCTGCAGGAGGCCGCCCGTGTCGATGTCGCGGTAACCCGCGGTGTTCGTCGTGCTGGCGTAGTCCCAATCCGTGTAATCCTCGCGGGAGCACCACGCCAGGCGCCTCGGCAAGCCACCGGCACCGGCCAGCAGGACGTGCCGCTCCGGCGTGACCACCATGGCCTGGTTGCCCGTGGGGGCACCCGCGATCGCCGCCAGGGGCGTGGCCGGCGTGGCCGGGTCCCACTTCAGCAGGCGCCCGTCGGACGAGCCCACGACAAGGAGCTGCTCGCCCCAGCTATCCAGGGACCAGGCGTAGGGCCGGGGCTGGATGATGGGGCCCGCGGCGCGGGGCGTGCCGTAGGTGCCGTCGCTGTAGGGGCCGTCGCCGTAACCGCCCCCGGACGTGCCGGTCACCACGCCCACATAGTCGCCGGGCTCGATCGAAGTCAGGGCCCCGCCCTCGAAGAGGTAGACCTTCGCGTCGCAGGCAATGGCCATGCGAGCGGTGCCGGCGTTGTCGCGCCACGGCATGACCCGCCGGGCGGGGCTCGCCACGGCGCCCGACGAGAGCGTCTCCCAGCCGCCGATCGGCTGCATGACCTTGCCGTACCAGCGGACACCCGAGGTGTCGAACCAGCGGCCCTTCGTCATCGCGGGGGTGCCGCCACGAACGACGCCCGGCGGCAGGTCGATCGGCTTGAGGCTCACGGTGTCCTCACTTCCAAACGGCGCTCACAAGCGCCTCAGCCTTGCCGGACAGGAAACCCGCGATGCCGGCGATCGCCAGGAAGGCCCACCGGGCCCCGTCGGCCTTGGTCAGGACCCGGTCTACCTTCTCCAGGGTCTCGGCCATGCGCTCCACCACCTTGGTCAGGTCCTCCACCTGGACCTCAAGAGTGATGAGGCGGTCGCGCGTATCGTCAGTCATCGGGGGCCCCAGAAGCATCGCGTCGTACGTCATCGTAAAACTCCCGATCCGCCTCGAGCCGGTCGTTGGCCGTCCGGAGCGCGCCCAGGGCGCGGGCCAGCACGGCCTTCGGGTTATCGCCCTTCCGCACCGCGGGCACCGGAACCGGCGCGCCGAAGGTCGAGGGGGCGACTGGGAGGATTGGGCGGGGAGGCTCGGGGGTCGTAGATGCGACGCAGGCGCTCAACGTCATCAGCGCTGATGCTGCAATCGCACCCCGGACGAGGTTGCTCCAGACGGCGCACATAATCTTCGATCTCCGCGTCTTTGTCAGCCGCCACCTTCGCCGCGGCCCGTGCCTTTTCGTTGGCTCGGTCGGCGATGTCCTGCGCTGCCTGGGCCTGCCGTCGAACCTCCTGCAACTGAGCCTCGGTCGCCTTCTTGTTGCGTTCGAGTGTCTCGATCTCTGCCGACCGGTCGGCGTCCAGGTAGCCCTTCACATATCCGCCCCCGCCGGCCGCAAGGACCGTGAGGATGACGCCCAAGATCACCCACGGGTTCAGCCCAAACATAGCCGGCGCTCCTCGGCGCGGCGCCGGGCGAGGCCCGGCAGGGGGATGCCTTTCGCCTTGTTCCACATGAGGAAGGCGTCGCAGGACCCACTCCAGT
>CAZWRK010000132.1:0-2070 GCA_964635875.1 uncultured Aquaspirillum sp.
TTGACGCGCTTTGCGGCGTCGCCGGTGGCGGGCTTTAGCCCCGAGCAAAGCGCTTTATTGCGGGTGTTTGGCTCGGCCCCGAACAGCTATGGCGCAGGCGTTTTGCCGCTGTTGCAAGCGCAAAATTGGCAGGACGATGCCGACCTGAGTCGGGTGTATTTGGCGTGGGGCAGCTTTGCCTATAGCCGCGAACACAGCGGCACCCCCGCCACCGAACTGTTTGCGCATCGGCTGGCGTCGGTGAGTTTGGCGCTGCATAACCAAGACAATCGCGAGCACGATATTTTCGATAGCGACGATTATCTGCAGTACCACGGCGGCATGATCGCCACCATTCGCCATCTACGCGGGCGCGCCCCGCTCGCCTATATCGGCGACAGCCAAGACCCCGAACAGCCACAAGTGCGCACCTTGCGCGCCGAGGTGTTGCGGGTGTTCCGGTCGCGGGTGATGAACCCGCTGTGGTTGAAGCGCATCGAGCAGCACGGCTACAAAGGCGCGCTCGAACTCAGCGCCACCGTCGATTATTTGTTTGGCTACGACGCCACCGCGCACACCATGCAAGACTGGATGTACGAACAACTGGCCCAGACCTACGCACTCGACCCCGATCGGCAAGCCTTCTTTGAACAGGCCAATCCGTGGGCCTTACATGACATCACCGAACGCCTGCTCGAAGCCGCCAGCCGTGGCCAATGGGCGCAGCCCGACCCCGCGACCTTGGCCGCGCTGCAGCAACAATACCTTGCGCAAGAATCGACCTTAGAAGCCCGCGCCGAGGGAGACGAACAGCCATGAACATCTATCCTTTTGCGGCCATTGTCGGCCAAGACGCGCTCAAACACGCGCTGTTGGTGTGCGCCGTCGACCCGAGCATTGGCGGCATTTTGATTTGCGGCGATAAAGGCAGCGCCAAAACCACCGCCGTGCGCGGTCTGGCCGCCCTGTTGCCGCCGCCCGCGCGGTTGGTCAATTTGCCGCTCGGCGCAAGCGAAGATCGGGTGCTCGGCAGCCTCGATTTAGCCGAAGCCCTCAAAGGGCAAGCCACACTCAAAGCCGGACTCCTCGCGGCAGCGCATTTGGGCGTGTTGTATATCGACGAGGTGAACTTGCTCGCCGATCATCTGGTCGATGTGTTGTTGGATGCCGCCGCGTCGGGGGTGTTGACCCTTGAACGTGATGGCTTCACCGCGACACAGGCGACCCGTTTCACCCTCATCGGCACCATGAACCCCGAAGAAGGCGCGCTACGGCCGCAATTTCTCGACCGATTTGGGCTGATGTTGGACGTGACCGCGCCGCAAGACGTGGCGCAGCGCAGCGAGGTGGTGCGACGACGACTGGCTTTTGAACAAGATCGCGCCGCCTTTGTCGCCGAATGGCAGCACGCCACCACCGCACTACAAAACGAAATCACCGCCGCCCAAGCCCGTTTGCCGCATGTTCACTTGCCGGAGGCGTTGTTTACCGCGATTAGCCAACTGTGCTGCGCCCAAGGGGTGCGCAGTTTGCGGGGCGATTTGGTGCTACACAAAACCGCGCGGGCGCTGTGCGCTTTGGCGGGTCGCGACACGGTGACGGCGGCAGATGTGCATCAGGCCGCGCAATGGACGTTGCCGCATCGCAGCCCGAGCCAACGCCCGCCGAGCGCCGACACACTGAACACCCTATGCCCGCCGGAACCGCCCGAAGAGACCGAACCGCCAGCCGACGCGCCAAGCGAATCGCCAGCGGCTTCAAACCCCGCGCCTGAGACGACCGACACCCCCGAGGCCGCCACACCTGAGCCGCCGCCGGATCAACCAACGGCACCACCGGCCTCATCTGAAGCGCGCGCACCGATCGC
Source organism: uncultured Aquaspirillum sp. (assembly GCA_964635875.1). Lineage (GTDB taxonomy): Bacteria > Pseudomonadota > Gammaproteobacteria > Burkholderiales > Aquaspirillaceae > CAZWRK01. The sequence goes on from CAZWRK010000132.1 coordinate 1,847, forward strand.
CGTCCCGCAACTGTTCACCCCCGATGCAGCAGACAGTCCGCATCGCGGACGACGCGCCGAGGTTGCAGCAAACCAAGGGCGACGGGTCGGGGTCGAGGCGTGGCAAGCGGATCGGGGCGGCATTGCCGTGGCCGAAAGTCTCCGCGCCGCAATTCTGCGACAGCCTCATGCCCCGCATCTTGCGGCAGAAGATTTGCGCGTTCGTCGCCACCGTGCGCCGCGCG
>CAZWRK010000132.1:2170-10772 GCA_964635875.1 uncultured Aquaspirillum sp.
GCCCCGCATCTTGCGGCAGAAGATTTGCGCGTTCGTCGCCACCGTGCGCCGCGCGGCGGCTTGCTGGTGGTGATTGTCGATACGTCGGGGTCGATGGCGATTGCGCAACGAATTGCGCTCGTGCAAAGCGCGTTGCAGCAATGGATCGAACACGCGCAACACCAGCGCGACACCGTCGCAGTGATCGAATGTCGGGGCGCGGCGGCCGAAATACGGGTGCCGCCGACGCAAGATTGGGCCGATGTTCAGCGCCAACTCGCCACCCTCAAAACCGGTGGCCGCACCCCGCTCGCCAGCGCGCTGCAACTGGCGGCGCAGCTGATACATCGTCATGCCGATCAGCCGCCCTGCTTATTGCTGCTCAGCGATGGCCGCGCCAATGTCGGATTAGCCGACGACGAACGCGATCCGTGGACGCAAACCCTCGAACAGGCCAGCGCCCTGCACGACATTCCGGCGGTGGTGGTCGATACCGAACAAGGCCCGTTACGGCTTGGCCGCGCGCGGCCTTTGGCGACCGCGTTGGCGGCACAGTATTTAACCCTCGATACATTGGGCGACACGCCGCAACTGAGCGTCCGCGCCCATGCCACAACCGAATTTTTTTCAGGACATTCTTCATGATCATGTGTATTGGCGCAGGGCCGGGCGATCTCGCCTATTTGCCGCAAGGCGCAGCGGAGGCCTTACGGCAGGCGGATGTGGTCGCCGGATTTGATGCGGTGCTGGCGATTGTCGCGCCGTTGATTCCGCCCACCGCCACGGTGATCGGCATGAACTATCGCGATCAAACTGCGCGACTGGCCGAAGTCGCCGCCCTGCATCACGCAGGCCAACGCTGTGTGGTGGCGTTTATGGGCGATATTCATTTCAGCGGCTTTCAGTATTTGGAGCGGGTCGAGCGTGCCTGTGGGCATCCGGTCGAGACCTTCCCGAGCATTTCTTCGGCGCAGGTGTTGGCCTCGCGCGCCAAGGTGTGCTTTGACGAAACCACCTTTATTACGTTCCACCGACGCGGCGATTTAACGCCATTTAAACGCCATTTGTGTCATGTGCTCGAAGATCAGCGCAATGCGATTGTGATTCCCTGTCCGTGGGATGCGGCGCGGGAGTTTATGCCGCGTCATATTGCCGCCTATTTGTTAGAGCACGGCATTCCGGCCGCGCATCCGGTCGAAGTGTGGGAGCGTCTCACCCGCCAAGAAGCCGAATGGCGCGGCACACTGGCCGACTGCGCGGAGGTCGAATTTAGCGATATGAGCATTATGTTGATTCGGACTTTGCATCCGATGTCCAGCCAAATTGAACCGCCGGAAAGCACCGTATGAGCCAACCTGCTTATTTATTGATCGGCCACGGCAGCCGCGACCCCGACGCCATCGCCCAATGCGAACAACTGCGTACCCATCTGCAAGCCGCCCTGCCGGAGGCGGTGGTGGCGCTGGGTTTTTTGGAATTTGCCCAGCCGATGATTGATGAGGCGATTGATGCGCTGGTGGCGGCCGGTCAGACCCATATTGTGCTGCTGCCCGCGATTTTATTGGCCGCGACCCACGCCAAAAGCGATTTGCCGCACTACCACCACAGCGCCCAACAACGCCATCCGCACGTGCAATTTGATTTTGCTTCGCCGATTAATCTGCATCCGGCGCTGCTCGCGCTGTGCCAACGCCGCCTGTACCACACCGACGCGCCGCCGCAAGAAAGCTGTTTAGTGGTGGTCGGACGCGGCACCAGCGACCCCGATGCCAATGCTGAAGTCGCACGGTTGGCGCGTCATCTCCAAGAGCACTTTGGCTATGCGGCGGTGCAGGTGTGCTATTCCGGCACCGCGCAACCTGACCTCGATACCGGCTTGCAACACGCGGCACGCTTGGGCCTGTCCAATATCGTGGTGTTTCCGTTCTTTCTGTTCACCGGCGTGTTGATGCGCCGCATTGAAGCAGCGGTCGAACGCAGCCGCCGCCGTCATCCCGAACAACGGCACCGGATGACCGAGCCGCTCGGCACCGATCCGACCGTCGCCGAAGTCTTGATCGAACGCGCGACCTTGGCCGCCACCGCCGATGCGCCACCGAATCCGTGCACCTTGTGCCGCTATCGGCCTTCGGCGCAGCCTATCGCCACCGTGTTGCCGCGTTCTGCGCCCTACGTCCCTCATCCGATCGAAGCTGAAAGCATGGCGATTATTGATGCGGGGCGCGACTGGAGCGGATTTCCCGCCGCCCATCACACGGTTTTAAAACGCTTGGTGCATACCACCGGCGATTTTTCGGTGCCGGAAGGGATCTTTATTTCTGCGGGCGCGGTGCAACAAGGCGTGCAATCTCTGCTGCGCTGTCGGCAGGTGATTTGCGATGTGACGATGGTGCAAAGCGGCTTTAAACGCGCCCTCTTACAGCAGCTCGATATCGAAACATGGTGCGGCGTGCACGACCCCGAAACCCATGACCTTGCCGCCGCCACCGGCCTCACCCGCTCGGCCGCCGGCATTCGCCGCGCCGCTGCCCAATTTGGCGATGGGGTGGTGGTCTGTATTGGCGATGCCCCGACCGCGCTCGAAGAAACCTTGCGCTTGATTCGCGAAGGGCAATGGCGGCCGCAGTTGGTGATTGGTCTGCCGGTGGGTTTTGTCGGCACCGAAGCGAGCAAAACCGCGCTGCGCAATCTGTTGCAAGTGTCGCGCATCACCAATAGCGGCACCCGTGGCGGCTCACCGTGGGCGGCGACGGTGTTCAATGCCCTGATGATTGATGCCATTGGTCAGCTGAGTCAGGACGTATGCGCGCCTTAATGCCGTGGCCGAGCATTGCGCCCAACGGCTTGCGACGCGGCTACACCACCGGCAGCTGCGCCACGGCCGGCGTGGTGGCAGCGCTGCATTTTTTATGTCGGCGGCAGACCCTGACCCAAGTCGAAATTGATCTACCTGATCCGGCATGGCGTTTATCCATCCCGATTTTTGGCCTGCAACCACAGGGCCGCGGCGTGATGGTCACGGTGCGCAAAGATGCCGGTGACGACCAAGACGCCACCGCCAATGCGCTGATTGTGGTGCGCGTGCAGCGCAATACGCTCGGGCGGGTGCGGTTTTTTGCGGGGCAAGGCGTCGGGACGGTCACGCAGTCGGGCTTGCGCATTGGCGTGGGCGAACCGGCGATCAATCCGACGCCACGGCACATGATGTTAGCCGCCGTCGCGAGTCTGGCCGAAGCCGGCGCGGGATTTGATATCGAAGTCGGCTGCGTCGGTGGCGAGCGCATCGCACAAAAAACCTTTAACCCGCGGCTCGGGATTGTGGGCGGCATTTCGATTTTAGGCACATCGGGGCTGGTTGAACCGCTCTCTCAAGCGGCGTGGATGGCGTCGATCGAAGTCTATATTCGGGTCGCAATTGGCGCGGTTGCGCCGCCAGCCATTGCGTTTACGCCGGGCAAAATTGGCCAGCCGTTTGCGCAAACCACCTTGGGATTAAGCCGTGCACAGACCGTCCATATCGCGAATTTTATGGGCGCGGCGCTGGACGATTTGAACCGGTATTTAACCGAAATTGACCAACGCTTGGGGCGCTTATGGGTGCTGGGGCATCCAGCCAAATTAGCGAAAATTTTAGATGGCGCATGGGATACCCATTCCAGCCAAAGCGCGATGGCGATGCCGGTGCTGGCGAAACATGGCGCGCAATGGGGGTGGCCTGAAGCAACCGTCACCGCGATGGCCGCCGCCAATACTGTCGAAGGCGTGATTCAAGGCTTGCGCACGACCGAATCGCCCGCCGCCGTCGCGGCCTTTTGGCGCGACATTGAAGCGACACTCGCCGCCCTGTTACAGACGCGCTTACCGCGCGTTGACGACATTCAAGTCCGTTTGTTTCAGATGGACGGCACATTATTGGGAGAAGATTCAACATGCACGGGCAATTAATTGGCGTCGGCGTCGGTGCGGGTGCACGCGGCTTGGTGCCGGTCGCCGCGGTCGAAGCGCTTCGCACTGCAGAGGTAATTTATGCACCGCGCGCACGCGGGGTCGAACAGTCCGTGGCGCGGCAATGTCTGGCCGGTTTAGGGCTGGATCACGCCCCGTTTATCGACGTGGAATTTTTAATGGACAACGACCGCCGACAACTCGGCAACCACTATCAAACCCTCGCCGCTGAGATTGCGACGCGGATTCGGGCGGGTCAGAAGGTGGGCTATTTGACCATCGGCGATAGCCTGACGTATTCCACCTATGGCTATTTATTGGCGGCGTTGCGAGCGCTGGACCCCGAGATCGACATTGTGACTTTTGCGGGCGTCACCAGTTTTGCGGCGGCAGCGGCGGCGCTGGAATGGCCGCTCGGCGAAGGCAAAGAGCGGGTTTTGTTGCTGCCTTGCCCTGATGATCGTGCGGCGCTGCAAGCCGATATCGAAACCCATGATTGCGTGGTGTTGCTGAAAATTGGCCACCGTTTACCGATGGTGCTCGATGTGTTGGCGACGATGGGGATTAGTGAGCATTGTGGGTTTGCACATCGTGTCGGCCTCGATGGCGAAGCCTTGCACCGCGATATTTGCGGGCTGGATGCCGAGGGCTTGAGCGGCTATTTATCGACGCTGTTAATTCGGCGACACCCACGGGAGGCACGCGGCGCATGAAAGTTTCGTTTATTGGAGCGGGGCCGGGGGCGGTCGATTTAATCACCGTACGCGGCCAACAACGCTTGGCGCAGGCCGATATGGTGCTGTATGCCGGTTCTTTGGTGCCGGTGGAATTGTTGACGCACTGCCGAGCCGATGCCGAGATTGTCGATACCGCGGGACTGTCACTAGATGCGCAAGAAGCGTATTACCGACGCGCACAGGCCGAAGGCAAAACCGTGGCGCGGTTGCATTCGGGTGATCCGGCGATTTATGGCGCAATGGCCGAACAAATGCGCCGACTGGAACAGCTCGGCATCGCCTATGAGGTGGTGCCGGGGGTGTCATCGTTTACCGCATCGGCGGCGGTGTTGGGGCAAGAATTGACCCGCCCCGAAGTCGCACAAACGGTGATTTTAACCCGCGTTTCGGGACGCGCTTCGGCGGTACCGGAGCGGGAGTCGATTGCGCTTTTAGCCGCCCATCAAACCACGATGTGTATTTTTCTATCGGGGCCGCACCTCAAAACCATCGTAGCGGATTTGCTGCTGCATTATCCGCCGACCACGCCGGTCGCCTTGGTGTACCGCGCAAGCTGGCCCGAAGAGCGCCACCATCGCAGCACCCTCGGCACCTTATTAGCGGAAATCCGCCTCCAAGATTGGCAGCTCACCACCATGATGCTGGTCGGCGAAGTCGGCCGCCGTAGCGAAACCCCCGCCGAAGCGGAATCGCGTTTGTACGCAGCAGCCTTTACCCATTTATTCCGTGTCGGCGACGACAGTACCGCCAAACGCCCCTCGAAACGCGCACAAGCTGTGCAAGCCGAATTGAAGCAACGCCGATGACCTCCACCGGCATTTTGATCGTGCGCGAGCGCGCGCAGCCACTGGCACAACGACTGGCCTCCGCGCTCGACGCCGAAATCATTGGCGCGCACCGCCCGCCCGAACTCAGCGCCGCCATGCTCTTTCAAGCCCACTTTCACCGCCATCGGCGCTGGGTATTGATCATGGCAAGCGGGATTGCGTCGCGGTTTTTGGCGGGCTTGCCCAACGATAAACGCCATGATCCGGCGGTGGTGGTGGTCGATGAGGCGGGGCGCTGGGCGGTGCCGATTTTGAGCGGACACGAAGGCGGCGGCAATGCCTTGGCCTATGCGATTGGGCGCTGTTGTGGCGCGGTGCCGGTGATTACCACCGCCAGCGAAGCGCTACGGCCTTGGGTGCTCGGGATTGGCTGCCGCAAAGGGGTCAGCGAGGCGGCGATTGAAGCGGCGGTGCGATTTGCCCTTGCGGGGCGGTCGTTAGAACACGTTCGCGAAGTCGCCACCATCGACCTGAAAGCACAAGAAGCGGGCTTGTTGGCCTTTTGTGCGCGCCACGATCTGCCGTTGCGGGTGATGGCACAGCGCGACGTGGCCGCACGGGCATGGGTCACGCAGCCTTCGGCGTGGGTGCAACAGAATATTGGCGTGAGCGGCGTCTGTGAGCCATGCGCATTGATGGCCAGCCCGCGCGGACGATTAATTATTCCCAAAACGGCCTATCACGGTGTGACGGTCGCGCTGGTCGAAGATGGGGCGGATGTTGATCCGGCCTAAAGGATATGTGATGCAAGAAAACAAGCAGGGAAAATTGTATTTGGTGTCGGTCGGGCCGGGGTCAGCGGAGCTGATCCCGCCGTTAGCCAAGCAGGCCTTGAGCGAGAGCGAAGTGATTGTGGCCTACGCCCTGTATTTGCAGTGGGTGCAGCCGTGGATTGCGGGCAAAGAAATTCACACCCCACCGCTAACACAAGAACGGGCGCGGGCGGTGTTGGCGATTGAACAGGCGCGCGCGGGGCGGGTGGTTTCGTTGGTGTCGAGCGGCGATATTGGCATTTATGCGATGGCAGCCTTGGCATTTGAAGAAATGCGCGAAGACGACACTTTTGATGTGCAAGTGGTGCCGGGGATTAGCTCGGCCAACGCCTGCGCCTCGCTGTTGGGTTCGCCGTTATCGCATGATTTTGCAACCCTGAGTTTGTCGGATTTGCTGTGTCCGTGGGCATGGATCGAAACCCGCGCCCGCCATATCGCCCAAGCCGATTTAGCGGTGGTGTTTTACAACGTGCAAAGCCAACAACGTCAAGAAGGCGTATACCGGATTTTGGACATTATGTTGGCGCATAAATCGCCGGACACCGTATGCGCCATCGTACGCAATGCCTACCGCGAAGATCAAAAGGTCGAAATCATCAGCTTGGCCGAATTGCGCGGGCGACGCTTTGATATGTTGACCTCGATTGTGATTGGCAATCGCTTTACCCGTCGCAAACGCGATTGGATGTTTACCCCGCGCGGCTATCACACTTGGGATGAAACCGCCGACCCCGCACCGACCTTGCAGAATGAAGCGGTGTGGGTGTTTTCAGGCACCCAAGACGGCAACGCGCTCGCGGCACAGCTCGCAACCGAATGCGCGGTGCAAGTTTCGGCGGCCTCGGACTATGGCGCACAACAATTCAGCGCATACGCGCCAACCATCCCCGTGGTTTCAGGGCAAGTCGGCATGGAACGGCGACGGGCGTGGCTGCAGCAGCATCGCGCCCGCGCCATCATCGACGCGACCCACCCTTATGCCGCGACCATGTCGCAACAGCTGATCGAATTGGCAGACGGTCTGGGGCTTCCGTATTTGCGTTTTGAGCGTCCCGTGAGCGCCGCCCCAAGCGAAGCGCTGCATGTGGCGGATGCAGAAGCCGCAGCGACGTTGGCGCGGCGTCTGAACAAGAAGCGCATTTTCTTGGCGACCGGCAGCAAAGACCTTGAGACCTTCGCTGCCCATGCCGATGACGACACCCACTGGTTTGCCCGCCTCGCGCCTGATACCCGCGGCTTGCAGCGGGCGATTGATCTGGACTGGCCTCGGCAGCGATTGTGCGTCATGCAAGGACCGTTTTCGGCGCGCTTCAATGCGGCGCTATGGGCGGATTGGGAGATTGATTGCGTCATCACCAAGCAATCGGGGGCGGTAGGCGGCTTTCCCGAAAAAGTGGCCGCAGCGCAGGCGCTCGGCATCACGCTGATCGTGATTGATCGGCCACACGTCGCCTATCCGCAGCACACCAGCGACCCGCAGGCGGTGTTGGACTTTGTTCAAGCGCTGCCGCGAACCCATCAAAACACGTTAACAGAGGATAGCCATGAGTGAATTTCGGATTCCGGTGACGATTTTTACCGGCTTTTTGGGTGCGGGAAAAACCACCTTATTGCGTGATTTAATTCAGCGCAGCCGCCAACGCCGGTTGGCGATTTTGGTCAATGAATTTGGCGAGGTATCGATTGATGGCGCGTTACTGCGCGAGCAAAGTGGCGCGGAAGCGCTGGAAATTTATGACCTTGCCCAAGGCTTAATCGCCTATCGCGACGATACCGAATTTTTGCCGAGAATGCAGGCGCTGGCGGCGCGGGCGGGCGAAATTGATCATGTCATTATTGAAACCTCAGGGCTGGCCTTGCCCAGTGCAGTGATGGAACAGCTGCAAAGCCCCGCACTGGCCGCAGATTTTGTTTTAGATGCGACCTTGGCCGTGGTCGATACGCCGTGGTTATTGGAAGAGAGCGATCCCAGCGACGCTGCCCAAGTGTTACTAGAAGCGCAGCTGCAACATGCCGATATTGTGGTGCTGAATAAAATCGACGCCCTCACTGAGGCCGATTTATTGCGCGCTGAAGAGCAGGTGCGCGGTTTAGCGCCGTCGGTGCGATTTTTGGAGCTGGCGTACAAGGCGCAACTCGATACCCGTCTGACCTTGGGTTTGCATTTGCACGAGGCGAATCCGCTCGGGCATCGCCATTTTGGGCCGATCGCCAGCGCCCCCAGCGCCGCAACGTGGCGGCCTCTCGCGGATCAAAGCATGCTGAATGGGCATAGCCATAGCGGTTTGGCGGCGCATTCGCATGGCTTGAGCACCCATCAACATTTTCATGAACAAGATGC
>CAZWRK010000133.1:0-10660 GCA_964635875.1 uncultured Aquaspirillum sp.
ACCATTCGACGAAGCTGGCGCCGTAGATGACTTCGCCCCAGGCTTCCGCGAAAGGCTTGCCTTGCTCGGCCGTCAGGATGCGGGCCAGGTCGTCCACGTTGGCCATCAGTAGGTCGTACCAGCGCCGCAGGACGTTGCTGCGCTCTTTGGCCGTGGTCGTCTTCCATGCTGCCAGTGCCGCGTCGGCCGCTGCGATCGCAGCCTCGGCGTCAGCGGGCCCCAGGTTGGCGACATCGGCCAGCTTTTGACCTGTTGCAGGGTCGGTCACGGCAAACCGGGCGGTCCCGGACAGCCACTGGCCGTTGATCAGCGCCGAGGTGCGCAGCAGCTTGGCGTCCTTGAGTTGGAGAAGGGGTGAATGGGCGGTGGTCATGCAGATGAATCCGATAGCAGAATGGCCGAAGCACGGACGCCGCATGCGACGTCATCGATCCGGCAGGCGAAGGTGCAGAGCACGCATGTCTGGGGGTCAGCGCTTGAGCAGGACGGGCAGAGGCACCGGGTTGGAAATCGTCCACTCGTCCACGATGCCGGGTTTACCCGCCCTGACTTCCGAGATCAGCAGGCGAGCCTGGTTCTGGTGGTGGATGTCCTTGCTGAAGGTGCGCGGGCCGACCAGCGTGGGCTCGCCGCGCATCTTTTCCAGTTCGGCGGTGACCTTGTCGGCGTCCAGGCTCTGGGCTCGTTGCACGGCCTTGGCCCAGACTTCGATCAGCACATAGCCGGGGTAGGCGAAGGTGTTGGACGGGCGGGCGCCGTAGCGTGTGGCGAAGGTCTTGTTGAAGGCCTCGACCTGGGGATTGGGGTCATCGCCATACACCGAGCCCTGCACCGGGACGGCGAAGTTCGACAGCCCTGGCACCGAGTCCAGCCAGTAGCTGCCGTCGACAGCGGCGCCGTTGAGGATCAGCGACTGGATGCCCGCCGCGCGCAACTGGCGCACGGCGCTGGCGGCGCCCGGAATGTAGGAGCACAGCATGATCGCGTCGGGCTCCCTGGGCAGCGCCTTGATGCGCGAGATCTGCGCGGCGATCGAGGCGTCGCCGTTCTTGAAGTTGTCGCGCCCGACGATGGTTACACCCTTGAGCTGCGGCGCCATCCAGTCGAAGCCGGTGCAGAGGCCCTTGTTGTACTCGATGGTGGTGTCCAGCAGCACATAGGCCTGGCGCATGTTGCGCTTGTGGTAGGCCCATTCGGCCATGGTGGCCCCCTGTACGGCACCCAGGACGGAAGAGCTGAAGGCGTATTTGCCCACGCCTTGCACCCCCGCCTTGATGTCTTCGGCGCAGAGGAAAAAGGACACCTTGCCCTTCTTCTGCGCTTCCAGGGCTGCCGGCGCGCCGAAGTCGTAGTCGCAGCTCACCACCAGCAGCTCGGCGCCCTGGTCCAGCGCCTCGAGGCCCGCCTTGGCGCTTTGCGCGCGGTCGGACTTGGTGTCGGTCTCGACGACCTTGAGCTTGCGTCCCAGCAGGCCGCCGGCGGCATTGATTTCGTCGATGCGGATCAGTGCAGCACGGCGCGCCGGTGTGTCGTAGGCTTCCAGCCAGCCGGATTTGGCATTGGCGAAGCCGACGACGATGTCCTTGCCGGCCTGTGCGCAGGCCAGACCGCTGGCCAGCAGGCCGGCGCACAGGGCAGGCAGCGCGCGGCCCAGGGGGGATGGAAAATGGGTTCTTGGCATGGAGGGTCTCCTGGTGGTTGTTGTGGAAAAGGGTGCGGAGTGCTCAGCGGGGCTGCATCTCCAGGGAAGCGGCGGGCAGGGGTGCTGATGGGTGGGTCAGGCGCGGCCACTGCCATTCGCGCCCCTGCATGAGTCCGGCGGGTCGCCGGATCAGTGTCAGCACCATGACGAGGCCAGTCACGACTTCCTGGCTGCCACTGGGCAGCTGAATGGCCATGCCGCCGAGCGAAACGCCGGTTTCCAGGCGGATCAGCAGCTCCATCAGCGCCGACAGCACCAGCACGCCGGTGACGGCGCCGCTCAGGCTCGCGCTGCCGCCGATCACCAGCATGGTCAGACAGGTGAAGGTGCGGCCGAGGTAGTACGCATCGGGGTTGACCACGCCAAGGAACTGCGCGTCCAGTGCGCCGCCCAGGCCGCAGACGAGCGCGCTGAGCACAAAGGCCACGAGCAACTGACGCCAGGCGTTGATGCCGCAGCTGCGCGCGGCCACGGGCTCCTCGCGCACGGCGCGCAGGGCCAGGCCGAAGCGCGAGATGCCATGCCAGTGCGCCAGCGCGATGGCCCCGGCGGCAAAGAGGAATGCCTGCCAGACACCCACCGGCGTGGGAATGCCGACGATGGAACTCGAGCCGGCGGTGACGCTGTCCCAGTTGGAGTACACCACGTTGAAGATGGCCAGCAGCGAGAACGTGGCGATGGAGGCGGCGATGCCGTTCAGCCGCAGGATCACCGCCCCCGCCAGCAGCGCCACGGCCGCCGCCAGCAGGCCGGCCAGCAGCGAGGCGGGCACCCAGGGCAGTGCGGCCTGCTGCAGCAGGTCGGGCAGGCCCGTCAGCACGTACTGCTTGATGGAGGGCTCCATGGTGGTCCAGGCCACGCCATAGGCGCCAATGCCGACGAAGGCCATGTGGCCGAAGCTGATCAGCCCCGAGTGGCCGATGAAGATGAACATGCCCACCACCATCACGACGCGGATCAGCACCTCGGTGGCGGTGCGCTGCAAGCTGTTCGATCCGGCCAGGGACAGCACGGCCAGCAGCGCCAGGGCCAGGCACAGCAGCACGGGGGTTTCAAGGCGGTGGCGCAGCAGGAAGTTTTTCATGGCGGGTCGGTGAAGGATCGGGAGGAAAGGGTCAGACACGCTGGCGCGACGCTCCGGTGATGAAGAGGCCGTTGGGCCGCCACAGCAGCAGGGCGATGACGCCGAGGTAGACGAAGGCGTCGCGGAAGGCGCGGGCATCGAGCGGCAGCCAGGCCTGCAGGGCCGTGCTGACGAAACCGATGAGGAAGCCGCCGAGCACGGCCCCCATCAGGCTGCCCAGCCCGCCGATGACGGTGGAGACGAAAGCCACAAGCATCATGGGCGCGCCCATGCGGATGTCCACCAGCCCGGTCTGGTTCACCATGAACAGGCCGATGAGCGCGGCCAGCGCGCCGCTCATGCCAAAGGCCACCAGGATGACGCGGTTGGCCTTCACGCCCAGCATGCGCGCCATGTCGAAGTCCTCGGCGGCGGCGCGCATCTCCAGCCCGGCGCGGGTGTGCCGCAGCATCCACGCCAGGCCCAGCAGCAGCGCCATGGTGATGCCGATCATCAGCATCTGCAGCGCCGGCACGCGCGCGCCCCACAGGTCCACCGGCAGGTTGAGCTGTGGCCACAGGTTCACGGCCTTGGCGCGGCTGCTGTGCAGGGCCAGCAGCAGGTTCTGGATGACGAAGCCGAGCGCGAACGCAGCCATCATGGTGGTGGCGGGCGTGGCGTGGCGCAGGTGGCGGAAGACGGCCAGTTCGGCCAGCACCGCCAGGGCCGCGCCTACGCCCAGCACGGTCAGCACGATCAGCGGCGTGGCCCAGGCGCCCACCCACAGGGGGGCCACGGCTTCGGTGGTGGGCGCGATCAGCACGAAGATGGCGAAGGTCATCACATCGCCATGGGCGAAATTGACCAGGCGCATCACGCCGAAGATCAGCGCGATGCCCAGTGCGCCCAGCGCGTAGAGGCTGCCCAGGCTCAGGGCGTCGAACAGGTATTGGAGTGCGGCGGTCATGGTAGGGTGCGGCGTGGGGTGGGGAACGTCAGGCGTGCATGGCCGCTGGCGCGGCGTCGTAGCCGAAATAGGCCTGCTGCATCTGCTGCGCCGTGATCTGGCGCGGATCGCCTTCGAGGACGATGCCGCCCTCGCGCAGCATCACCATGCGGCCGCCAGTCAGGAGGGCGCGGCTGGCGCTCTGTTCGACGATCAGCAGCGTCAGGTCGCGTTCGGCGCGCAGGCGCAGCAGGGCCTCGTACACCTGGTCGGTCACGCGCGGCGCCAGGCCGAGCGAAGGCTCATCGATGGCCAGCAGGCGCGGCGCGGCCATGAGGGCGCGGGCGATCACCAGCATCTGCTGCTGTCCGCCCGAGAGCAGCCCGGCCTGCCCGTGGGCGCGTTCGCGCAGCAGCGGGAACACGTCGAGCAGGTATTCCAGGTCGGCGGCCACGGCCAGGGCGTTGCGGCGCAGGCCGGTGCCGATGCGCAGGTTCTCCAGCACGGTCATCGAGCCGAAGACCTGCCGGCCCTCGGGTACCAGCGAGAAGCCGCTCGCGGCCACGGTCTCGGGCGCGCGGCCGGTGGTCAGCTGGCCGTCGAAGACGATGCGGCCCTGGCGCGGCTTGACCAGGCCGGCGATGGCCTTCATCAGCGTGGACTTGCCCGCGCCGTTGGGGCCGGTGACCATGACGGTCTCGCCGGCGTGGATGGTGAGGTCGAGCCCGCGCAGCGCGGCGATGCCGCCGTAGCGCACATGCAGGTCCTGGATGCTCAAAAGGGGTGTGGTCATGCGCAGGCCTCCTCGGTGGTGGGGGCGGGCAGCGCCGCGCCGCCGCCATCGGCCGTGCCCATGTAGGCGTGGCGCACGCGCTCGCTGCCACGGATGGCGTCCGGGTCGCCCTGGACGATCACTTCGCCCGCGTCCATCACCACGATGTGGCTGCAGATGCTCAGCACCAGGCGCACGTTGTGCTCGATCAGCAGCACCCCGCAGCCGATGTGCTCGACGAGCTGGGCGATGGTGGCGCGCAGGTCGCTGGCCTCGTGGTCGTTCATGCCGGCGGCCGGTTCGTCCAGTAGCAGGAAGGCCGGGCCGCCGACCACGGCGCGGGCGATGCCCACGCGGCGTTCGTCGGTGTAGGGCAGGGCGCTGGCGGGCATGTTCGCCAGGTGCGCCAGCCCCAGCCAGTGCAGGATGCGCCGCGCCTCTGCGCCAGCGTCGCGGCGCGACATGCCCAGGCCGACACCGGCCGCTTCCAGGTTGTCCTGCACCGACAGATTGCGGAACAGGCGGCCGCCCTGGAAGGTGCGGGCCACGCCGATGCGCCGGAACCTGTCGGCGCCCAGGCCCTGCAGCGGCCGGTCGTCCAGCAACACCCGGCCCTCGCCCGGTGTGTTGAAGCCGCTGAGCACATTGACCATCGTGGTTTTGCCGGCGCCGTTGGGGCCGATCAGGCCCAGCACCCTGCCGCGTTCGAGCGACAGGCTCACGGACTTGAGCGCGCGCACCCCCGAGAAGGTGAGGCTGACCGCTTCGGCGCGCAGCTGCCGGGGCAGGGCGGATGGGGCGTGGACGTGTGGCATCAGAGGGCGTTCCGGGTGATGACGTAGGTGCCGCTCTCGTCGAGCCGTGCCGTCCATCCGGGCGAGATGACCACGGTGGTGGTGGGTTCCTCGATCACCGCGGGGCCCTCGACGACGTCGTCAGCCCCCAGCTTCTCGCCGTCGTACACGGGGGTCAGGACGGTGCTGCCCTCGGCGCTGAAGATCATCTGCCGGCGCGTGCGGACGGCTTCCTGTGCCTTGCCGCCGGCTGGCATCCGGGGCGGGGGCAGCAGCGCGCTCTTGCCGAACACGGTGGACTCGATGTTCACCACTTCGACCAGGCTGTCGGGCTCGTTGTAGGTGAACAGCTGCTTGTGCAGGTCGTGGAACAGCTGCTTGATGTGCGGCAGGTTGGCGGCGTTCACCGGGGTGTTACCGATGTCCACCGTGCACTCGTGCACCTGGCCGACATAGCGCATGTCGATGCTGCGACGGAAGGCGATGCGGCTCAGCGGAATGCCCTCGGCCTGCATGACGGTGATGCCGTCATGCTCCAGCGAGCGGAAGCGGTTTTCCAGGTCCGCCAGCGGGGCGCGGTCGTCCAGCCGCATGGGGGTGGCCGCCATGTAGTTGTATTTGATGTCAGACAGCAACTGGCCGAAGGCGCACAGGCCCGAGGCCAGCTTGGGCACCAGCACCGTGCGGCAGCCGATCTCCTGGGCCAGCGCCGTCAGGTGCAGGCCGGTGGCGCCGCCCGCGCCGATGAGGGCGAAGTCGCGCGGGTCGTAGCCGCGCTCGATGGACACGCGGCGGATGCCGTTGACCATGTTGTTGTTGACGATGCTGAAAATGCCGTAGGCGGCCTTTTCCACGCTGATGTACAGGGGCTCGGCCAGATGGTGCGAAATGGCCTGGCGCGACGCGGCCGCGTCGATGGGCAGGCGACCGCCCAGCAGCGATTCCGGGTTCAGGTAGCCCAGGGCCACGTTGGCGTCGGTCACCGTGGGCTGCGTGCCGCCGCGCTGGTAGCAGGCCGGCCCGGGCATGGCGCCGGCGGACTGCGGGCCGACGTTGAGCACGCCCATCTGGTCGATCCAGGCGATGGAACCACCGCCCGCGCCCAGCGTCTCCACCTGGATCATCGGGGTGCCGATGCGGTAGCGCAGGAAGTCGATGTCCTTGTCGATGTTGGTCTTGTCGTCGTGCGTGAGCGTGATGTCGAACGAGGTGCCGCCCATGTCCACCGTGATGAAGTTCCGGATGCCCAGTGGGCGCGTGATGTAGCGCCCGGCCATCGGGGCCGATGCCGGGCCGGAGTTGATCGCGTTGACGGCGCGCGAGACCATCACGTCGCGCGCGGCCATGCCGCCGTTGGACTGGAAGTAGCGCACGGGCACCTGGGTGCCTTGTTCGCGGTAGAAAGTATCGATGCGTTCCACGTAGTTCTTCAGCACCGGCCCCAGGTAGGCGTTGACCACGGCGGTGGAGGTGCGCGTGTATTCGCGCATCTGCGGGAACACCTCGATGCCGACCGAGACGTACACATCGGGCAGCAGCTCGCGCACGATCTGCGCGGCGCGCCGCTCATGGGCGTCGTTCGATACCGACCACAGGAAGGAGATGGCCACGGCCTGCACGCCTTCCCGACGGAACAGCTCGCAGGCGGCGCGCACGTCTTCCTCGTGCAGCGGGGTGCGGATGCTGCCGTCGGCCAGCACGCGCTCGCGCACCGGCACGCGCAGGTGGCGCTCCACCAGCTGGCGCGCTGGCGGGTACTCGGCGTCGTAGCGGTAGCCTTCCTCCTTGTGGCCGAGGCGGATTTCCAGCGAGTCCTCGTGCCCGGCCGTGCAGATCAGCCCGGTCTTGACGCCCTTGTGCTGGATCAGCGCGTTCAGCGCCACGGTGGTGCCGTTGACGCACAGGTCGGTGCGCGCGAGGATCTCGTGCATCGGCTTGCCGAGCTTTTCCGAGATCTGCGCGAAGCCGTCGGCGATGGCGCGGGTGCCGTCCTCGGGGGTCGAGGTGGCCTTGAAGAGGTGGGTGTTGCCCTGGTCATCGGCCAGGACGAAGTCGGTGAAGGTGCCGCCAGCGTCCACGCCCAGTCGGTAGGTAGTCATGTGTGTCTCTCAGTTGTTCGTGTCGGTTCAGGGGCGGGCTCAGGGCTTGGCGAGGCGCGCGCCGCAGGCGGTGCCGGTCCAGGTGGTGGTGTCCACGGCGACGCCGTATTCGCGTGCCGCTGCCTCCAGCGACACATAGCCGTTGCGTACGTCGTGGACCACGCGCGAGATTTCGCGTTCGAAGGCGTTGCCCCAGCCCCCGCCGCCCGGATTGATGGTGGCCACGCGCTCGCCGGGCTGCACGGTCAGGATGGCGTTGCTGCGCATCACCTCGGTGATTTCCTCGCCCTGCTTGCGCTCGACGCGCCCGAGCTTGAGGTCCGGACAGGCGCTCTGCGCGCCGTTGGCGCCCAGGGCCGGGTACAGGCGCCCTTCGCCGAAGCTGATGGCGGTCATTTCGTGGTCCAGGGGCTCGACCTCCCACACCGTGGCGCAGCCGCCGCGGTGGTAGCCGGCGCCGCCGCTGTCGGGCACCAGCCCGTAGCGGTGGATCTGGATGGGGTACGAGTACTCCATGATCTCGATGTCGCCGGAGCTCAAGGCGCCGAAGGCGCACTGCGGCCCCACGGAGTTCCAGCCGTCCATGTGCGCCGTGGCCCCTGCACCGCCGGTGAGCGAGGCCAGGATCATGGTGACGTAGGACTCGTCCGTGCGCTTGTCGTAGCCCGCAATGTTCAGTCCGCTGGCATGGCACCAGGAGCCCACGGCGCGCTCGGGCGCCGCCTGCTCCAGCGCCAGGCGCACGGCGTCGGTCAGCGTTTCCATGGGCGTGGTCGTGCAGTTGACATGCGGCGCCGGCTCGGCCGCATTGCACAGCGTGCCCTTGGGTCCCAGATCCACCGTCACGCAGCGGTACAGGCCCTCGTTGTAGGGTGGCGCCACCTTGGCAAACATCATCAGCCCCAGGTAAACGCCGGAGTAGGAGTTGCCTTCGTAGGAGTTGATGAAATAGGGCACCTGGGGCGGGCTGTCGATGCGCACATGGCAGCTGTCGCCCTCGATGGTGACGGTGGCCTTGATGGTCAGCTCGCCCAGGCCATGGCCGGCATCTTCGAGCACGGCGCTGGCCTCGTAGGTGCCGTCCCTGGTGCTCGCAAAGAGCTTGCGCATGGTGCGCTCGGCCATGTCCATGAGCTCGTCGATACAGGCCTGGACTTCGTCCACGCCGTATTTGTCCAGCAGTGCAATCAGGTTGCGCTCGCCGATTTGCACGGCGCCGTACTGGGCCCGCAAATCGCCCTCCCAGTCGCGGCGCGAGCGCACGTTCGAGAGCAGGAAATTGATCACGTCCTGGCGCGGCTTGCCCTTTTCCCACAGCTTGACGGGCGGGATGCGCAGGCCTTCGGCATAGATTTCCTTGGCATCCGGGTTGTAGCCTGCGGGTACCGGGCCGCCGATGTCGGTCACGTGGCCCTTGCAAACGCTCCAGAACACCAGTTTGCCCTGGTAGAACACCGGCTTGTACATGCAGCAGTCGAGGATGTGGCTGCCCATCATCACCGGGTCGTTGTGGTAGATCACGTCGCCCTCGTGGATGTCGTCGCCAAAGTAGTTGGCCACGGCCTTCATGGCCGGCATCAGCCCCCCGAGGTGGATGGGGATGTCCTGGCCCTGCAGGATCATTTCGGCACGGTGGTTGAACAGTGCGTTGCTGTAGTCGTGCGCGACGTTGAACACGCTCGAACGAGCGGTTTTCTCCAGCGTCAGCGTCATCTCGCGCTGCGTGGTCTCAAGTGCCCCGCGCACCACGGCCAGCGTGATCGGGTCCACTTTGCGTTGGTGGGTCATCGTTTTCTCCTGTGTGTGCGGTATCCCGTGGCGGGCTTGCCACGGCGGTTTCCAGAGGCTGGAGCCCGTCTTCCGTTACAGGAGAAATTGTTGTTTTTGCGGCCTTGATTGGCTTGTGTTTGCGTGCACCTCCACTTGTGCTGGAGTGCAGGAGGAGCTGGGAGTTTCCCTATAGAGAGGAGAGCCGCGCCGGCTCCTGGCACAGGGCAGCAGATGCTTCACTGATCCGTGCCGGAAGTGCTTCTGCGTAGCACTTCCCTGGGGCTGGCGCCGTAGCGGCGCTTGAACGCGTGGCTGAACTGGGTCTGGTCGCTGAAGCCGCACGCGTAGGCGATCTGGGCAATGGATTGGGCTGTGCACGCCCGGGTCAATTGCTCGTAGGCCGTTTGCAGGCGCAGATCGCGCACCCATTGCGCGACGGTCTGGCCGGTGTCCTTGAACAGGTCGTGCAGATAGCGCAAGGAAATGCTGTTTTCGCTGGCGATGTAGTCCGGATCCAGACGGTCGTCGGCCAGGTGCCGGCGTACATAGGCCTCGATGCGTGCCAGGTGCGCAGCGCGCACGACCGAGAGCGAGGATTGAAGCACCGACGGCGCCTCTTTCAGCGTCAGGCCCAGCAGTTCGACCAGTTGCATGCCCATCAGCGACAAGGCCTCCGGGCTTTGGCCGGTATCGCAGTGCTTGGTGATGAGCTGCAGGTAGTCGCTGAACAGCTTGCCCATGCCTGCGGTGGTATCGAAGTGCTGGGCACAGAAGCGATCCGTGTTGCCCACGCGCGCTTTGAGTGCCGCGTCGGGCAGTTTCAGTACCCACATGTCGTTGTGTTCGGCATGGCTGAACTCGTAGGGCTCGTCGCTGTGCTCCAGCAGGAACTGACCCGGGGAGCACTGCGTGTTGCGCCCCATCTGCGTGAACTCGACAGCGCTGCGCTGGGGCACGGTCACGAGAAGCTCGGGCGCCTTGACCTGGCAGTGCTGGCGCAGGCGCTGGTAGTGCAAGGCATTGCAATGCAGCCGCGAGAGGGAGACCAGTCCCAGATCCCACGACTCCAGCGTACCGCAGAAGGTATTGGTGTCGCGGAAATTCAGTTGGAGGTGGAAATACGCGTTGGAGATGACTTCACGCCAGAAGCCGAATTCGTGGTTTCTCGGAACCTCTGCCGTGGAATAGCGCTGGTACATGGTGGCGCGTATCTCCGTCTAATTTTGTGGAATGAAAAACTGGGCGCTTTTGCATTGCCTTGTGATGCAGGCTTTGGGCAAAGCGCATCAGCGTATGCGATCAAGCCATGGCGGGTATTGGGAGTTGTACCTAGTCAGGTGGCTTTCATATGAGCGAGCGCAAACAACCCCAGCACAATCAATTGCGCTGGGGCCGGTATTTTCAGGATGAATGGCGCCGTATTACAAGGGGTAGTCGTAACGGATGAATCCATTGTATTTGGAACCTGCTGCATCCGCTGGAGACACCGCGCGTGTCCTTCGTGGCGCAGCAGC
>CAZWRK010000134.1:0-10613 GCA_964635875.1 uncultured Aquaspirillum sp.
CTTGGTGATCTGGTAGTAACGGTCGAAACCTGCCACCATCAACAGCTGCTTGAACAGCTGTGGCGATTGCGGGAGCGCGAAGAATTCGCCCGGATGCACGCGGGACGGCACCAGGTAGTCACGTGCGCCTTCTGGTGTAGAGCGGGTCAGCATCGGGGTTTCGATGTCGATGAAGCCTTGCTTGTCCAGGTGATTACGCACGCCCATCGCTACGCGATAGCGCATGCGCAGATTTTTTTGCATGGTCGGGCGGCGCAGGTCGATCACGCGATTGGTGAGTCGGACGTTTTCAGACAAATTGTCTTCGTCGATTTGGAACGGCGGGGTCGCGGCAGTGTTCAGAATTTCGATATTTTTAGCCAAAATCTCGATTTGACCAGAGATCAAATTGGCATTGGTCGTGCCTTCTGGGCGGGCGCGTACTAGGCCTGTGATCGCCAACACAAATTCATTGCGGCAGCTGTCTGCGGTGGTAAACGCTTCTGGGGTGTCTGGGTCAATCACGACTTGTACAAGGCCTTCGCGATCTCGCAAGTCGATAAAAATCACGCCACCATGGTCGCGACGACGATGAACCCAGCCTTTTACGGTGACGGTTTGGTCGAGAAATTTCGTGTCAATTAGTCCGCAATAATCGGTACGCATGAATCAGCTTTCGTTTGGAATAGTTAAATGGGTGTTAGTGAGGCGTTTTTTTGGATGAAGGGGAAACTACACCCATTGATATGACATATTTTAATGCGTCGTCTACGCTCATATCGAGCTCTCGGGTGTCGCTCTTTTTGACAAGCAAAAAGTACCCAGAGGTTGGATTCGGTGTTGTTGGAACGTAGACGCTGACAAACTCACCCTCAAGGTGTTCGGCGACACCACTGCCTGGCTGCCCAGTAAGAAAGGCGATCGTCCAAGCATCTTGGTGCGGAAATTGCACTAAGAGCGCTTTGCGAAAGGCTTGTCCTGAGCCGGATAGCAAAGTATCGCTGACCTGTTTCACGCTGGAGTAAATCGACTTCACCACAGGGATGCGGGTCAGAATGTTTTCCCAGAGTGCGACAATTTTCTGCCCGAGAATATTGGCGGCAAGTGCACCCGTGCTAACCATCACAAGGAGCGCAGCGAGAACGCCAAGCCCCGGGAGATGGAAGCCGAGTAGCGCTTCAGGTTGCCAATGTTCTGGCAGCCAGTGTAGCGTTTGATCCATGGTGCTCACGATCAGATTCAGCACCCAGATAGTAATCGCCATCGGCAGCCAGATTAAAAATCCGGTCAGTAAATAGCCTTTTAAGGTCAGCTTAGCTTGTTTCATTGCGCTCTCAGACACATTGACCACAACTACCTGCGCCACAGGCATGGGGAGCCGGTGCAGGTGAGCTGGTACTCTTGTTTTTGAAGTCTGTTGCGTACCAGCCATTTCCTTTGAGCTGGAAACCCGCGGCAGACAGTTGTTTGGTGTATTGATCGCTGCCACAGGCTGGGCAATGGGCAATCGGATCAGCAGACATTTTTTGCAGATGCTCTTTGCTCGCACCGCATGCTGCGCAGTGGTACTCGTAAATAGGCATGAATCTTAACCTCAGCGGATTCTGAACAGGCTGTGACCTGAAAAATCACAGGCATTTGATAAAACGCAAAAGTATAACTGATGAATTCTCGCGACAACACTCGATATATCCTTACTGCTGTCATGGTATAGAAATATCTTCACTGCATATTAGTTGCAGTGCAGCATTGAGTGCGTTCACAATCGTACTTAGTTGTTATGATGGCTTGACCCTTTTATCTAAAACTGGAGTAGTAAACATGACCCTGAACAACCTCCCCGACATCGTTGCTGGCAAAAAAGGTCTGATTGTTGGTATCGCAAACGACAACTCGATTGCCTATGGCTGCGCCAGTGTACTGAAGTCGCTCGGAGCCGAATTCGCTGTCACGTATCTGAACGAAAAAGCTGAGCGTTTTGTGCGTCCTTTGGCAGAAGAGCTGGAAAGCCCGATTTTCATGCCGATGAATATTGAAGAGCCCGGTCAATTGGAAGCTGTGTTCAAGGCCATCGAAGAAAAATGGGGTAAGTTGGACTTTGTGATTCACTCCATGGCGTTCTGCCCGATGGATGATTTACATGGTCGCGTGACCGATGTTTCTCAAGAGGGTTTCTTGCAAGCAATGCGGGTTTCTTGCTACTCCTTGATCGAAATGGCACGCTTGGCTGAGCCGCTGATGACTGATGGCGGCGCGATTGTCACCATGAGCTACTATGGCGCCGATAAAGTGGTTGAAAACTACAATATCATGGGCCCCGTAAAGGCGGCACTTGAATCGACCGTGCGTTACTTGGCTGCAGAGTTAGGTTCTAAAAAAATCCGTGTTCACGCTGTTTCTCCCGGCCCGCTAAAAACCCGCGCCGCCTCCGGCATTGCCCACTTCGACAAGTTGATCGAAGAAGCGATTGCGCGTTCGCCAGAGCATCGTTTGGTTGACATCGAAGATGTTGGCATGACCACTGCTTTCCTCGTTTCGGATGCTTCGCGCGCAATGACGGGCGAGGTTGTGTATGTGGATGGTGGTTTCCACATTATGGCGTAATGCCGAACTAGATTTTTAATCTAGCAAGAGACCACAGGCGGGGGAGATCCTTCCGCCTGTTTTTGAGCCAAATTGGCTGGATTTTTAGAGTTAAGCGAGACACATCATGACCCGCGACGAACGTGCATTTGAAGATATCATCGAAGCCGCATTGCAATACCCGCCCATTAAAATGGCCGTAGCGCACCCTTGCAGCCCTGAGTCCTTAAAAGGGGCGGTTGAGTCTGCTGAGGCAGGTTTGATCGAGCCGATTTTAGTTGCACCCCGCTCCAAGCTAGACAAATTGGCCGAAGAGCTAGACATTGACCTATCGCGCTTCCGCATTATTGACGTGCCCCACAGCCATGCTGCGGCAGAAAAAGCTGTCGAGCTGATTCGTCTGGGTGAGGCGCACTCGCTGATGAAAGGGAGCTTGCACACCGACGAATTTATGTCCGAAGCGCTGCACCGCACCACGGGTATTCGCACCGACCGTCGTATTTCCCACACTTTCATCATGAAAGTGGAAAGCTATCCGCGTTATCTGTTTATTACCGATGCCGCGATTAACATTTCGCCTGATTTGACTTCTAAACAGCACATCACCCAAAACGCGATTGATCTCTGTCATGCGCTGGGCATCATGATGCCGAAAGTGGCAATTTTGTCCGCAGTTGAAACCGTCAGCCCGACCATTCCTTCGACGCTGGACGCGGCTGCATTGTGCAAAATGGCTGACCGTGGGCAAATCACCGGCGCGATTTTGGATGGCCCCTTGGCATTCGATAATGCGATTTCTCATGCTGCTGCTGACACCAAAGGGATTCATTCTTTAGTTGCTGGGGATCCGGATATTCTAGTTGTGCCTGATTTAGAGTCGGGCAATATGCTGGCTAAACAATTGTCTTACTTGGCGGCGGCGGCCTCTGCTGGCGTGGTGATGGGTGCACGGGTTCCAATCGTGCTGACCAGCCGTGCGGAAGACGCTCAAGGTCGCCTGGCTTCTGCTGCAGTTGCTGCGCTGGTGGCGCATCGCCGCGTTCTTGGCACCGAATAAGGCCACATTATGCAGACACTCCTGACACTGAATGTAGGTTCTTCGACGCTAAAATTTACGTACTACGGCATTGAGCAAGGGCAGCCGGTAATTCGTTGCGGTGGGCTGGTCGATGGCATCGGTAAGCCTGTGGGTCGCTTTATGAGCCATGTCGACGGTCATACGCTTCGTGATGAGCCTTTTCCTGCCTCTACGCACGCGCATGCGATTGCTGACGTGCTGGCGCTCGGGCACGAGCGTGATTTGCAGCTGGCTGCGGTGGCGCATCGGGTGGTGCATGGCGGTGGCGATTTTGCCTCTGCGGTCCGTTTGGATGCGGATGTTTTAGCGAAGTTGCACAGCTTGATTCCGCTGGCTCCGCTTCATCAGCCGGGCAGCTTGGCGGGGATCGCTGCAGTGACGGCAGAAGCGCCGCA
This sequence comes from uncultured Aquaspirillum sp., assembly GCA_964635875.1. Classification (GTDB taxonomy): domain Bacteria; phylum Pseudomonadota; class Gammaproteobacteria; order Burkholderiales; family Aquaspirillaceae; genus CAZWRK01. Next base: position 4,036 of record CAZWRK010000134.1, read on the forward strand.
CATTCCACAATTTGCGTGCTTTGATACGGCTTTTCATGCAACACAAGATCCTTTATCAACCCGATTTGGGATTGCGCGGCACTGGCATGATGAGGGCGTGCGCCGTTATAGCTTCCATGGTTTATCGTATGCGGCGATTGCACACAAACTGCCAGAGGTTTTAGGGGCGGAAGAGGCTGAAAAGCGTGTGGTGGTCTTGCATTTAGGAAGTGGTTCTTCTGCGTGTGTGATGCATCATCGTAAGAGCGTTGCTACGAGCATGGGCATGAGTGCATGCGAAGGCTTGATGATGGGGTCGCGCCCGGGGAACCTCGATCCAGAAGTGGTGCTGTACTGGATGGAAAATGCCGGTATGGATATCGCGGCTGTTCGTCAGGAGCTGTATAAAAAATCGGGCTTGCTCGGCGTTTCGGGCGGCCTGTCGGCCGATATGCGAGAACTGTTGGTAAGCGACGAGGCTGCGGCGCAAGAGGCTGTCGAGCTGTTCTGCTATCGTGCGGCGCGCGAGGTTGGCGCGCTAGCGGTACAGGCTGGCGGGATTGATCACTTGGTCTTTACGGCGGGCATGGGTGAAAGAAGTGCCGTTGTTCGCCATAAAATCATTGAGCGTCTTGCTTTCTTGGGCTTTAGCCTGGATGAGGACGCAAATACGGCGAATGCGGCGCGTATTAGCCGTGTGGGCGCTGAGCGCGCAGTTTGGGTGATTCCGACGGATGAAGAAGGCCAAATGGCGCGTGAGGCATTTGCTTTGCTCGGTTAACACTTGCCATCGTCCACAAAAACAAAAAGCCCCAGACTCTGGGGCTTTTTCACGCGCGTGTGTGTTTTGGCTAAATTAGGCAGCCAAAGCCTTGATTGCAGCAGACAGACGGCTCTTATGACGAGCAGCTTTGTTCTTGTGAACAACGCGTTTATCTGCCAAGCGATCGATGACGCTGACGTTGCTGTTGAAAGCACCTTGAGCAGCGGCTTTGTCACCAGCGCGGATGGCTTTGATGACGGTTTTCACTGCTGTGCGGTACTGGGAACGCAGGCTGGCATTGTGCTCACGGGCTGCCACAGCCTGGCGTGCGCGCTTACGTGCTTGTGCGCTATTTGCCATGTATAACTACTCCTGAAATTTCAGACGGATATCCGAGAACAGGAGATTTTACTCAGAGGGGAACTTTTTTGCAAGAAGATGGACTTGGCTTTAACATACTGTCTCCTCTTCCGGCAGTGTCCGGCCATCTTTTTCTGAAACAAAATGAATCTTCTTAAAGCGCTGGTCACAGTAAGTGGCATGACGATGGTGTCCCGTATTTTGGGTTTTGTTCGTGATGCGTTGATTGCCCGAGTGTTTGGTGCAGGGCTTGCGACGGATGCCTTTTTTGTTGCCTTTAAACTGCCCAACTTATTGCGGCGTATTTTTGCAGAAGGCGCATTTTCACAGGCTTTCGTGCCTGTTTTGGCGGAGTATAAGCAAAAAAAGGGCGAGGCCGAGACCCGCCAGTTTTTATCTCATATCAGCGCAACTTTGAGCATGGTACTACTGGTCGTCACTGTGATCGGCTTACTGACCGCGCCTTACATCATCTATCTATCTGCACCGGGCTTTGCCAAAAACCCCGATAAATTTGCGCTGACCGTTGAGCTATTGCAGATTACTTTTCCCTACATATTTTTTATTTCACTTTCTTCGTTAGCCGGTAGCGTTTTAAACACATGGAACCGTTTTTCGGTGCCTGCGTTTACGCCAACCTTGCTAAACGTGTCTTTTATTCTGTGTTCTTTGTTCCTTGCGCCTTACCTTGAGCGTCCTGTGTTGGCTCTGGCGTGGGCAGTATTTTTTGGCGGTATTTTGCAGCTCGTTTTTCAGTTACCGGCGCTCAAAAGTATTGGCATGTTGCCCTTGCCGCGTTTTGCGCTGAAAGATGCCGCGGTCTGGCGCGTGATTCGGCAAATGGGGCCTGCCATTTTTGGGGTCTCAATCGCTCAAATTTCTTTGGTGATTAACACGATTTTTGCTTCGTTTTTAGCATCAGGGAGCGTGTCGTGGATGTATTATGCAGATCGCTTGATGGAATTCCCGACGGGTGTTCTCGGCGTCGCGCTAGGGACGATCTTATTGCCGTCTTTATCTAAACATGCAGCGAACCGTTCCAGTGCCGAGTATTCGGCTTTACTCGATTGGGGGATTCGCTTGTCTCTGCTGTTGGCGCTGCCCTCTGCAGTGGGGTTGGCGGTGTTGGCAAAGCCCTTGATTGCGACCCTGTTTATGTACGGTCAATTTTCTGTACTAGATGCAGCGATGACGCAGCAAGCCTTGGTCGCATATTCCGTGGGGCTTGTGGGGCTGATTTTAGTCAAGGTCTTAGCGCCGGGGTTTTATGCCCGTCAGAACATTAAAACCCCCGTCAAAATTGCGGTAGCCACATTGTTGGCGACGCAGCTGATGAACTTACTGTTTATTCAATCCATGCAGCACGCTGGTTTAGCGCTGGCGATTGGGCTGGGGGCATGCCTGAATGCGGGATTATTGTGGTTTCTTCTGCGTCGCCATCGTATTTATCAACCGCAGCCGGGCTGGGCGCTTTTTCTCGCAAAGCTCTTTTTAGCGGTCGGTTTGATGGCCGCGTGTTTGTACGGGCTGAATGTTTTTCTGAATCCAGACTGGCATGCCTCGGCGCTGATCCGAGTTTTATGGCTGTGCGCGCTGATTGTGGCGGGGATGGCGGTCTATTTTATAACTTTGTTTGTTTGTGGATTCCGAGTGCGTGACTTTATGCGACGTGAAGTCTAGTCCATTCGAGCCCTACTTTTATCAGGCTAATGGCAATGAATAGATATGGTGCAAGTCCTGAAGATTCTTCCTTAGGGCGTTCGGTTCAATACTGTGAGCAATATGCGCCCGAGTTACTTTTTCCGATTCCTCGTCAGAGCAAACGTGACGAAATTGGTGTGGCAGCCAATAAACTGCCGTTCCAGGGGCAGGATATTTGGAATGCTTTTGAACTCTCGTGGCTGAATCTGCGTGGTAAACCCCAAGTGGCGATGGCAACATTTCGGATTCCAGCTGAGTCGCCCAATTTGATCGAGTCAAAGTCATTTAAGCTTTATCTCAATAGCTACAACCAAACTCGATTAGACGGTGAAGACGAATTGCTGGCGCGTCTGACACGCGATATTTCTCAGGCTGCTGGCGCGCCGGTCAGTGTCGAGCTGACCTTACCTAAAGACTTTGCGGCCGCTCGAATGGGCGATTTGCCCGGCGAAAGCTTGGATGCGCTCGACATCGAAATTGATCACTATCATCCTTCGCCAGATTATTTGGTGACGACATCCGAGCGGGTTTCGGAAAGCTTGCATTCCAATTTATTAAAATCAAACTGCTTGGTCACAGGGCAACCGGACTGGGCAAGTATTTTGATTCGCTATGTGGGTCGAAAATTAGATCGCGAAGGTCTCTTGCGTTATTTGGTGGGCTTTCGGCAGCACAACGAGTTTCACGAGCAATGTGTTGAGCGGATTTTTGTGGATATCTGGAAAGCGTGTCAGCCGAGTGAGTTGACGGTTTACGCGCGCTATACCCGTCGCGGTGGGTTGGATATCAATCCATTTAGAACCTCTGGAAAAGGGTTAGTTCCTGAAAACATTCGCACGGCGCGCCAATAAAATAAAAATCTAATGATTTGGGATAAGTAAGGTATTTATTCCAAAAAATTACATTGAACGAGCGGATGATTAAGCTTGTTTCAAACGATTGCCGTGGTTTTCTCTATTGTGCACAATGGCACGCATGATCCGATAAATCATGATCTGTTGTAGTGCCTATAAAGATAACACCCCTTGTAAAACGCCCAGCCATTGGTCTGGGCGATTTTCTTGTTCACGAGAGAGCAAAATCATGGCGATTAGCGTATTTGACCTATTTAAAGTCGGGATTGGTCCCTCCAGTTCTCACACCGTCGGCCCGATGCGGGCAGCACGACAATTTATTTCCCGTTTAGAAAAAGAAGGTGTTCTCCCTCACGTGACGCGCGTCCGCTCGGAGCTATTTGGCTCTTTAGGGGCAACAGGCAAGGGGCATGGTTCCGATGTGGCTGTGTTGCTGGGTTTGTGTGGCGAGCTGCCGGATGAAGTGGATACTGATGCGGTTCCAGATATCTTGGGCAAGATTCGGGCGCAGGCACGTTTATCGTTGCTCGGTCAGCATGAGATTACTTTCGATGAATCTAATGATCTGGTTTTGCATAAGCGCAAGAGCTTGCCCTATCACCCTAATGGTATGACTTTTGAGGCCTTTGACGCGCAAGGTCAGCGCCTGAGTCAACGGGCTTATTATTCGGTTGGTGGGGGCTTTGTCGTGGACGAAGCGGCGGTAGATGCGGGCTTTACGCCGCCGGGTATTACCGAGTTGCGCTATCCGTTTAAAAATGCGGCTGAACTCCTCGCACAATGCCAGCGCCACCAAAAGTCGATTAGCCAAATCATGTTAGAAAATGAGCTGGCGTGGCGATCGGAATCAGAGATTCGCAATGGGCTGCTGCATATTTGGCAGGTCATGCAAGATTGCGTGCGCAGAGGTTGCGAGCGTGAAGGTGTTTTGCCGGGCGGCATGAAAGTTCGGCGGCGGGCGGCAGATATGCATCGCAAGCTACTGGGCGCGCCTGAGGCGGCATTGCGTGACCCGTTAACGGTCATGGATTGGGTCAATCTCTACGCCTTGGCGGTCAACGAAGAGAATGCAGCCGGTGGGCGGGTTGTGACCGCGCCGACCAATGGTGCGGCTGGCATCATTCCGGCGGTGATGCATTATTACGCACGATTTATCCCGCAAGCCAACGAAGATGGCATTGTGCGGTTCTTGCTCACGGCAGGTGCCATTGGGATTTTGTTTAAGCTCAATGCCTCGATTTCCGGCGCGGAGGTCGGCTGCCAAGGTGAGGTGGGGTCGGCGTGTTCAATGGCGGCGGGTGCGTTGACCGAGGTCTTAGGCGGCTCGCCCGAGCAAGTCGAAAATGCCGCTGAGATTGGGATGGAGCACAACCTTGGTTTAACCTGCGATCCGATCGGTGGCTTAGTGCAAGTGCCTTGCATCGAACGCAATGCGATGGCGTCGATTAAAGCGATTAATGCGTCTCGAATGGCTTTACGCGGCGATGGACAGCATTGCGTATCTCTGGATCGGGTGATTAAAACCATGCGTGAAACGGGACGAGATATGAGCACAAAATACAAAGAAACCGCACGCGGTGGACTGGCGATTCATGTGATTGAGTTGCCGGTGAATATTGTGGAGTGTTGATTCTTACGTGGGTCACGGCCTTTGCCTTCAACTCTGTGGGATGAAGGCGGCTTAGCTAGAGGCATAATGCGCCGCCTTCTCGATGTACATCATGGTATCGGCTTCTGAAATCAGCGTATCTGCCGATTTTTCGTGATGGCCTATGGCCCATCCGACGCTTGCCGAAACCGTGGCTGTGTGTGCGGTCACGGTAATATCCGAGAGTTCGTGGGTCAGTTTGGCGGCAGATTTTTGCATCGTTTCTTGTGTGACATCGGGGCAGATCACAACAAACTCGTCGCCACCAAGCCGACCTGCTTGCCAGTTTGCTTGACGACACCATTGCATGAGCCGACGGCTGGCTTCTATCAGTACTACATCACCCTCAGCGTGACCAAATTGATCGTTGATGCGCTTAAAGCCATTCAGATCCAACAACATCAGTCCCGTTAGTGTGTCGGATGCCTTCGATTTGAGAATCGCCTCGTCAAGTTTCTGGTAAATACCCGCCCGATTCAAAAGGCGGGTGAGCGGGTCGGTAATCGCGCTGATCTCGGCGAGATGCTGTTGGTGGTGCATTTGCCGCAATATGCAAAAGAAATTAAATAAAGAAAGTACGAATGCGATGCTTTGTGCGATACGCAGCTTGGAGACGGTTTCAATTGATTGTGTTTCCAATGTGGTGGTAAGCGCATTCATCGCGTTCAGAATATCGCTGTTGTGATCAATCATGAACTCTGAAAACGCGATCAACTCTGCGCGTTCGCTTGGGATTTTTGGCCAAGGAGACATGATGTCGATCGTACTGTTGACGAGGGTGGCAGCTTGGTCTTGTACTTGATCGAGCGTGACGTGCTCTCCGGCTCCGCCTTGCGCGCTTCCTCCTCGCGAGAAGGCTTGGAGTGTCGAGAGGAATAAGGTGTAGGCTTGTGCCGCTTCTTGAGTCGCAGCGCGCTGTTGTGCTGAAGAAGCGCGTGCATCGCTCGCAATCAGTGCTGCTTTGGTTATTTTCTGAGAGAGCATCCGCTGCCGACCCGCAAGGTTAATGGCGACGGCATCTTTTTCAACTTGTTTAGAAATTTGATAGCCAACAGCGAGGGTTCCAAGGTCAAGCAGAATAAAGAGGGTAATCGCGATAACAAGCCCGATTTTACTGGGCGGCGTGTAGATGGGCTTTTTGCTATTTTCTCGCGCTTTTAAGCGATACCACATACGCGCTACCCTCTGCTCATTCGTGTCTAACGTGGAAATTATAAAACCGCTGCAGCCCACGCCCTAAAGGCATGTCAAGCGTCGAACATGCTGGATGTGT
>CAZWRK010000135.1:0-5998 GCA_964635875.1 uncultured Aquaspirillum sp.
CCATGTGCAGCTTGCCCGACGGATAGGGGAACATCGACAAGCAATAGTATTTCGGGCGGCTAGCATCTTCGACCGCTTTGAAAGCAGCACTTTTTTCCCAATGGGCTTGGGCTGCGGATTCGATGTCGCGGGGGGTATAAAGTTCGTGCATGAGCGTAGAAACCTGTCAGAAAAGAGAGTGAATCGCCAAAACAATCAGCCGATTATATATCGGCGGCAGCCGATTCGCGGCTGTGACGCACATCACAGGATTTTTGTGGATTTCCGGTACAATCGCCGTGACCCTGCCAATCCGTGCAGTCTGTACGGGATGGATTTCTTAACGCGTGCATTTTGCCAACCAAACTGCGCCTCTATTTGATACAGCCATGCGCTACCCCTCTCCTGATTTCGAACGCAAGATTTGCCCGCCTGACGCCCTCGCCAATGCCCTTTTGACCTTGCCGCGCCCCTGTGTGTTTACCAATGGCTGCTTTGATATTTTGCATCGCGGTCATGTGAGCTATTTGGCGCAAGCACGCAGCTTGGGCGCGAGCCTGATTGTGGCACTCAATACCGATGCCTCCGTGCGCCGCTTGGGCAAGGGCGACGACCGCCCGATCAATCCGCTGGAGAATCGCGCGGCCGTGATCGCTGCGTTGGGTGATGTCGATTTAGTGACATGGTTTGACGACGACACGCCCGCCGCCCTGATCGAATTGATCCAGCCTCAGATTTTGGTCAAAGGCGGCGACTGGGCGCCCGCAGCGATTGTCGGCAGCGCAGAAACGCTCGCGCGCGGCGGACAAGTGCATTCGATTCCATTTTTGTTTGACACCTCCACCACAGCCACACTGGCCAAAATTCGCCAAGCGGAACGCGCCGAGTGAAGGCCTTAGATATGGCGGTACTCCGCACCCTTGCCGATGGCCGCTTTCACTCGGGCGAGCAAATGGCGCAGCAGCTGGGCTGTTCACGTGCATCGATCTGGCAAGCGGTTGAAAACCTCAGCCAACTATACGGTGCGCGAATTTTTCGAGTGCGCGGCAAGGGTTATCGTCTGCCCGCGCCCTTGGTGTGGCTGGACCCACAAGCCATCGCAGCCGAAACCAGCGGCTGGCAAGTTGAGGTCGCCGAGCATATCGATTCCAGCAATAGCGCCCTTTTGACGCGAGCAGCGCAAGGTGCGCCGCATCGGCTGGCGCTGTTCGCTGAAATTCAAACGGCAGGACGCGGACGACGTGGACGGCAATGGATTAGCCATCCCGGTGAAGCACTCACCTTCTCGATTCTGTGGCGCTTTGATTGCGGGGTCGCGGGTTTATCAGGCTTGTCGCTGGTGGTGGGCATCGCATTAACGCGCGTACTCAATCGGCTTGAAATTCCGGTGCGCCTAAAGTGGCCGAATGATATTTTATTAGGCGAACGAAAAGCAGCAGGCATTTTGATTGAACTGGCCGGAGATACACTTGGCCCGTCGGCGGTGGTGATTGGCGTGGGCATCAATTTGGCGGACCCCGGCGAAGTCGGCCAGGCCGCAGCGGGTCTGGCGGATGCGCACCGCCCATTGCCTCCACGCAACGCACTGGCCGCAGCGCTCTTAAATGAGCTCACAGCCGTTCTCACGACGTTTGCTCAAGCCGGATTTGCCCCCTTTCAAGCAGAGTGGCAAAGCTGGCATGCTTTTCAAGAACAGACCGTCTGGATTATTTCTCCCCATGCCCCGCCATTACAGGGCCAGGCCTTGGGTGTCGATGGCCACGGCGCACTGCGCCTATTGGGTCACGATGGAGAACAGCGGATTCACGCAGGGGAAGTCAGTTTGAGACCACATTTATGATCTTGTTACTGGATGCAGGCAATACTCGAATTAAATGGAGCTGGTTACGTGATGGCCTTAGCAGTCCACCGCGCGCCTGCCCGCATCGAGATTTAAGCCCCTTAACCACCGAATATCTGGCGCATCGTCCACAGCACATCTTGGCCTGCAATGTCGCGGGAGAAGCCATTCAGTACAAGCTAGAACATGCCCTCCGACGCCAGCCTATTCGATGGATCACCCCCACCGCCTATGGTGGCGGAATTCGCAATGGCTACCAAGACCCGAAGCGCCTCGGGCCGGATCGCTGGGCGGCGGCGATTGGTGCGGCGCATTATTGGCCAAAAGAAGATTGTTTAGTGGTCTGTGCAGGAACGGCGCTCACCGTCGATCGGCTCCGCGCCGAAGGGCTCTTTGAAGGCGGTAGCATCAGCCCCGGCCTGCAGCTCATGCGCCAAAGTTTGGATAGCGGCACCGCCCGTTTGGGTCGCCCCGACGGCCAATGGAAAGCCGCCCCGACCAATACCGCCGACGCGATTACCACCGGCTGCATCAATGCGCTCACGGGCAGTATTCAGAAAGCCGCTGAGGTGTTTGCCGCCGATATTGGCCATCCGCCCCGCATTTTACTCAGCGGCGGTGATGCGCGATTGCTCGGGCAATACCTCCTCGGCCAAGTGATGACGGTCGACAATTTAGTTTTGGCGGGACTGGCGATCCTATCCGCCGATCCCCCGCCAAAGGACGAAGACGAATAGCACGCTTTTTCGCCGTATCGAAACAAACAGGCCTCCCGTAATCTACGCCGTTCGTGGATAATCGCAGCCTTGTCGGATTAACACACTATAAAGGTGGCATCAGGATGAAGTGGTTTTTTGCCGCACTGGTCATCGCCAATTTACTTGTTGCGCTTATAAGCGCCGTTGGCCAATCACCCAAAAGCAATGTCAACTCGCGCGAAATCAATGCGCAACAGATCAAGCCTGTCCCCAAAGACGCGCCACCGGCAGACCCCATTGCGGCCGCCTCGCAAGATCCGACGGCCATTGCTTTATTGAATAATCAGTCTCCGACGCCTGTCACCCCGACACCTGCAACCCCCGAACCAGCGCCAGCCGCAGCACCGAGCGCGCTACCTGCGACTGCTGCGATTCCGGCCGTCGTTGCCAGCGCAGTCGTCGCGCATCAAGCCGTCAGCGCGGCAACCGAGCCGAAGCCTGAACCGAAGAAAGTTGAACCCAAGCCCGAACCCAAAAAACCAGAACCGAAGCCAGAGCTGAAGAAAGTCGAACCTAAGGTCGAGCCAAAACCGGAGCCAAAACCCGAGCCGAAGAAAGTCGAGCCTAAGGTCGAACCAAAGCCGGAGCCAAAACCCGAGCCGAAGAAAGTCGAGCCGAAGGCTGAACCCAAGCACGAACCGCAAATCGCCGAGAAAAAGCCGAAAGCGGTCGAGCCTGATCCAATCGCAAAGAAATTCGCAGAGACAGAAAAAGGCACCAGCAAAGAAGCCAGCAAGCCCGCAGCGAGCGCGATGTGCTACCAGCTGGCTGAGCTGGACAGCCAACAAAGCGCGCGCTTCCGCCAGCAAATGATTCGCGCCAAGCTCGCGGATAGCGCAGTGGAGCACAAACGTGAAGCGCCTGCGGCGGCCAATACCAGCAGTGGCCCGAAAAAATACTGGGTGTATTTAAGCGCGAAAAGTAGCCGCGATGAAGCCAATAAGCTCTCTGCAGAAGTCAAAGGCAAAGGCTTCGATAACTATGTCGTGACCAATGCTGATTTCAAAAATGCGATTTCGATCGGGCTGTTTAGCCAAGAAAGCTCGGCCGAAAGCATGAAAAAACGTTTGGCACAGGCAGGGTATACCGCGCACATTCAGACCCGAGACAGCTCAGGCGCCAGCACCACCAGCGAGAATAGCCAACTGAGCACATTCCGCTTCCGCCAGCTGGATAGCGCCGCTTACGAAAAGCTCAAAACCATGAGCGCGCAATGGCCACAAGCCACACTCAAAGAAATTGCCTGTCGTAAATAACCGAGGCATTTCGTGCAGTGCACACTCCTCGCCGTGGCGGGGAGTGTGTGTTTTACGATGCCAAAATGCCCATTTAATATACAAACACCCGTTTATGACTAAAACTTATTTCAGCTCAACCGGTGTATGATGATCCGCCGCCTGCGTGCTGCACTCACTTGCCCACAATCCTTCTGCCACACCGCTTGCACCGATTTAAAGAATTAAAGGAAATATGCTATGCCGCGTCGCGCTATCCCTGCCACCCGAATGAGCCGCAGTTGGCTCTATGAGCGTCTCAGCCTCGCGCGGCTGATTATGCTTTTTGGTGGCATTACACTGATTTTGACCTTAGTCAGTAGCATGTACGCAGGCTGGAAAACCCAACGTGAGATGTTGCTGAATTCAACCTTAGAAACCAATCGCGTCTATGCCAGTAAATTGGCTTTATCAGTGAACAGTTTCTTTTCGATGGCAGAAAGCACCCTGCGCTACAGTGCCGCACAAGTGAATTCTCACCTCCAAAATCCGGTGGCGATGCAATCCGAAATCGACCGGATCCTCAACCAAAATCAGCTGTTTAATTCGGTTGCGATTGCCGATATCCACGGCAAAGTACTCAGCATCGCGCCACAAAGCCTCAATAAATTGGTTGGCAAAGTCCTCGATAGTCCCGGTATGCAAGAAGCCTTAACGCACACAGAAGGTCTGGCTATTTCCAAGCCCTACCAAGCCGGAACTGGCCGTTATTTAGTGATGGTGTCCTACCCTTTGCGAGATAAGGCAGGCAAGGCGATCGGCATTATTTACGGCACGCTCTACCTCCAACAGCCGAACGTCCTCAACACCTTGCTAGGCGAGCATTTTTACCAAGATGGCTCTTACATTTACGCCGTCGATTCTCGCGGCATACTGCTGTATCACCAAAATGGGCTGCGCGTCGGAGAAAGCGTTGCAACCAATCGTGTTGTTCAAAAAATTATGGAAGGGAAAAGCGGGGCAGAACGCACGCGCAATACGCAAAACAAAGACATGCTTGCTGGGTTTGCGTACATTCCCGAAGCCGGTTGGGGCGTCGTGGTCCAGCGCCCAACCGAAATGGCCCTCGCACCCGCCACCACGCTTTTACTCGAAATGATCCGCAATGCACTGCCCTTTCTCTTGATCGCAGGACTGCTGTCATGGTGGCTGGCACGGCATATCGCCCAACCCCTTCATGATCTGTCTCGACTGGCCAAGGATATGAGTCATTCCGACACTTCCGAGCAGCTTGCGCAGGTGAGCTCATGGTATGCCGAAGCGCGACATCTCAAGCGCGCGCTCCTGTCGGGGATTAAAGAAATCAACACTCGCCTAAACCGCTTCCGACGCGAGTCTAATACCGACCCACTCACGGGCCTTGCCAATCGTCGCGCCATGAATGAACTGCTCGAACATTGGGAGCAAACCCAACAATCTTTTGCCATCATCATTGTCGACATCGACCGCTTTAAATCCGTTAACGACACCTACGGCCATCACGTCGGGGATGAAGTGCTGCGCTTTTTGGCGCAAACCATGCTCAATAATGCCCGCGATAACGATATTTGCTGTCGTTTTGGTGGAGAAGAGTTTGTGATCTTGTTGCCCAATACCGACTTGGAGCATGGTCTACAGGCCGCAGAACGCTTGCGTAAGCGCATGGCAACGCAAGAAAGTCCATGCGGAAAAGTGGTCACTATCTCCGCGGGGGTAGGGCATTTCCCGCAAACCGGTGCGACGCTGTCCGTGCTATTCGAGCGCACGGATCAAGCATTGTATGGCGCCAAACATAATGGCCGAAATCGGGTTGAAGTCGCGAATGAAGCCACAACAGCGCCGGAAAAAAATCACTCGCCATGTTGCTAAACCGCTCATGGCACTATCGCGCTAAATAGTCTCAACAGAGCACCCCTTAAATATGCGTTTAGGGTACACTATTCTGCAGAACCCTATCTATTCTAAATAGGCTGTGATTTTGGGGATGTAGACATAATGAGCGTTGAGGCGATTGCGGCAGAAAGCCGTGTGTTGATTTGTGATGACTCCATGACAAATGTCATGATTTTGTCAAAATTGATGGAGAACCAAGGCGTACAGTTCGTCCGCGCGTTTACGGACCCACGCAAGGTTCTACCCTTTTTGCAAGAAAATGACGGCAATATCGA
>CAZWRK010000135.1:6098-10602 GCA_964635875.1 uncultured Aquaspirillum sp.
TGCGTACAGCATGCGCTGCGCCTCCAAAAACGCGAAGCCAGCCGCCTCGAAAAAGAAGTTCAAAAGCGCACCCAAGAACTCGAAGTTGCGAATAATTTATTGATCAATTTATTAGGGATGGCGGGCGAATTACGCGACAACGAAACCGGCCAACATGTTTACCGTGTGGGGCGCTATAGCCGCCTTTTGGCTGAGACAATTGGTTTTCCGCCGGAACAGTGCTTTATGATTGAGCGGGCAGCACAATTGCATGATATTGGGAAAATTGGCATTCCTGACTCTATTTTGCACAAAGCAGGCGCGTTAGACGAAAAAGAGCGAGCCATCATGAACAGCCACACCGAGCTTGGCCTCAAGTTGCTCGGTGACTATTCTCATGACTCCCAGCTCTTAAAAATGGCCGCGACCATCGCCCACACCCACCATGAGCGCTGGGACGGCAAAGGCTACCCCAACCAAAAAAGCGGCGAAAATATCCCCATCGAAGGCCGCATCGTCGCGATTGCCGATGTCTTTGATGCGCTCACGACCGCCCGCCCCTACAAAGACCCGTGGCCTCTCGATAAAGTCGAAGCCCTGTTCCAACGAGAAGCGGGCCACCATTTTGACCCGCATCTGATAGGCATCTTTTTTGGAATCAAAGATCGCTTTATTCAGGTATTAACAGATCTGCCAGATTTACCGGCAGATCAACAGTTCACCTTTTCGCTCGGTTAAGTGCGCACAATCGCCCGATCCAAAACATAAATCAACGAACGATAGGTCAAGCCACTGTGCTCGCTCAGACCAATTTCACAGGTGCGGCTGCTTGAAATCCCGCTATCACAAGACGACACCTGCGCCTTGAGGTCCCGCAGGGCGTGGGCGTTCAGCTCTGGGGTATGAAACCCTTTATCGCCGGCAAAGCCACAGCAGCCAATATGCTCCGGCACCTTCACCTCACGGGCAATCGCCCGCGCCACCTTCAAAAAGGCCTCGCTCAAGCCCATCTTGCGCACCGAACACGTCAAATGCACCGCCAAGGACGCATCCACCGGCTGCAAGCGCAAGCGATCGATGACCTTTTCAGCCAAAAACGCGACCGAGTCATACACCTTCAGACGTACATCCAAACCCGACAACAAACGTAACGCACAAGGACTGGTATCGACATAAATCGGGTAACGCCCGTATTCGCTGGCCTTCAGCAACACCGCCTCTAATTGGCGTTTTTTCGCATCGGCAGCGGCAAAGTGGCCTTTGGATTCGAAGGGCTGGCCGCAGCATTGTTGATTCAATTCATCAGGAAAAATCACCCGATAACCGGCCTGCTCGAGCACCGAAACCGTTTTATCCATGAGCGATACCTCTTCAGTATCACCCTCAGCGGGGCCTAAATTGCGGCTCACGCAGCTCGGCAAATACACCACCGCCTCGCCGGTTTGACGTTGCGGTACCCGCCAATGTGCCGCCGGACGCGGCAGCGCCGGACTCCAATGCGGCACCGCCCCGCCGCTTAAGCGACGCGCGCCATCGGCAAGGGTTTGCATCGTGTCCGAACCTAAACTGGTGTGGGCAAAATTCGCAATGCCCAAGCCCCACTGCACCACTTTTCCAATGCCCGACACATGTGCGGCCGCCCACTGTGCTTGACCTTCGGTGCTGACCGCAGCATCGGCGCGAATCGCCCGAATCAAATCGCCGGTATTGATGCCCACCGGACAATTTTGCTGACATAAACCGGTTGCGGCACAGGTCTCAACCCCCATCCAGTCATAGTCTTGTTTCAGACGCGCCAAGCGCGCTGGCTCTTGGCCCGAGCGCTGCAGCGCCTGAATTTCACGCCACACCGTAATGCGCTGACGCGGCGACAAGCTCAAATCGCGAGACGGGCACGCCGGTTCACAGAATCCACATTCGATGCACTTATCCACAATCGGATGTGCAGCAGGCATCGCCTTGAGGTTTTTGAGGTGAATCGAATGGTCGGCGGCAATAATCACATCGGGGTTCAACACGCCACGCGGATCAAAGAGGCGCTTAATGTCCTGCATCAACGCATAGCCTTCTGCGCCCCATTCCAGCTCGATATACGGGGCCATATTCCGCCCCGTGCCGTGCTCGGCTTTCAAGGAGCCGCCATATTCCACCGCAACCAGCTGTGCGACCGCGTCCATAAACTGGCTATAACGCTGGATTTCTTCAGGTGAATCAAAGCCCTGCGTAAAGACAAAATGTAAGTTGCCTTCAAGCGCGTGGCCAAAAATCAGCGCCTCGTCGTAGCCAAAACGCTCAAACAACGCTTGGAGCTTTTGCACCCCCGCCGCCAAATCGGCCACTTGAAAGGCGACATCTTCAATGATGACGGTCGTGCCGGTTTCGCGTACCGCGCCCACCGCCGGAAACAGCCCCTTGCGCACCGCCCATAACTTGCTGTACTCCGCCTCTACCGTGGTAAAAGGCACCCGTTCGAGCATCGTAAATTGCGCCAAAACCGCTTCAATTTCTTGTCGATTTGCAGTTAACGCTAAAGACGTCGCCGCCCGTGTTTCGACCAATAACGAACACGCGGCAATGTCTAAATGGTCAATAAAGGCGGGCAATCCGGGCTTGCCGCGCACCGAACGCATGCCACGCCCATCCATCAATTCCACCGCCGAAACCGGCGTCGATTTCAAAGCCGCGACCGCTTCGCAACAGGTATACGCATCGGGAAACACCACCAGCGTCGAAGCTTTATGCGGATGATCTTCGACGGTGTGATAAGTCACTTCGGAGATAAAACCCAAAGTGCCTTCAGAACCAACCAACAAATGCGCCAGAATCTCGATCGGATCTTCAAAATCAGTCAAGGCGTTCAAGGCATAGCCGGTGGTGTTTTTGAGTCGATACTTATGGCGAATTTTGTGGGCTAATGCCGCGTTCGCGCGGGTCGCCTCGGCCAGCGCCGACAACTGCGCCAGCATCTCGCGATGACTGACCCGAAACGCGGCCACCGAATCGGCATCGCCGGTATCCAGCACCGCGCCATCCGCCAACACCACCCGCACGCTGGCCAAAGTGTGATAGGTGTTTTGCGCGGTACCGCAGCACATTCCGCTCGAATTATTCGCGACAATGCCGCCGATTTTTGCCGCATTGATCGAGGCGGGATCGGGGCCAATTTTGCGTTGATACGGCTTGAGCCAATCGTTGGCCCATTGCCCAATCACCCCCGGTTGCAGACGAATTTGCGCACCATCTTGTAAGATTTGATGACCGCGCCAGCTATCACCCAAAATCACCAACACCGAATCGCTGATCGCCTGACCGGATAGCGAAGTCCCCGCCGCCCGAAACGTCACCGGAATCTGCTGCTCACGCGCCAAATGCAATAACGCCACGATCTCGGCTTCGGCCTCAATCCGCACGACGATTTTTGGCACCAAGCGATAAAAGCTTGCATCGGTGCCGTAAGCAAAAGTGCGGAGCGGATCGGTGATCAGCCGATCGGCGGGTAAGCATGTCAGTAAATCATCATGAAAACGCTGATAGCGCGCATCGAGGCTCATTCTGTCTCCTAATGGCGGGCGCGAGCGGCCCGCGCGGGCATTAGCTGTGCTTTAACAACACCACAAGTTCTTTGGGTCCATGCGCACCGTAGGCAAGGGTTTGCTGAATGTCGGCTGTTTTGGACGGGCCAGAAATCAACAGGGCATTGGTCGGCATCGACTGCGCCCAGTGCTCTTTTTCCATCAACTCTGGCAAGTTATCCACAATCTGATCGGCCTCCAGCAGCGCAAAGTGCACCGGCGGCACTAAGCTCATTAAGCGCGGCTCTTGCGGGGTCGGCCACAACACTAATGAACCACTCGCGGCAATCCCCGCCCGACACGCCGTCAGCGAAGCTGCGGTATTAAAGAACATTTCTTCGCGCCAGCTTTCGATGTTGGCTTCGTAGGCTTTCAGCGGCGGCAAGCTCGCGGCCATCTGCCAATGCGCCACCACCGCAGCACCATGCACAGTCTCCGGTGCAATCAACAGATTGCTGAGTTGTTTTTCGCACATTAAGCGCGCCAACGTCGCGGGCCAGTCGTCACCGACATCGTGAATTTCGGTTTTCACTTCTTGCATCAGGCGCTTAAAACGGGCGATCCGTTCATCGGCGGTGTAATGATGCGCTTCGGCGACGGGACGATAATCCTCAGCGACTAAAGCCGGTTTGGGCTGCGCTTGTGCGGCACGTAATTTTTCAAGAATGGAGTGGCGAGCGTTCATGGTTGAACCTTTCTAGCTTCATGTGCCTGCACCAATTCATGCAGGGATTTGGCCGCAGGCACGGGGCTGACCCGCGCCACTTCCCACGCTTCAACCGAGGGCAATAGGCCTTTCAAACGTGTCGCGCCAAAGCGGGCCGCACGGTAGAGCGTCGGGTTCGCGTAAATCCGGCTCCATGCCCGCCATAGCCATTTTTCGCTGCGGCGATATTTTGCGCCTTGTCCGCGCACGGTGTGCTTGTGGTTCGGATCATCAGGGGCGGTGACGG
>CAZWRK010000136.1:0-10541 GCA_964635875.1 uncultured Aquaspirillum sp.
TAATTAAGCCATCCAGATTCACATGATTCAAATCTGGAAAATGTTCATGTAAATCGCTTACGAGTCCAACTCTCATAAATAAAATCCTAAATTGTCAAAAATAATACATAAGTTGTGTATATATTTCTGAGTGGACACTATTAAAGGAATAAAAATGAATAAAGAGACATTAGAAAAAATAAAAACATTATATTTAAGTGGCAAATCATCAAGACAAATCGCTAAAGAAATAAATTGTTGTAAATCAACTATTTTAAAACATATTAAAAATATACCAAAACATAAACAAACTAGAAAATATACTATCAATGAAAATTATTTTGATACTATAGACACAGAAGAAAAGGCTTATTTTCTTGGTTTATTATATTCAGATGGTTGCAATGATTCTGATAACGCTCGAATTATTCTTGGTCTCCAAGATGAGGATAGAGAAATTTTGGATAAATTTAATATTGCTATAAATTCTAATAGACCATTATCTTTTATTGATTGTAGTAAACGAATAGATAAAAAATGTAAAAATATGTACAGACTTACAATAAATAGTAGACATATGTCTGACAAACTAACAGAATTAGGATGTATGAAACAAAAAACATTTTTGTTAAAATTTCCAACAGAAGACCAAGTTCCAAACCCTTTATTAAAACATTGGTTAAGAGGGTTGTGGGATGGAGATGGTTCATTTAGTCTTAGTAAGAATAAAAATAGATTTTTAATGAATACAAGTATTATTTCGACAAAAAATATAATTGAAAGTATAAACTTATTTATTTTAAAAGAATTAAACATTGAAGGGTCTGTATATAAACCTAAAAAATCTACAAAAAATACAACTGATTTACATTATACAGGATTGATTAAAGGTCTTAAAATTATTCGTTGGTTATATTTAGATAGTAATATCTATTTAAAAAGAAAATACGATAGATATTTAACAATTGAGGAACAATTAAAAATAATATCACAACAACCGCGTTCTAAAATCAAAAATAAGTTTTCTCCAATAATTTAAATCTGCCTTTGAATTTTCTAAAATAAAATCTTTATTATTATATGATACATTTAACACTTCATTTAAATCATTAATATTTAGTCTAATTATGGGCAAATCTTCGCACTCTTCAGACCAGAAATCATTATTTACTATAGGAACAGAACCGCTATATATTGCTTCAAGTATTCTATAACTTGACAATCCATTTCCGCTAGGAGCTAGAATATATTTATATTTACTAATTGATTCTGCATATTGTTTATTACTAATACCCAATTCAATATGACATCTATCATAATATTTAAGATGTGATAATAATTCGTGTCGTTCAATAGTATTTAATTGAAAATTACAATAAATCTTATCTATTTTTGTTTCAAGTAATGTATGTTTTAAGTGTTTTGCTGTTTCTGGCGATATTCCGAATGGAATTTTAGTAAGCCTTCCACAAGATACGTTAATGTTAGTACCCCACCAAAGCACAATATTATCAGGCAGTAACTCATCAATAGTATCCTTAGTAAACGAATACATTTTCAGACAAAATTGGTCTGATAATTTACAACTATTTACATTGCATCTTGGTAAGATAACTAATGGGTCATAACCCTTAACAAAATCAGTAGGAATAAATCTCATCCATTTAAAGATATCAGAACTTACAGTATTATTATCTTGATATTCAAGACCATAATCACTATCAGCACTTATCAATATATAAGTATTTTGTGGATTATTTTTAGCAACTTTAAAAAATTCAAATAAATCATCCGTGTGACAGAACACGACACCAGATTTAGGTACTAACTTTTCTTTTGCTTTAAATTCTGAATCGCAAAGAGTTTTCCATGAATTATGGAGTATCAGTTCCATCTTCTTCCTTATAAACTATACTATAAACAAATTTAAACCATTTCGAGGCTAAAATAATGAAGCCGAATATAATCCAATATAATAAAACTATTGGCCATACAAAAGATAAAAATGTAGCCAAACCATATAAATCATATTCATCATATTTACAGTCTAATGTCTTAAATTCTCTTATAGCGGCAACAATAAAAATATGTAAAGCTACAATTAATCCCATAATATAAATTGTTAAAATAACCATATTTATCCTAATCTAATCCATGTTCAACATGGATATTTTCTCCATTACCAGCTCTTACTACACAAAAAGTAAATAATCATGATAATCAAAATAAATTTACTATTTTTTCTGCATTAGATAAAATCTCTTGAACAGATTTTCCTTTTCTTAATTCAAAAAGAGCAAAGTAATATTTATATTTCATAGCTTGAATAGCAAAATCTTTTTGATTAACAATTTCTTTATATTTATCATAAGTATTTTGTATCTCGATTTTTAATTTCTCAAATTTATTTATAATTGACTCATATCTTGGAATATAGTCCTTAAAATAAGAAAGAAATTCTGAGGATTCACCAGTAAAAGCCATATCTAATAAATCAGCATCGGTAATTTGATGATTAGAAATCATTCTATGAAGAAGAAGATATTGTTCTCGTTTAACCTTGACTCTCTGATTCCCATCGTTAAGAACAACACCTTCAAAATCTGAATGTTCCTTGCCTAATCTTTCAAGCAATGATACGACATCTTCTTTTGACGATACCTGATAGTGTTCAGTTAAAGGAATACCGCTTACGATAGATTCTGTTTGAACAACATCCAACGGAACTTCCCAAACAGAATCATCTATTTCATGATAAAAAGCAGAAAGAAGATATAGTGTTGGTGGATAGTCTCTAACAATCCTATTATAGGGTCCACATAGTTCACAAACATAAGTAAGGTTTGGATTTAACTTACTAGGGTCAACATGAGCTAATACCAAGTCTCTCCAAGTAAACCCAGACTTATTTACTTCACCTTCACCAAATGAGAAACGAGTAGTAATTAATAATTTACCCATATAGTTGGAAATTTTAATTAATGACCCATCATGCTTAGCAGAACAGGTAATGGTCCTACCCCAATTGAAATCGTCAGGATATTCGTCCAGACTGAAAAACCGATTAAATGCCTTTGATACTATTCTCCAGTCATTAAGTGGGTCTAATACCAAACCGCGACATTCTCTAACAACAGAACTTTTCTTTTGCTTTAACTTTTCGCACTCGATTTGGTCATAGTCTAAAATTACCAAGTCCTTGGTATCGTTGAACTTATGTTCGACACCATAATTACTTTTTAGAAACTCTAACGGATTTTGGTTGTTCCTCAGAACTTTCTGCACTTCTAACATTTTCATTCCTTAAAAGTTTCCAAGTACTAATTTCAAATACTGTGTTATCTAACAATTTAGCCATGTCTGTATGTTGACATTCATCTATAAATCTAACTTCATTATTTTTAACAATTGCTTCTACCTTATGTTTTTTACAAAATTCTGGTAAAGAAAACAATGGATTCATAGCATTTTGAGAAAACCAATTTTTTACATAACCTTCTATATCAAACATAAATCTTGAAACTCCTTAAGTTCTTTAGTTGCTTTAATTTGTGTAATCATTCTTTGAATTGTTTCAAGAGGAACATTATGAGTATTTTTCTTAAAACATTCTTCTGCATTATATCTCCAAGAAGTTTCAGGTTCAATAAATATTAATTGATATCCATTTTCTTTAGAGATATTAATATATGGTCTCATATCAGAAAGTTTTGTATTTGTATTATCTACAATTACATTTTTTCCTAAAGATACCGCTTGTAGAAATAAGTACTTACAAAAATCATGTGCATATTTTTGTCTTGATGCGGACCAATCATAAACTCCGTTTCCCCACCAAACATGAAAATCATCAGCAGAACAAATTACAGCATTGTTATCTTTAGCGAGTGACCTTGATAGTGTTGATTTTCCACTACCCGGTGCCCCACACATAATTATTGTTTTTTTCATAGGTTTCCTAGAAAATGGTGTATATAATAATGAATAATAGTATTAAATTAAGGAATATAATGTTTATAAGAAACTGTCCAACATGTAATAAAATTTTAGAATACTCTAATAAGTACAATTTAAAAGATGCAATAAATAAAAACAAATCTTGCGTACAATATGCACAAAAATCTAGAGATAGAAGCGGTAAAAATAATCCGTTCTATGGCAAAACTCATTCAATTAAAACTATTGAACAGGTCAAAAATACAAAAATTAAAAACAATTAGTTCTATTACCATAATGGTCTGCTTGCGCTTCTCTCCATACAGTACTTAACTTAACGCTATTACCACGTTCGTTTGGTTTATCATTGGTAAGATAATAACTGTTATATTTTTTATATCCATATCCAACGAAATCTTTTTCTTTTGAATTCCATTCCATTGAAAAATTCTTATATAAATTATGCAAACACATATACAGCTCCTTAAAGAACAATTTCTGTACCAGGTGGTAAAATCTCTACTAATATATCAGCTTGTGATAAATTAAAATAATGTGGATAATAATCTTTGAAACCAAGAACAAACAAGGCTTTCTCTCCACATCTTTGGATAATTTGTTCATGAAGATTCATCGTTGTATTGTCCTCCACAACTACAGCAATGTCACCTGGATTCATTTCTAAAATATTTTTATAATTACGATTTAGTAATTTAGCCATTATATCTCCTAAAATACTTGAACAATTTTCATATATCTAGCAATAAAACATTTGTAAATACCACTTCCTGCTTTTTGCTCACCATAACCAACAAAATCATCTTCATTAGCATCCCACTGTAATTTAAAATCAACACTATACAAACATATTTATATTCTCCATAACAAGAGAAATAGAATTACCAAAAGCATAACAAATACCAAGACAACGTCCAAACTGACGAACATTATCTGGATGGTCTGATATTTTTGCTGCATCTTCAGCAGCTTTATTTACATATTCGAAATTAGATTTATTGTATGCAACATTTTTACTTTCTAAAAAATCACATACTAATCCTAGATATTCACTGTCCATATTTTTCCTTATTTTGTACAACCAATTTGCACCAATTTATAAATTCTTGGTCTGATAAACAACCTTTCATTCTATTAATTTCTTTATGAACCCACTGTACATTACCCTCAACATAACCTTTTGAGGAGTCGATGCGGTCGAGGGAGGCTGTTTGTCTTTTCTTTTCCAAATTTCTATAATCCGTTATCATTGTAAGATTTAGATTGGTAATTGCACATTTCTTTTCTTGTTTTTCAAATAATGACCATAAGTATTGAATTGAAACTAAAAATTCTAATCCTCTTTTTTCAGCGGTGATTCTAATACCCGAATAGTATGAACCACTTATTAATCCATTACCTTGGTATAATTTATTATTTTCTCCGGTTGGGTGTCTAGAACATCCACAACTTATAGCACAATTACTTCCACTTAATCTAGAAGAAGATAATATTACTTCTTTTCCGCAATCACAAATACATAACCAATAATGAATCTGATTTTCATAATGGTCATATGACTTAACTAAAATTTTACCATTTTTTCTACCGATTAAATCATAATTTGGACATTTTATTCTATTGTCTTTTTTAATCCCATATTCCGTTATCAACTTTGTTATTTTTTTAGTTGAAATATTCAGTTTTTTGGATATTTTAAGTATAGAATAAAATTTATTAATATATAGGTCTGTGATTTCTTCTTGTAGATTCATGATTTACTCCTGTTAATAATGTATATTCGTTCTATACATTAATACACAGAAATGAATCAATTGTGTTATTTACTTAAATAATAAGGATTCACAATTTTAATAACAACTCTACCAAGTCTTTCATCATATCGTTCTGTAATAGGTTTTATTACAATCCCTTCCGAAACTTTACAACCAAGTGGACACGGGTCTTCTGCAATCTTGCAAAGATTTTGAAAATTATATGGAATATTACCAACATGTGGAACTCGTGGTAGATTATAAAAATTACAAGTTGCAATGAAATCAGTAGAAGACATATATTTATAATCACTTCTACGAATATCAAACAGCCTTATCTTTACTGTACCTGGTGCAGCATCATAATGAAAACCTTTTTGTACCTGCCCATAAGCTTCACCACAAAATAACCAATTTGGTCTACTCTTAGCAAATTCTACAAGTTCAGGACTACTATTAACCGCATTCCAGAAAACATTATCTCCTTCTGATTTCCAATGATTTCTACTTTTAACATGTAATTTTTCACCATCCCAAGTTAAAGCAACAAAGCATCCGTGAAGCTTTCGCGTGACATAAACCAGTTCATTCTCAACAAACATGTTATTGTATTTGTTGCTTCGTCCATTTTCAATATCATATTTAGATAAAGAATTCCAATATACAGGACCAGAAACAGAGCTAGATTTTCCAAAACTAACCCCATCAATTTCTAACTCAGGTTCATAATGTTCTAGTCCAAGTTCTTCATATAGATTTTGGCCCACGATTGAACCTTCTGGAGCAGGAACTAGAATACCATGAGAGTAATACATCCCAAGATATTTTCTTGTTCTAACACGATGTTTTTCCTTGCCTTCTTGTTTGAGCCAAGAGAATTCTGGTCGATTAGTATCAACAATTTCATCTGCACGAATAAAGACTGCTAGTTTATGGTCCTTCCAATCTTCTGTCCGAACAACCAACTGAAAACCCTCTACCTTTTGAATGGATAAATTATCAGAGTTTGGACACTTTTCCAGATTTAATTCAATTACTTCTGCGATTCGTTCAGACATATATCTACTTTCTTAATAAGTTCAATTGAAGGACAACATACAGATGATGAATAATCATACAAAAAATCAACTAAAGCATTTTTAACACTATCTTTTGGATTTTTATAATTTAACCAAAACAATCTTAGTTCTGCTTCTTTTTGAGGAGAATTAGATAAGCCACATAATTGTGGGTAAACGCCTTTAACATAACTTGGTGTCTTAGCTAAATATATTTCAGCGTTTTCTGACATATAAATAAATCTTTTAGCATCATCTAAATCTAGAAACGCGAATAATAACGAATTAGGAATAACAGGAACTGTTACTTTTCCAATAGCATATTCTAAATCTCTAGACATACCTGAATCAGAAGTATTAAATGATACTAATCTTCCCGATTCTTTTCTAGAAACCACTTTATAAACATTAAACATGTAATTCCTCAATAAGTTTGATAGACGAACAACATACGGAACTATTATAGTTAAAATTCATAGGACATCCAATTTTATCCATCTTCTTTTTTGCTTTTTTAGCACTAAATAAATCTGACCAAAATTTAATAAATATATTTTTATTATTTTTAAAAAAATGAATATGTTGAGGTAAAATGTTTTTATATAAATCTGGAGACTCTGCTATATATATTTTATGCCTAGATGATAAACTATCTCTAAAATCTTTAGCTTCTTGCATATCTCTGAAAGCAAAAAGCATCGATTTTTTTACTTTTGGTTTAGTTACTTTATTAATTTGATAATAGACTCTGAATTCATCTGGAAATTCATTTCTATTACAAGCTGACGATAGTCTACCATCTGATTCTACTCTTACTACTTTATAAACTTTAAACATTTAATTTCTCCACAATTTTTATAACTTCTTTATAGTCTTCCAAATCTATATCTTTTACCGCTTCACGAATCTTATCTTCTAATAAGAGATATTCAGAAATTGGAAGATGTCTATAACAAGCAAATAAGGCACCACGAAGTGACCATTTAACAGCCCAGTCAGAATTAGGTGGACATGACCGACCGTATTTGTCTACTGCTGGATATTTTGGGTCGTATTTATCTATTTTATCAAGAACTTCGCTAATTTTAATGATTCACCCCAACTATTTCCAGCATCTTGCTGCGATTGAATAATATTAACTATATGTGCTTTATTTATATCAAGATTTAATAAGTAAACGGCTGAACCAACACAATAATCTTTGTTACCATCCTTCATAAATCCGTTTTGTTCCCAGTCCTCAATCATTTTGAATTTATCAGGACAAACAAGTCTAATAGCTTGACCTACAATACAACCTGGAGTTTCTGGACCATTTTCTACTGGATATTGACTATATAAACATCTTGGTTTGTTTCGATTAAATTCAGGTTTATAGACAGCATTAGGATAAAGTTTACACAACTCAATAACTTTGAGTTCAATTTGTTCTTTTTCTTCATCTGTAAATTGAATTTCCATTACGTTTCCTCATTTGGAGCTGGTGTATTACTAACTAATTCCTGAAAAATTTCCCAACCTTCTTCATCATCAATAAAATATTTTTCGCCTAATTCTAACAATTCCATCATCATTAAACCGTGTGGAGTATACTCAAAAGAAGTTTTACCATCTGGTTCAGTGAATGGTTCTAATTGACCAAGCTTAACACATTTAGTTATTAAGTCAGACTCAAATTCATCATCAGCCTCGTCTATATCATCAGAAGTCATTTGAATACTCCAGTCCTAATTTTTTACATGCATCGATAACAATTTGTTTATGGTCAAATGCTAAAATAGTACGAGCTGACCCATTAATATCAATCCATTTATAATTAATAGCATCATCATTAGCTACTACTATAGGATTATTTAGAAAGTAAGACATAAAGACATGTGAAATAACTCTACGTCTTGGGTCTCGATTAATAGCATCGTAATACCCAAGATATTCCATATCTGTTACAATTAATCCAGTTTCTTCATATAACTCTCTAATAGCACCATCTTTAATCAATTCAGTTTCAGCATTAACAAAACCACCAGGTAGTGCCCATTCATATTTATATGGGTCTTCTACTCGTTGAATTAGTAAGACGCTAATTTTAGATTTATTGGTATGTTGAATTTTATCATATATATAATCTCTTTTAAAGACAACATTATCAACAGTAGGTGCAACCATTGGATATTCATAACAATACATATTATAATCCTGATACAAGATTTCCTAAGACAATAAATAAAGTAAGCAATTCTATAACTAATTCAAATCCAGCAAAACCAATTAATAATTGACCATCATCGGTTTTTTGACCAATTAAACTAGATAGTAGTATACATAACATGTTACACCTCAAATTCTAATTTAGTTCCTAATTGACAAATTGGTACTTGTGTTTTATTAGAACTTTTAATAAGTCTCATTATTGTTCCAGTATTACTTTAGTACCAGTTGGTAAAACATAAACTTTAAATGATTCTGCTGAGCGTCTTTCCCAAACAGAATTCGTTGTTAGATTAACCATTAACTGAGTTGTGACAGCTAATACATAATGTCCATTTGCACCACCTTCAGCAATAACAATACCTAATTCACCATTTTTCATATCACAAGCTGAAACAATCTTGGGTACTGGAGTAGTATTAACTTTCATTGAAACCTCTCATAAAATTCATCTTGAAGTCTAGTAATATTATCATGAAGATTTTCACGATTAAGACCAAACGTTGGATTAGCTGTAGCCCAATCTTTCAAATCATCAAAACTATTGATGGCTCTTGTCTGAACTTTATCAAAGGGTTCATAACTTAAATCACCATCTAAATAGTAATTTTGTTTTACTAAATGACCCTTTGGACTTATACAAACACAATCATCAATTCTATGTACTGTAATTGATGTTTCAGTAAAATCTCTAACTAAATGAGTTATATATGGAATACTTAATTTACCTTTTGTTTCACTAAGTTTAACTACAGGTTCATTATTTAAACCTTTGGTGCAAAGTTTGTAAGCAAATGATAAACTATCTCTATTTGGAGTATTTCTGATATATCCACCTACGCCCCAAATACCCCATTGCGTTGGTAACATTCCTTTATCTCGAAGTTGTTGCATTACCTCAAATTGTTTTTTAGGTTTTACAGAATCTCCATAAATAAATCGTACATTTGTTGGCAATTTATATCCATTTACTTCTTTAAATAATTCCCTATCATTACACGCTTGATAAATTTTATATATAGTATCAAAACAATCTCCAGAATCTGGTCTGATTACATGAATTACATCTGGATTGTGATATGCCATATTTGTAATTCTGTCTACCGCATTATTGTAATTATAACAATCTCCAACAAGACTTACAATTCTTACTTTATCTCCATTTGTAGAATCTACAATTGAATGAAACGCATCAATTTCTGTATTATGTCCACTTACATTGCGATGAGCAAGTGCTACAATCGATGTTCCTTTTGGGTCTTTACCTCCCATTAACCAACAATTATATGCAGCATCAAAATTATCTGTTCCATGAAAGCTTAATAGATGGCTTAAACCTGTCAGGACAGATTCTTCTTCTGAAGAGCAAGCACGGGAACCAAAATTATGAATTTGGAATTGTGCGTTTTGATATAATGTTTTTTTATCTGTTGGATATCCAAGAAGTTTATTATCTTTTTTAACTTCGTCACAGATTCTATCTAACCAATGACGACACAATGTTGCACAAGCTGTACCAATTGCTACCGTTCCTACTAATCTAGCTTCAATATGAGCACATAATTCTCCAAATCCTTTTTCTGTATTA
>CAZWRK010000137.1:0-10504 GCA_964635875.1 uncultured Aquaspirillum sp.
TACCCGCCGAATTTCAAATTCACTCGCCGCGCCAGCGCCCGATCAATCTCGCCTTCGATGCCGTGCAGCTCAAATAGTGGCTGCTCGCCCGAGTAGCGCTCAATGCGCGCCATCGCAGCAGAGGCATAATCTGCTGCAAATTCGAGCATCTTGCCGTAGTTCTCGGTGGAATCGACGACGATTTTTTCGGTGCGGTCGCCGACCATATCGCGCAACACCCGCAGCGACAACGACAAATCTTGGTACAGCAACGATTCGGGCGGGCTGCTCTTGGCTTTTTGCTGAATATCTGCCCAGAGTTTGGATAGGTATTCAACGTCGGCATTCAGTTCTTGATCGGTCGCGGTTTCGGCGCTGGTGCGGATGATATACCCGCGCGGGCCATCCTCAGGCAGCATCGCTTCAAGGCGGTCTTTGAGCTGTACACGCTCGGCTTCGGATTCAATCTTCTGAGAAATTCCGATATGCGCCTCTTGCGGCAAGAGCACCAAGAACCGCCCCGCCAAACTGACTTGCGTCGAAAGCCGCGCGCCTTTGGTGCCGATCGGGTCTTTGATGACCTGCACCAACACCGTCTGACCTTCAAACAACATGTTTTCGATGCGTGCCGGTTCGCCAGGGTGCTGGCGCTGCTCAAGAATGTCAGCGATATGCAAAAACGCGGCGCGCTCAAGGCCAATTTCGATAAAGGCCGACTGCATCCCCGGCAGCACGCGACGGACTTTGCCCAAGTAGATATTGCCAACAATCCCACGGCTGGCCGCCCGCTCAATATGCAACTCTTGAACGACGTTATCTTCGAGAATCGACACCCGCGTTTCTTGCGGGGTAATGTTGACCAAGATTTTATCCGGCATCCGCACGCTATCGCGGCATGGCAGCGCAATCGATTGGCTTAAGCTGCTGTGGTTCATAGATTCACCTCTCGGCGTGGCAGGTGAAGGCCAAAGGCAGCGCACAACTGACCGGTCTCAAACACTGGCAACCCCATCACCCCCGAAAAGCTGCCTTGTAGATCGCGCACGAACAAGCCCGCCAAACCCTGAATACCATAAGAACCCGCCTTATCCATCGGTTCGCCGGTCGCAATATACGCGTGAATTTGTTCTGCAGATAAAGGCGCAAATTCGACAATGCTGACCGATAGCGCCAACTCCACCCGCTCGCCCTCTTGGATCGCAACCGCTGTCAGCACTTCGTGACACTGACCCGAAAGCTGACTCAACATGGCGTAGGCGTCAGCGGCATCGGTTGGCTTGCCTAAAATACAGTTGCCCAGCGCGACGGTGGTATCGGCGGCTAACACCGGACGCAGCGGCAAGCCGCTCGCGCACAGCGCCTGCCAACCCGCAGCCGCTTTTTCGACGGCCAAGCGCTTTACGTACTCATGTGGCGATTCAAGGCCTTGGCGAGATTCGTCGATCTCGGCAGACAGGCGCTGATAACGCACTCCCAACTGGCTCAAAATTTCGCCTCGGCGCGGACTGCCCGAAGCAAGGTATAGGTCGATATCACTCATATTGGCGTCGCAAACAATACAGTCAAAAAGAAAGCGCCCTACCCCTTTGTGCGGGGCAGGGCGCGCACAAGAGGCAGACGCCGGAAATTAGCTCAAACGGCCATGGCACTGTTTATATTTTTGCCCCGAACCGCATGGGCACGGGTCATTGCGACCGACCCGAATCCCTGCTGCGGCCAAAGCCTCAGGGGTATAAATATTGTCCTCTTGCGGAGGCGCAGCAACCGCTCCGCCAAAGTCCGCATGCTGGAACTGCATTGGCCGCTCGCGATGCTCTTCGGCTTCGATGGTTTGCACATCTTCCTGACCGCGCACTTGCACCGTCATCAGAATTTGGGCGACATCGCGCTTAATGCTGTCGAGCATGTCCGAGAACAATTCAAAGGCTTCGCGCTTGTATTCTTGTTTCGGGTTTTTCTGCGCATAGCCGCGCAGATGAATCCCTTGACGCAAATGATCCAAGGCCGCCAAGTGTTCACGCCAGTGCTGATCGAAGTGCTGCAGCAAGATCGCCCGTTCAAACTGACGCATCACGCCTTCGCCCGCCAGATCCACTTTGGCCTGATATTGGGCGTGAGTTTCGTCAATAAGGCGTTGCTTCAGAACTTCGGTATCCGCATTCGGCGACTCGGCAAACCAGCTCACCACCGGAATCGTCAGTTGATATTCCGAAGCAAGGGCTTTTTCGAGATCCGATACTGCCCATTGCTCTTCCATCGACTCTGGCGGCACATGAATATCAAACAGATCGGCAATCGCCGCTTCACGCATCGCGTGAACAATATCGGACACGTCTTCCGACTCGAGAATTTCATTGCGCTGTTGATAAATCACGCGGCGTTGATCGTTGGCAACATCATCGTATTCGAGCAACTGCTTACGAATATCAAAGTTTCGACCTTCAACTTTACGTTGTGCATTTTCAATCGCGCGTGTCACCCACGGATGCTCAATCGCTTCGCCTTCTGGCATTTTCAGGCGTTCCATAATCGACGCGACCCGATCACCAGCGAAAATCCGCAATAACGGATCATCCAAAGATAGATAGAAGCGAGAAGAACCCGGATCACCCTGACGACCAGAACGTCCACGCAGCTGGTTATCGATCCGGCGCGATTCGTGGCGCTCAGTACCGATAATGTGCAGACCGCCCGAAGCCAAGACTTGCTCATGACGACTCTTCCACTCGGCGCGCAGTTTTTCAATGCGCGAGCCTTTTTCTGATTCAATCACGGTTTCATCATTTTCCAGCACGGCGATTTCTGGCTCGGGGTTACCGCCCAAGACAATATCGGTGCCACGACCGGCCATGTTTGTCGCAATCGTGACCGCACCGGGGCGACCGGCTTGCACAATAATGTCGGCTTCGCGGGCGTGTTGTTTGGCGTTCAAGACTTCGTGCGGAATGCCGCGCGCGGTCAGCACCGAAGAAATCAGCTCGGAATTTTCAATCGAGGTGGTCCCGACCAACACCGGCTGGCCGCGTTCACGGCAACCGATAATGTCCGTCACAATCGCATTGTGTTTTTCGTCGGCAGTGCGATACACCAAGTCCAAACTGTCTTTACGAATCATCGGGCGGTTGGTTGGAATCACCACCGTTTCGAGGTTGTAAATTTGCTGGAATTCGTAAGCTTCGGTATCCGCGGTACCGGTCATGCCGGACAGCTTTTTATAGAGACGGAAGTAGTTCTGGAAGGTGATCGACGCGAGGGTTTGGTTTTCGCGCTGAACGGTGACGCCTTCTTTGGCTTCGACCGCTTGATGCAAACCATCTGACCAGCGGCGACCTGACATCAGGCGGCCGGTAAACTCATCGACGATGACAATTTCATCGCCTTGCACCACGTAGTGTTGATCGCGATGGAAGAGGGCATGTGCCTTCAACGCCGCATTCAGGTGATGCATCAAGGCGATATTGGCGGCGGAATACAAGCTATCGCCTTCGCGCAGCAGACCCGCAGCCACCAGCAAATCTTCAGCGTGCTCAAAACCGCGTTCGGACAACAAGACCGAATGGGCTTTTTCATCGACCCAGAAATCGCCTTCGCCGTCTTCTTCTTGCTGGCGAATCAGCTGTGACGGGATCACGTTCATGCGCTGGTACAAATCGACGTTGTCGTCGGCAGGGCCTGAAATAATCAGCGGCGTCCGCGCTTCGTCGATCAGAATCGAATCCACTTCATCGACCACGGCAAAGCTCAACGGACGCTGAACGCGCTCGCCGGCGCTGTAGACCATGTTGTCGCGGAGGTAATCAAAACCGAATTCGTTATTGGTGCCGTAGGTGATGTCCGAGGCGTAGGCTTCTTGTTTTTGGTCGTGGGACATTTGGCTGATATTGACGCCCACCGACAAACCCAAAAAGTGATACAGGCGACTCATTAAAGCAGCATCGCGCTTGGCCAAATAGTCGTTGACGGTCACGATGTGCACGCCGCGCCCGCTCAAGGCATTGAGATACGCGGGCAAGGTCGCCACCAAAGTTTTACCTTCACCGGTGCGCATTTCGGCGATTTTGCCATCGTTGAGCACCATGCCACCAATCAGCTGAACATCAAAGTGGCGCATGCCCATCACGCGGCGACTGGCCTCGCGACACACGGCAAAAGCTTCAGGGAGAAGGGCGTCAACGGTTTCGCCTTGGGCAAAACGTTGTTTGAATTCGGCAGTTTTGGCGCTTAGCGCGGCATCGTCGAGCTTTTGCAGGTCAGGCTCAAGCGCATTGATACGAACGACAAGCTGGCGATACTGTTTGATCAGCCGGTCATTGCGGCTGCCGAACACCTTTTTAAGGAGCTGGGAAATCATGATCTCGTTCCGGCCTAGCGGCAAAAAAATAGAGGAAATTTTAGCACAGACCCCCCCATCTTCGTTGCAGGGCGGTTTGGGCGACGTCAAGTAAGTCGTAGAAATGCGGTGAATCTTGCGCGTTCAGCGGCGAACAACGTGGGTGACAAATGGGGCGAAATCGGCAATAGACCAGTACACAAGGGCAAAAACCTGCCGTAGGCTCTGCCATAATTCTTTTCATTTGGACAGATCAAGCGAAGATGAGCGACTTTTTGAGCGTCAAAGAGATTGGCGGCAAACATCAGCAGCTCAACCACCTCGTTGCTATCGCCCGCCACAATTACCGTTTAAACCAGCGCTTTCAGCGGCACTTGCCCGAGAAAATGCGCGGGCTGTGTCAGGCTATTCGGATTCGTGATCATGCATTGGTCGTGTTTACCAGCAGCAGTGCGGTCGCAACGCGGCTAAAAACGCTGGAACCGGATTTAATCCAAGCGCTGCAACAAGACGCGCTCGAAGTGTCCATGCTGATTATTCGGGTACAGCCGAAGGCCGTCGTCGAAGTGCGCCCGAAGCATTTGCGCCTCACGCCCAATGCGCGGGCTTTATTTGAGCAAACGGCCGACAGCATCAGCGACCCTGCACTGCAAACCGCCTTGCGCCGACTTGCGCAGCGCCATCTTTAAGAAAGTTTTAGCACGATGATGACCTGCCGACCGGCATGTAGCGCCTGCTGCATCGCCCCTTCGATTAGCTCGCCGATTCCGGACATGCCGCAAGGAAAACCCGCGGGAATCCCCTGCGTTCAGCTGACCTCGACTGGTGGCTGTGCGATTTTTGGACACCCCAGCCGTCCTGCAGTCTGCAGCGGGCTACAACCTTCGCCGGACATGTGCGGAAGCTCTCGCACGGCGGCCCTCGCGTGGCTCACCCAACTCGAAGCCGCCACCCGCCCTGATTAACGGTTGCGTGCCTGCCATGCCGTTTCGAGTTGCCGAGAGGCCTCGGCGAACTCCGCTTCCGCTTGAAAGCGCGCCGCATTGGCCTCGGCCACGGCTTGAATGGCCGCCTGCGCAGCATCTTGTGCAGCAATCAGGCGCTGCTCGGCGATTTTTTTCTCGGCTTCGGCCTGCGTCACCCGTGACGCCATGACATCTTTCGCTTCACGCGCCCGCTGAAAATTCAGCTGCGCAGAGAGCAAGGCTTCATCTAAAGTTTGGGCGGTCGCCGATAGCGCCGCGCCCACAAGCACCAGCATCAAAATCAGCCTGTTCATGAATCCACTTTCCTCATGCGTTTTACCCCCTTTACGCGGGGTTTAAAGGCCAAAACGGCGCCACCGCAGGCAAATGCTGCAGCTCGACTTTCATGTCGACGCTTTTGACAATCTTTTGGCCCGGGGTGGTGGTATCAATCGGCTCATAGCGCCGTTTTTGCGTTGCAACCATCGGCGCGTTGGCGTTGTCTGTTTGCTTAACAACCGCCGCGATTTCACCCGACTCCAATCCCACAAAACTGCCCGAGGGAAACACGCCCAGCACCTTAATCAAATAGGTGATATAGCGCGCATTAAATTGCCCAGACGCATTGCGATAGAGCTGGGCTAACGCCGTACGCGCAGGAATGCGGCTGCGATAACTACGCGGCATCAGCTTGGCAATCGCCACATCCAGCACATGCAGCAAATGCGGGAGAGGTGGAATTTTGTCGGCCTTAAATTTGAAAGGATAACCATGACCATCGTAATGCTCGTGATGCATCACCACGATGACATGCAACAATTCATCGTCAAAACCAATATCTCGAATCAACGCCGAACTGACCAAAGGATGAATGTGCAATAGCTGCCGCTGGCCGGTAGTCGGGGGTTCAGGTTGATGCGCCATTTCATTATGGAGCGCGATTGAACCGAGGTTCATCATCAGCGCAGCCAACACTAAAGCCTTTTGCTCGGCGGCCTCTAGCTGCAAGGCATCCGCCATCTGGGCAGCCAAAATCGCGGTATTGATCGCATGGTGGGGCACGTACTCTTTCCACGGGCACATCAAAATGGCCGCAATCATGCCGTCGGGACTGCGCCGCCCCAGCCCAATAATGCGATTGGCTAAGGCCTCAAATAAATCCGTGGAAAGCCGCTTGGGCGCGCAGCGAATCAGCCGCGAATAATACTCCACCAGCCCCATCACTTCATTCAGCGCAAATGTTTCTGGGTCTGGCACTTTAGGCAGCCTAATTTCCGTGCAACCGCTCAACATGCTACTGCGGAAGTTCGGTTCCAGCTGGTAATGTAAAGGCCCGAGCTGGCTCAAACGATGCCGAACAAACAAAATGTCGGGCAGATCTAGATTAATGTCGTTCATGATCCACGCAGTCAAAGCAAAAAAAACAATGTGGGTAGCGTAGTAGAGAGCGATAACAACGGCAAGCCCTGAAAAATCAAGCAACATGCCCCCTGCAACCGTTATGACAAAAAAATAACGCAACCGGTTTTATCGCAGCACCACGCCCCGCCGTTCGTTTCAAAACAACACAAGCCAGCAATTTATTTTAAATACATAAAACAGGCATTTTATCGCCACAAAAAATCATTTATCAGCATTTGCATCGATACAATTCAATTAATGCAGCATAGATCACCGGTACAAAACCAGAATCCACTGTACGCTCAAAAAATTTACCGCTACACTTTTCGGCCCACACCTTGCGTAAAACAACATGAGCAAGGCCGCACTATACTAAAGAAGGCTCGTTCGGCAGGTTTCTATGGAAGGCGAAAAATGATGAACTCGACATCCATTCCAACCATTCCCGACATTCATATCGGCCGCGTCTACAACCAACACAACCCCGAATGCGACATCCATTACGAAACTTTTGGCCGCCTCGCCGAGTTTTTTGGACGCAACACGCCACCCCATCGCCACTATAGTTTTTTTCAGATTCATATTCTGGTGCGCGGCAATGTCCGTTTAAA
Organism: uncultured Aquaspirillum sp.; assembly: GCA_964635875.1. GTDB lineage: Bacteria > Pseudomonadota > Gammaproteobacteria > Burkholderiales > Aquaspirillaceae > CAZWRK01. Next base: position 7,287 of record CAZWRK010000137.1, read on the forward strand.
TTTAGATGACCAAGTCTATTGCGGCCAAGCCCCGCTGCTGATCTTTACCCCGCCGACCCTGCCGCACGCCCTGTACTCCGAAGAAGACACCGACGGCCATGTCCTGACGATTCGCCAAGACGTGGTGCGCCACTGGTATCAGTCGATGCCCAACCAATGGCCCGAAAGCCTGTTGCGACAACCCGCCTTCTTCGAACTTTCGACCCTTTCCGAGCAGGCTGCCCCCGAATTTCACGCGCTGATTCAAATCGCTGAACTGCTGCAAATAGAATTTGGCAAACAGGGCCAAGGCCATACCTCGCTGCTCAAAGCCTTAGGCGAATGCCTGTTTATTCACCTCGGCCGCATCCTTCTCAGCCTCGATCCCGCCTCGGTGCCGCGCACCGAACGCAGCCAAGATCTACGGCTGTTTTTAAGCTTTTGTGATTTGGTCGAAACCCATTTCCGCGACCACCTAACCTTGTCCGAATACGCCGGATATTTGTCGATCACCGAAGCGCGGTTAAATGATATCTGCCGCCGCATGGCCGCCCGCCCCTCTAAAGAGATCGTTCACGAACGACTTTTGCAAGAGGCCCGCCGCCTGCTACGTTTTTCGGCGACACCGATTGGCGAAATTAGTTATCAGCTTGGTTTTGCCGACCCCGCCTACTTTTCGCGCTTTTTTACCAAGCGCACCGGCATTCCGCCCAGCCAATTCCGCTTGGGTTCAACACGCCCTTCCCGCTAAAAGCCTTTACGTTTACGAAAAGTGCAAGTCATCGTTGCAAAGATCCATTTGTTAATATCTTAGTAAATGCTTTAATAAAACCATTCCAGACCGCGGGCCACTCCGACCCGACTTGCAAGGAGTGCAAAACATGGCCAGTAGCCATTTTGATATGAACCGGAAATTTGTGCGGGTGATCAATACCCTGCCGAATGGGTTGGTTGAATTTGAATTTGCGATTGGGGATGCCGATGTCGCGGTCGAGCTGATTATGCCCAAGGCCGCCTTCGACGAATTTTGCCGTGATAACCACGTCGAATTCACCGAAGCCGCCCCCATCGAACGCGATGCGGAAAGTGCAGATTTCAGCTGGAATCTGCAACAAGCCACCCATCAACGCTTTCGCTAGTCGGTCGCCAGAAAATCAAGAGCAGCATCCGACGGCGTTTTAAATTTTGAGCGAGGAACTTCATCATGCAAATGGATTTGCGGACAGTCAGCATCACGCCGCTGCGCCAAACTTTTGGACATCTTGCGCGCCGCATGGGCGCGGACAAACCGGCTTCACGCTACATGGAAGCCACGATGGACTTGCAGCCGGTGGAGAACTTCCACTACCGCCCAACATGGGAACCGCAATACGACATTTTTGACGCGACCCGCACCCAAATCACCATGCAAGACTGGTACGCGCTCAAAGATCCCCGCCAGTACTACTACGGTGCATGGACACTCGCGCGCGGTCGGATGCAAGAAACCGCTGAAGGCGATTTTGATCTTGTTGCCGATCTGGGCCTCGCCAACACCTATTCCGATAGCGGCAAAGCTGAAGCACTCGACATTTTCCTGCCGCTGCGCCACGTCGCATGGGGCTCGAACATCAACAATGCCTATGTGTCGGCCTACGGCTACGGCATCGCGATTTCGCAAGCCGCCTGTTACGCCAGCATGGATCAACTCGGCATTGCGCAATATGTCACCCGCTTGGGCATGGCGTTTAATGATATCGACGCCCTTGCCGTCGCCAAAGACGCATGGCTCAACGCCCCCGAATGGCAAGAGCTGCGCCGCTATCTCGAAGATTTGATGGTCGAAAAAGACTGGTTCGAAGTCATGGTCGCCCAGAATTTCGCCCTCGAAGGTCTGCTCTTCCCGCTGATTTACGACCGCTACAACGACAAACTGAATACCGCTTACGGCCCCGTGTTCTCGATGCTGACCCGCTTCCAACGCGAATGGTTCGCCGAAAACGTCAAGTGGAACGACGCCGTATTGAAAGCTGCTGCGGCAGACAACGCCGACAACAAAGCCCTGTTGGCAGGCTGGATTCAAAAATGGCAAGCCCGCGCAGTTCAGGCCCTCAGCCCGATTGCCGCCAAAGCCTTTGGCGACGAAGCCAGCACCGTAATGGACGAAGTCGTTCAGCAACTCAATGCCCGCGCCGCCAAAGCCGGTATCGCCCTCTAAAGGAAGTCGCATGTCTAACGCATTTATCGCATTCCAAAAGAACGAAGAAACCCGCTGCATCGTCGAAGCGATTGTCGAAGACAATCCGGGCGCGATCGTGAATGAACAACCGGCGATGGTCAAAATCGACGTCCCCGGCCGCTTGGTCATCAAACGCGAAACCGTCGAAGAAAAAATGGGCCGTGAATTCGACCTGCAAGAATTGCAGCTGCATCTGATCACCATTTCTGGCCATCTCGACGAGACTGACGACGAATTCACCCTGAGCTGGAACGTTTAATTTCAGCGCGTAAGGAGCGAACACCATGGATATGAAAGCCACCCCGAAAAAACTCGGCCTCAAAGAGCGCTACACGCTGATGACCCGCGACTTGGCTTGGGACACCACCGACCAGCCAATGGACAAAGTGTTTCCGCAAGTGACTTACGAAGGTCTGAAGATCCACGATTGGGACAAGTGGGAAGACCCGTTCCGCCTGACCATGGACGCCTACTGGAAATACCAATCCGAAAAAGAACGCAAGCTGTACGCGATTCTGGATGCGTTCAACCAAAACAACGGCCATTTGTCGGTGACCGATGCCCGTTATATGAACGTGTTGAAATTGTTCTTGGGTTCGACCCCGCCGCTGGAACTGATGGCCGCACGCGGCTTTAGCATGGTCGGTCGGCAAATGGTCGGCGCAGGCCCGCGCGTCGCCTGTCAAATGCAAGCGGTCGATGAATATCGCCACTTCCAAACCCAGATTCACTCAATCTCGAACTACAACAAGTTCTACAACGGCATGGACGAATTCGCGCATCAACAATCGCGGATGTGGTACCTGTCGGACGGCAAATCGTTCTTTGATGATGCGATTACCGCTGGCCCGTTTGAATTTATGGTCGCGATTGGTTTTGCGTTTGAATATGTACTGACCAATATCTTGTTCGTGCCATTTATTTCTGGCGCAGCGTACAACGGCGATATGGCGGCGATGACGGTCGGCTTCTCGGCCCAGTCTGACGAAGCGCGTCACATGACCCTCGGTCTGGAATGCAT
>CAZWRK010000138.1:0-10462 GCA_964635875.1 uncultured Aquaspirillum sp.
CTTTCACGGTAGAAATGCTCTCGGTGGTATCTTCAATAACGCCGTTGCAGGAGTGGAAAACCCATATCGATATATACAAGCTGATAGTCTTTTGAGAGGAAAACCAGGTAGTGTTATGGTTCAGGGTACAAAATATACCTATAAAGATTTAAAAGATATTCTTATTAAAAGAGGGATACTGGGGGAACAGGGGTATTTAGATGTTGCTGAAACTGTTGGGGATAAATTAAATGCTGTAATAAAAAAGGGAGATAAGCGTGCTCTGCTTAGTAAAGCAACCCAAGCTCCTAGAGCTGTTACCGAGTTTATAGAATCTCACTTAAGAACTACTCTCTTTTTAAATGAGCTGAAGAAAGGTAAAAGTATTCACGACGCTGCACAGTCTACTTTCAAGTTCCATTTTGACTACGCACCAGAAGGTATTACACCTTTTGAAAGAAACGTAATGAAGAGATTATTCCCTTTCTATAGATGGATGAGAGGTAATGCCCCTCTGCAATTACAAATGATGGTAGAAAGACCTGGTCTCTACAGTAAGATTGGTAAGTTTGCTAGAACAGGTAGAGGTAATAGCCAGGAAGAGCAGGGGGATATAAATGCTTTACCTTCATATATGAAAAATGGAACACCTGTAAAATGGGGAAGTACTAAAACAAATGATGCTGGAGATAGAATCTCTAACTTCTTATACGGTTTCGGGTTACCTATAGAAGATGTAGGAAATATGAGTAGTTTACCTGACATACTTTCCAGGCTTAACCCTGTATTAAAAGCACCTTTAGAAATCGGAGCTAAGAGAAACTTTTACTTTGATAGACCTTTAGAAGAGGTGGATCAGGCTCCAAAGATCATACAAAAAGCACCTGGATTTATGAAAGAATTAGTTGGTTACACAGAAGTTAAAAGAGAAGATGGAAAGACTGTGGCTAAAGTAGATCCAGTCAGATGGAATATACTAAGCTCGATGTTTGGAAGACACTTCTATACTGTGGAGAAGTTAGCAGATCCCGATGTTCAAGATGCGGTAAAAGTATTTTATGGGTTGTTTGGTATTAAAGGTCAAGCTGTTAATGTAGATCAACAGAAGTATTACAGAGCTAAAGAAGAAAGAGACAAATTAGGGGAGTTTTTGAAGGGAAAAGGCGTACTTGGAGAGTACTCTAAATACTACGTACCAAAGGAAAAAGAGTGAAAAGGAAAATTTTTTAAATAATATTCTATAATATATACATACTATGTCATTTTTTAGAGACTTATTAAAACAATTTGGATTGGATAATCTAGGGGGATCTTTCGAGATGCCTAAACCAAAGGCTCCCGTAGAAAGCCTTGAGAAATTTAAAAAAGAATCAGATCCTTATGGGGATAACCTAAAAAAACTAGCGGAGGCGATTCCTTTTATGAAAGATTCGGGTCAAACCCTAGGTGTTTCAGCCAAAGGAAATGAAGTGATGCAACCTACACCAGAGCCTAGTCCAAGATTTCTGCAGAGTACGGATGAGTTTGAAAAGATAGCTGTACCTTTAGCTAAGAAATACGGGGTTCCAGAAGCTATAGCTATGGGACAATATGCCGCAGAAGGGCGTGTTGAAAACGGGGGTCCTGGTGCTAAAAGAAATAACTTTTATAATATCGCAGCCTTTGATAGCAACCCAGATGCTGCTTTTAATTACGACACCCCCGAAGCTGGGATTGAGGAATATATGAAGTTTATTACAGGTCAGGGGGATAGGTACGCATCCCCCACAGTAAAGCAAAAATTTGCAGATGCCTTTAATGAGTACAAGAAAACAGGAAACGTATTCAAGTTTCTTGTGGATATAGAGAGTGCTGGATATGCAGGTGATCCAAGTACCTACGGTCAAAGAGCCAACAACGGATTTGACAGTTACTCAGATTTTATTATGAATACACCAGAGTTTAAAAAGTATTATGGTAATAAGTAATTATTAAATTATATAAATAATATGAACATTATATGGAAGGGTAGCCCAAATAAAGATGGTAAAGAATTGAGGAAACCTATAGATAGAGTAGTAATGCACTGGTTCGGTACTGGAACACTTGAGTCTGCTAATAACAGATTTACAAGTACAACAGGGGGAGCTTCGGCTCACTACGGTATTTCAGGTAAAACTGTATATCAATGGGTAAAGGAAGATGAAGTAGCTTGGCACGCTGGAGTATATCCAATGAACCAGAGAAGTATAGGTATTGAACACGACGCTACTACAGATCACGATGCCTCAAATGACACTATTAAAACTAGTGCTGAGTTACTAGCTGATATCTGTAAAAGAAACAAAATTCCATTAGATAGAACACATATAATCGGACATAAAGAGTCTGGTTATGCTACACAATGCCCAGGGACATTACCTATAGACAAGATAATTGATCTTGCTAAGAAGATTCTCGGTGGTGTTACAGAAACACCCAGTACTTTGGGTCCAAAAGAGATCCACGTTATGGATGTTGGTAAGAAACTGGACGACGAATCCTTTAAGAAAATAGGGTGGGAAGGTAAGTTTCCTAGAGATACCGCCTTGGATACAGCAGGGGATCTATATAAAAAAATATTAGTTGATTTAGATAAGATCAATAAGAAATGTGATCTTATGAAGGAAGACCTTAATGTAGCAAATAAAAAGATAGCTGCCTTTGCCGAAGAAACCTTTCTTCAAGAAAAAAAATGTAAGGAAGTTTCTGAGAGTTTAGAAAAAGAAATAGCCTTATTGAAAGAGAATAAAGATGACAAGGAAGAAATATACCTAAAACAACTAGAAGAAAAAGAAACTATTATAACAGCTCAGATTGCGGAGATAGCCTTACTAAAAAAGCAACTTGAGAAAGTGGCTTGGTTTTTTAGTACAATAGAGGCGTTGAAAAAATATTTAACAAAGTTGAAAGATAAAAAAAATTAGAAAGATAAGTCGTATGATTAGCCTGCCCTTTGATTCGTTTACAGATTGGATGACATTTTTAGGTTTTGTAATTGTTGGGGGAGTCTATGTGTACTCCAGATTTAAGAACGACACCGATGGTCAGGAAGACCGTGTTATCAGCCTTTTGAAGGAAGAGCTGTCTTTAATAAAAACAAAGCTTGCAGAGCAGGATACAAAAATCAAATGCTTATCTGGTTCTTTAGATAAGTTTAAAGCTGAAAATACCCTTATGAAACAAGTACTAGAAGACAGGGATGCGGACTCTATCAAATACCGTGAAGCTGGATACCGTACTATGGAGATAGTCGCCGCTGTAAATACAGAAGTACTATCCCTTAAGAAGGAAATTAGAGATCTCTATTCTCTTATTGAGAGACATTTAGAGATTCTAGAGGGGGGTGATCTTAATGCAAAAAGCGTTAATTGAGGGTGTTAAAGAATTATTGAGGGTTGTAGTTATTGCTGTAATACCCGTTCTTATAATGAGTTTAGACTCAGGGGAAATCAATCTAAAAGTAATCGGTATAACTGCAGCTATAGCAGCTCTTAAGTTTATAGATAAAGTCCTACACGAAGTAGGTAAAGAATTAGATAATGCAAACCTAACTAAAGGTTTAACAAGATTTTAATTTCAATCCCCACAGGACTAACTATCCTGTGGGGTTTTAGTGTTTCCCTTCTTCTCATTACAAGCCTTACACATTATCTGTAATCCGTATTTTCTGTGTTCGAGTATCTCACTTAGAGGATCCGTATGATCTAAGGTTGCACAGAAAGGTTGTTGATTATCTACGTCATTAAAACTCAGTATCATATCCACATCACATATAGGACATTTGCCTCTACAAAGAGCAAATAAAGTCGCAATATATATCTTACTTTCCATAGTTTTTCTACGCCAGTCTGCGTATCTCTTACGTACTGATTTTACTCCACGGCTAGACATTCTAATTTCCATCTTCATACTAAGCCCCCTCTCTAAACACAAACGTCCCCTTACTTAGTTCCTTTTCCTTCCTTCCAGATTTAACTCTAGATGTAGAGCCTAACTCTGGGTGCATCTTTTGTACCATACGACGAGCTCTAGTAATAGACTCAGCCGCAGTACAGTAAAGGCTTAGGAACATTTCTTTGTCTATAAAGTACATACCAGGAACATCTGGGGATGGGTCAAATATTCCTTCTAACTCCCAGAAAGCCCAAAGAAGTTTTTTATCGCTGTCTCGTGTCGCAGGATCCGCTTCTAATAATTCTTTTACTTTATCGTACACATATTTTGTCTTCATATTTTTTATAGATTGAGAGCTACGTTTAAATCGCCGTAGCTCTCAATCACACCATAACTATTATTTATTAATGTTAATAAAAGGTACTGTATTTCCACCTAATGTATATTGAGGTAGAACACCATTCCATTTTTCTATAGCACGTAGCTCTAGTAATTGAGGGTTATTCTGTAATGCCTGAGATTCAATTCTTATAGATTCTGCTTTAGCGATTGCTTGTAATTGAACAGATTCAGCTTCTCCCTTTGCGGAGGCTACTTTCTGTTGAGCTTCAAACTCAATTTGTTTTAACTTGTTTCTAGCTGCAAAAGCATTTTGTTCTGCAGTTACCTTCTCTTCTATAGCCTTATCAAATGATTCACTAAATGAGAAGTTAACAATGTTAAACTCAGTTAGCTTGATTCCGTACTTATTAAGTCTCCCAGTTAAGTCAGTCTTTATAAGATCTCTAACTTCACTTCTCTTAGTTATTAATTCTTCAGCTGTATATTTAGCTGTACTAGCCTTAACAGCTTCTTGAATCATAGGTTCTATAATAGTTGTCTTATACTCCAAACCTATCTCTCTATAAAGTAATAATACTTTATCAGGGTTTAGTAAAAAGTTTAAAGTAACTTTAGTGTTTACAGTCTGTAAATCTTTAGAAGCCGCATTGGCATCTGTAGTTGCAGATTGAATTTTAATGTTTACTTTTTTAACTCCCTCGAAATATGGCATCTTTACATATAAACCTTCCCCAAGGATCTCTCCAGTGGGTGCTCCAAATCTAGTCTTAACTCCCCGTTCTCCTGCTCCAATGGATCCGAAGATTCCAAATAAAGCAAAGAATAAAAATATGATAAGTGCTATTGCAAATATCCCTGCGAATCCTATCTTAAGTGTTGTTTTCTTTTCGTCGTCGTACATAGGTTAGTTTAATTTATTAATATGTATCCAGTATTGGACCAAAACTTTCTAGCTCTAATATCATAAACGTAAGAATCTTCCTCACATAAGGCATCTAGAAACGCCTTAACAAGGTTATCAATATCTGGTCGTTGTTGGTGAGGTTTGCCAAGCATAAGCTGTCGCTTGCTTTTACTCCAAGAAGGAGGCATAGCTATGTGAAATTCAATATCTAGTTCTGAGGCGACTTTGTATCCAGATTTCTCTGCTAAAGAAATCATTTTGTCTTTGAAGGTAAACCATCGTAATACTATCGGTCTTCGAGCCCAGCGATCTCTCCTAGTTAGTCTAGGTTTACTTACTGGTACTATCTCGAATAAATAGCCCCTCGTGGTCTCCCTATATTCTTTTGTGGTCGTCTTACGAGCAGTGGATTTTGCCATTCCCATTCTATTGTACCATCTTCTCTGTGCCTTAAAAGCCAGGACAGACAGGATGAGCAGAGTTCTTTACTACCATACTTAGGATCTAAGTAAGGTACTAATTCCGAGATGCTGTGTTTAAAATCCTCTCCAGGATATTTAGTAACACCCACACCTTCTCCGCAGAGGTCACAATACTTAAAGGTAACTTGAGCCCCCTTACGCCGTCCTACTCGCCAGTACATTATACGAGTACCCATTCTAGATTAAACCCTCCTTCTGAAAAAATTGATAAATCTCAGGTGCAATCTTATCTATATACTCACGGGCTTTTTTTCTAGCGGATTTCGTATTCCACACTAAAGTCCAGTCCCTAGTTTTATCGTGTTGGTTGTAATGTATCAAAAATGCTTTCTCAATTTTTATTCCCTGCATTTCGCAAGCTAAAAAATAGATAGGTATTTGATACGTCCTCGCCCAAGACATACTATTCTGCTTACCTGTCTTAAACTCATAGATATTTGGTGAATCTAAGCAGTCTATTATGACCTTTAAGTCAAAATAATCGCTGTAATCGCACGTAAATGAGTTTTCGCACAGTGGAGCCTTTAACGAGGCATTGAATAACCAGGAAGGAAATTTCTTGTTTTTGTTTATGAAATTTTCAATGTTCTTGTGGATATTTCTACCCTCTTCCATAGCTCGGTTCGTTGGTTGATTTAGATGGTAGTACATTTCGACTACCGACTCCTTATCCCCCCGTTCCCAAGACTGTAGAAGACTGTAGCTTATCCTTATTTTTCGAGGCAGGTTTTTTTCTTTCATATTTAGGTAATTCAACTTTCGGATTCCAGGTTAAGTCCCATTCGATTACCTGCCCTATTCTTATAGGATCTAACCCATAAAGCCACTCACCAGGATTATCTGATAAACAATATCGCTCAAACTTCTCTCGGATATAGTCTGGTGACTTCCCAAGAATGCCTCCATTATTTTCCATTAATGCACAGAAAGCAACAATATTGTTTAATGTTCTTACTTTACTCATAATCCTTTTTTAATTTTGTCTATCGCATCTCTTATTAATTTTAGTTTTTCTTCTTTACCTACGGGGTTGCTCACTAACTTAATTAGAAAGGCTTTTTTAACTGCTTCTGATACTAATGTAAACATATCGTTATTTTCTACAAGCCCTACGGTTATCGCTTCTTTAATATCTTCAGGACTCCCAAAAGCCATAAACGCATTAGTTGAGTTTTTAAGATACCCCACTGGTTGTAACTTACCAAACACTAATCCTGCTCTAAGTTCTCCTCTATCCTCGTTAATAAAACAGGAGCCTAAGGCTTCAACAAATTCTTTTTTATTCCTAGTCAAGACCTCCTCAAATTTAATAGGGTCTGAAGTCATCTCATCTCTTCTGTATATTTTTGTTTCGCCATTATCGTTAAACATTATTATTTTTCCTTCCCTGTTAATTTTCTTAATGTGTCTTCTAATTCTTCTAAGGCATCCATAATATCCTTATCATCCTTATTGTGAAGTTTAAATCCTGATTTCTTTGCTTTGTTCCACCCTTCAATAACTCTTTCCATTATTTTTAATAGAGGAGTCACATCATCCTCACTATTTTCTCTAACCTGTTCGACCATAGCTTCTACTAAGCTATCTATGATCTCCCCTGGTTGTCCTACAGCGTACATATTACTAAACCTAGAACCTAATCTAGAGTTTATACCTTTGCCTGTGAAGTAGAGAAATCCGTTTATAGATTCCAAGTCCCCAGATTCAATAGCCGCTTTTAAATCATCTATTGCATTGAGTGTTTTCTGTTTACCTCTAGCATATATTTCCTGTATTTCTTTATCACTTAAACTTTTCAAGTTAACTTCTTCTTTGTATCTCATATTATTTGTCACCTTTTTTATAGGTGAAGTCCATTGATTTTTTCCTATTGACCTCGATAATACCGTCGGGTAATTCCCCAACTTCTTTTCTATACTTGTCAACAAGATCCGCATCAACAGTAAAATTTATACTTTCTTTCAGAAAAGGTCTAAGCTTAACCTCGTCGCTTTTGTTGTATGAATATTTCGCACCATAGGCACGAAGAGAAGCCTTAACATTTTCTCCAATAATGCCAGCAAATTCAGGGTCTAGTGATAGCCCTGCCTTGGTAATTTCCGCTTTTATAGTTTCGTATAACTCGTTTATGTAGTCCCGATGTTTTAGAAACGCGAACAAAGACTCGTCAGCCTTTGCTATTAGGACAAGCTTGCCACTCTCAACTGCAACTTTCGTTATCTCTTTTTTATTTAAGACAATTATATCTTTATCAGTAGTCATAATTACTACTTATTAAATATAGATCCAATAATTTGTGTAGCTTCTTTCTTTGTAAGACCCTCATTCCATAACTCAGGAGCTTTGTCTAATATAACTTTTTTCTGTGCCTCACTTGGGGCATCTCCTTCTGAGCTTGGATTCGACATCCCGCTCGTATTAGCAGAGCCGATAGTCGAGTGCAAATCTGTTTCCCAATTTATATAATCACAACCAGTAGTTCTCTTAGTTGTGAAGTCGAATTTTCTATTTACACATTCAGTAAAAGCTTTACCGTCTTTAGTTGTCTTTGCAACAACATCTCCACCACATTTAGGACACTTTCCTACTACCTTTTTCTCAGCTTGAGGTTTACCAAAACCACCGTAGCTTCTTACAGGTTGTGCTACATACCCTAATTTCTTTAAGCTCTCTTCTATTACAGGAAGTTCATCTAAGAACTCTGCAATATCAGCCCCTCTAAAAGATAATAGAGTATTGATTCCGTCCTTACTTTGTACTGTAAACGTAGCAGATACTACAGCTTCGGGAATAATTTGCTGTACTGCGTATCTATCTAGTTTTTCATTTGTTTTATTTTGTATTTCTTCTTTCAGTTTGTCAGTCATAATGTTAATAGGTAGCTCGATTATAGGATTGGTTTTAAAATAATCCTCTAACTCTGCTTCTTCGGAAAGGGTCACTTTCTATTTCCCCCATATAAATTTTTATACTTGTTGACTATCTCCAATAATCTTTTAATTGATAGATCGTGTTCTTGTGACAGTACACGGTATGTTTTTGGAGATTTTACTGGTTTCAGATCTGTGGGTTTCTCTAAACCTAATTTATCTAAATATATCTGTAGATTCCTTTTTGTTTTCTCATCCATAGTGTTCTTTTTTAGATCATTCAAAGTGATTTCTGTATTTTGCATTTTAATATCCCCTAATCGCATCTCTTTGTGTCTCAAATTTTATAATTTTATAATGTCTTCGGTTTGGGGTGCTACCGCCCTGCCCTAACGGTAGCACCGCCTATGAATATGTGTGGGTACAAGATTTTATTCTCATACTCTTAAACAGTATATACCTTTTACACCCATTTGTCAATGATCTTATTAACCTCTTCTAATATATCTACTTAAGTCCCCTATAACAGCACCCATAAACTCTTCCTTAGTGTTACACACTGAGGGGTTCTTGAAGTAACTCTTAACTGAATCAGTTGCCATTCCGTATGCAAACACCTTTGCTTTCTTCTCGATAGAAGAAACTTCTTTCCTTATCTCATCTCTAGACCTACCAGACTCACCGTCTGTAATAAATAAAGCGATATTCTTCCCATCTCTGACCTTTTTAAATGTCTTATCTATTTGTCTTAAAGCTCTAACCTCATCGTTACCTCCACCTGGATCTAAATCATCACGTACATTACTCATCAATTTAGTAAACTCCATCCTCTGATAGATGTCTTTTGTAACTCTAGGTACTGAGTTAAAGGTTTGAATAGAATAATTAATTCCATTCTGGTTGAATCCTCTAACTAACACCTCAACCATATCGAAAGCAATATCACATCTCCTTATTACCCTTTTATCAACATAAGCCATTTCATCCGCCATCGAACCCGACACATCAACCATAACAACCACATTGTACTTCTTATTCTTACGCTCGAACTTCCTTTTAAATACCCTAGGATTATCTAACATCACTTTATATAGGACTTTATGATTAAGTTTTCCCGATCTAAACCCAGAGACTTCTCGGTCATACATATTGTCCCTCATAATAGAAGCTAATTTCCTATAGAAGAAGGGGACGTGCAGAGGCTTATCATCAAACTTATGCCCCTGTTTTTCCATACCTTCTGTAGTTGCAACTGGCATACCTTCGGGGTCTATATAGTTTCTTTGTAACATTCTAAGTAAATCCCCAGTAGAAGAGGGTAGCATACCAGCTTTTAGGGCTGATTTAATCATTCTCTCCATAGGATCTGAAATACTAGGACGTGGGGAAGGAGATGGAGAAGCTTTAGGACTCTCACTACCACCTTCCTCTATAAACTCTACAAAGTTTCCGTAGTCATCGAATATAGCTGTACCTTTTTTCTTTAACATTCGAACTCCCTTCTTAACTCTAATTCCAAAACATTTAATGTTTTCATATTTACTCCTTTAACTTTTTTCTTTGTTGTTTAATGGCGGTATTATAACCCTCTTTAAAAGCTACTTGTGTTGCTAAATCATTTAATGCATACATTAAACCTTTTAATTCCTCAATTGATTTTCTCTCACCTATCACATCATCAATCAACTCACTTATTTGTTGTTCTGCTTTTTTCACCAACTTAATCATATCCATTTCAAAAAACTTTGTATCTGGGTTTTCCCAAACTTCCATAGCTTTTAAAACTGATAATGCTTGTAAGTGTGTTAATATCTCATCTAACTTTGTTTGCTTAATTTTCTCACTTTTTTCGGTTTTATAAGGATTATCATTACTTGCCATAAATGCCCCTGTATTTGGGTTGTAGTTATTCATAATTTACTCCAAACTTTTTAATATTTCTTTAATTGTACCGTCAGTGTAGTAATAAA
>CAZWRK010000139.1:0-5340 GCA_964635875.1 uncultured Aquaspirillum sp.
GACCATCAGCATTTTGGCGTGAACTTTATAGCCGTAAACTCCGTAGACAACGTGGGCACCGGCGTCTTCGAGGCGGCTGGCCCAGCTGATATTGGCTTCTTCGTCAAAGCGCGCCATCAGTTCGACTACAACCGTGACTTGTTTACCTGCACGCGCGGCCGCAATCAGTGATTCCATCAAGGCGGACTCGGTGCCAGTGCGGTAGACCGTCATTTTGATCGCCACGACGTGTGGATCGGTTGCGGCGATATTGAGCAGGTCAATCACCGGCTGAAAGCTCTGGTACGGATGATGTAAAACCAGATCACCTTTGCGCATCGCTGCCAGTAGATCGCCTTTTTTCTTCAGGGCTAACGGCAGGCGCGGCATAAACGGTTTGAATTTAAGATCTGGGCGCTCAACAAGGTCGGGAACTTGCATCAGCCGTACGAGGTTGACGGGGCCATCGACGCGGAACAAATCTTGTTTTTCTAGCTCAAAATGATTGAGCAAAAATTCTTCCATATGCGGCGGGCAGGTGTCGGCAATTTCGAGCCGCACGGCTTCACCGTATTGGCGGTGGCGCAGCTCGCCTTGCAAGGCGGTGCGCAGGTTTTTCAGCTCTTCTTCTTCGACGTTCAGTTCGCTATTGCGGGTGACACGGAATTGGTAGCAGCCTTTGACTTCCATGCCCGAGAACAGTTCGTGCACATGGCTGTGCAGAATCGACGATAGGAAGACAAAGTTATGCTCCGCGTTGGAGATGGCTTTGGGGAGCCGGATCACCCGTGGCAAAATGCGCGGCGCTTGCACAATGGCAATGCCGGAATTTCGGCCAAAAGCATCTTTGCCTTCTAGCTCAATTGCAAAGTTCAAGCTCTTGTTGAGTAGCTTGGGGAAGGGATGCGATGGGTCAAGGCCAATCGGCGTCAGGATCGGCATCACTTCATTGAAGAAATACTGTTGAATCCATTCTTTTTGTTCGGGACTCCATTCATTCCGGCGCACAAAGCGAATGCCTTCTTGGGCGAGGGCCGGAAAAATCGTGTCGCGCATGAGTTCATACTGGCGTTCGACTAGGGTGTGCGCCGCTGCCGTGACTTTTGCGAGAGCGACAGCGGGCGTCGAGCCATCTGCCAAAATCCGCTCAGGGGTGAGGCTGGCGGTTTCTTTGAGCCATGCCACGCGGACTTCAAATAATTCATCCACATTGCTTGAGACGATGCACAAGAATTTGAGTCGTTCTAAGAGCGGCACGTTCTCGTTTTCCGCTTGTGCAAGCACACGGCGGTTGAATTCGATTAATCCCAATTCACGATTGAGAAGCTGGTCGGTAATAGCGGACATGGCGTATTGGACGATTCTGGCAGATGGAAAAAAGCGAGCCATTTCGGCTCGCTGGGATCAGTTAGGCTCCCGGCGGTGGGGTGTAGCCTTGTGGCATATCGGCCCCTTGGCCAAAGAAGTAGTTTTCAAGCTGTTGCGCCAAGTATTGGCGAGCGCGCAAATCCGCAAGGTTGAGGCGGTTTTCGTTGATGATCATGGTTTGTTGGCGTAGCCACGTTTGCCATGCTTCTTTTGAGACATTTTCAAAAACCCGCTGGCCGAGTGGGCCAGGCAGCGGGGGGAAATCAAGGGCTTCGGCTTCGCGGCCAAGTTTGATGCAATTGACGGTTTTAGTCATGAGTGCTTCCTACAAGAGGGGTGAGGATAAAGGGGATTTATGTCAGATATATGACATGATCGCGGGATGTCATTCTGCTGACAAGCCGCCCGACTTCGGAAAAGATAACTTTCCTCCTGCCGCTTGGCAATTTTCCTATAGGCGGTCGAACTATTCATCGCGCTGAATTTCTTTGGGCGGAGTGCTCGAATCACACGATATTTTCTGGTGAATCTTGTGAGATTCATATACCCTTTAGGGGTATGTTAATGGAAGGCTTGGCTATGTCTGGAACTCCTCTATCGCTCCATCTTCCTGTGCAGGGAATGAGCTGTGTGGCGTGTGCACAGCGCGCAGAAAAAGTCTTAAACCGCCTCGAAGGTCTGCAAGCCACGGTGAGTTTTGCGAGTGAATCTGCAGAGATTACGCTTGAGACCTGTCCCGCAGGTGGGCGCATGGCGATCGTAGAAGCGCTCAATCAGGCTGGATTTTCTGTGCCGAGTGTTCTAATTCGCTTGCGCATCCATGGAATGACCTGCGCTTCATGCGCCCAGCGGCTTGAGAAAGTGCTTAACCGTTTGGAGGGGGTGCAGGCGACAGTCAATCTGGCAAGCGAAACCGCCGAGCTGAGTTTTCCAAGCGGCCTATGGCCATTGCCGGAACTGATACAAGCGGTAGAAGAGACGGGCTTTCAGGCCAGTGAGCTGCGATCGGATATTGAGACAGCTGCGCTGGAGAGCACCTTAAAAGCGCCGTGGACATTCTGGTTGGCAGTGGCGTTTAGCCTACCGTTTTTATTGGAAATGGCGGCGATGGCCGGTGGGCATCATGGCGTTTTAAATCGGTGGCTGCAGTTTGCGTTAGCGCTTCCGGTGCAATTGATCGCTGGGGCGCGCTTTTATCGTGGTGCATGGAGCAGCTTGCGCCATGGCAGTGCGAATATGGATGTGCTGGTTGCGCTAGGAACATCGATTGCATTTTTCTGGTCGGCGTGGGTAACGCTGACCGACCAACACGCTTTACATGTGTACTTTGAGGCTTCGGCATCGATTATCACGCTGGTGCTGCTCGGTAAATTTCTCGAAAGCCGCGCTCGTCATCAAACATCGGATGCGATTCGCGCTTTGATTCAGCTCGCGCCCAAAACAGCGCGTGTGCGCCGCCATGGAGTGATCGAGGAAATCCCCGTAGCGATGCTGCAGTTACATGATGAGGTCGTGATTCGACATGGCGAACGTGCTGCTATTGACGGTACTGTCATCGAAGGCCAAGCCGCCTTTGACGAAAGCCTGTTATCTGGTGAAAGTTTGCCCGTCGATAAGCAGGTTGGCATGTCGGTGTTGGCGGGCACACAAAGCCAATCGGGGAGTGTGATTGTTCGCGCCGAGCGTTTGGGACACGAAACGCAATTAGCCGAAATTGTTCGCCTCGTAGCGCAGGCTCAAGGTTCAAAAGCGCCTATTCAGCGTTTAGCGGATCAAATTTCAGGGATTTTCGTTCCTGTTGTGCTGGTCATTGCTGTATTCACGGGGTTGATCACTGCATGGATGGCGGGGGCTTGGGTAGCGGGTTTAGTTCCGGCGGTGGCGGTACTGGTGATTGCGTGCCCCTGCGCGCTGGGTTTGGCGACCCCAACCGCGATCATGGTCGGGGTCGGCTTGGGGGCGCAACGCGGCATGCTTTTTCGCAATGCCAGCGCTTTAGAGGCGGCTGGTCGTCTCACGCTCATCGCGCTCGATAAAACTGGCACGCTCACCGAAGGTCAACCGGCCGTGATGGCGATTCAGCCTTGCGGGTCTTATCCGGCTGATACGGTCTTGGCTTTAGCTGCGGCGGTAGAAGCGGGGTCTGAGCATCCGCTGGCGCGCGCTATTTTGGATGAGGCGCAGCAGCGTCGTGTGTCGATTTCTCCCGTGCGTGATCTGACCGTGACCGCTGGGCAAGGTGCGAGTGGTTGGGTCGATCAGGCGCGTGTGGCGGTCGGTCGGCCTGAATGGTTGCTCGACGCCGAGCAAGCGTTACCGGATTGCTTGGCGACGTGGCGGGCGAAAGGATGGACGGCAATTGCCGTGAAGCGGGGCGAGCAGGTGGAAGGGTTTATTGCGCTGGCCGATGCGTTAAAAGTTTCTTCGCGGCAAGCGGTGTCTTATTTGCAGAGTCAAGGTTTGCGGGTGGTGATGCTCACCGGCGATCACGTCGCGACGGCAACGGCGATTGCGGCAGAGGCTGGGATTTCGGAATGTCATGCGCAGCTATCACCCAAAGAAAAAGCCGATCGCATCGCCCAGTGGCAGGCTCAGGGGGAAAAAGTTGCCATGATCGGCGACGGCATTAATGACGCGCCGGCTTTGGCGCTTGCGGATGTGAGTTTTGCCATTGGTGCCGGCAGCGATATTGCGATTGAAGCGGCCGATGTTACGCTGATTAAAGGCGATCTGCGTCATGTCGGCGATGCGATTCGCTTGTCTAAAAGCACGCTTTCAAAAATTCGCCAAAATCTATTTTTTGCCTTCTTCTACAACATCTTAGGGATTCCCTTGGCGGCGTTCGGGTTGTTGAATCCGGTGATTGCAGGCGGCGCAATGGCAATGAGCTCGGTCTCGGTGGTGTTGAATACGCTGTTGTTGAAGCGCTGGCGCTAGGTGTTGGGTGGTGCAAGCTGCCGCGAAATCCCTGTTTTCGCGTACTATAGCGCGCTTGATGATTGGCTCGGTTTTGGACATAGATTTGATGAGTGAAGCGACTAAACCCCCCTGCCCGCACTGTGTGCCGGAAGATGCCCCTGAAGACGTTCGACGCGTGATTCGTGCCGATAAACTGGCTTTGCAAAAGCGCCTCAGCCGCATTGAAGGCCAAGTCCGTGGGATTTCACGCATGGTCGAAGAGGATCGCTATTGCGTGGATATTTTGACGCAAGTCGCTGCAGTCAAAGCCGCGTTGGATGGTGTGGCGTTGGGGCTGCTGTCTGGACACGCGCGCGGTTGCGTAAAAGGTGCGATAGAAGCGGGAGATGGCGAAGAGGCGATTGAAGAATTGTTAGGTGTCGTGAAAAAGCTGCTGTAATTTTGTGGGCACACAGCGCGGTTATACGTGGTTTAAGCTGTCTGGCGCTATGGATAGAAGCAATCGCTTTTAGAAATTCGGCAAAATCCAGCGTATCCTTAATTGGGTCTCGCCCTATTCTATTTTTTGGGAAAAAAAATGCGTATCGCTCAAAATGTGACGGAATTAATTGGTAATACCCCGCTGGTTCGTTTGAATCGCTTGACTGAAGAAAACGGTGCGACCGTTTTGGCCAAACTCGAATTTTTTAATCCGGCGCACAGTGTCAAAGACCGGATTGCGGTGGCGATGATTGATGCGGCTGAGCAGGCGGGCTTAATTCACCCTGAAACGGTGATTTTAGAGCCGACTTCTGGCAATACCGGCATTGGCCTGGCGATGGTGTGTGCGGCACGAGGCTATAAACTCACGATTGTGATGCCCGAAACCATGAGCCGCGAGCGCCGTATTTTATTGCGCGCCTATGGTGCGGAATTGATTTTGACCCCCGGTGCCGAAGGCATGGGCGGCGCAATTGCTAAAGCAAACGAAATGGCGGCAGCCGATAGCCGTTATCTGATTCCACAACAGTTCGAGAATCCGGCAAACCCCGAAATTCACCGCCAAACGACCGCCGAAGAAATTTGGCAAGACAC
>CAZWRK010000139.1:5440-10439 GCA_964635875.1 uncultured Aquaspirillum sp.
CTGTAATTCAGCATCAAGAGGCGTGGTGAGTCCGCTTGCCTTTCCAGATCAACAAAAAACCCCGCTCAGTATCACTGGCGGGGTTTTTTCAGAATTGGTGCGAGGACTTTGGCCCGCCCTCACCTAGGCATCCATCGGGGATAGGGGCACTATAAAGTAGTCATGTGACGAGAAAATAACCGTTATATGACTAAATATTTTTCCTTGGTCCCCGTTCTTTTTGGGCGCAAGGCGGGCGAGTGCGAGCAGGCGATCGCGCGGTTATACCACCAGATAAGCTGAGTGATGAAGCCCATTGCGCAACGCTTCGAGAAAGGCGCGACGATCCGCGCCGTCGAGTGGCGCGGCAAAGATTTTTTCGCGATAGCGTGCCATCAACTCATCGGGCTGCAGGTGCACATAGCGCAGCATATCTTCGATGGTGTCATGCATTTCGACGCCACGGAAGCTGACTTCTCCGGCCTCATCCAAATAGACGTTGACGCTATCGGTGTCGCCGAAAAGGTTGTGCATATCGCCCAAAATTTCTTGATAAGCGCCGACAAGGAAGACTCCAAGGAGATATTCTTCGCCTTCTTTCAGGTCGTGAACTGGCATCGTTGATTCAATACTTTGTTGGTCAACGTACTGGGTCACTTTGCCATCCGAATCGCAGGTTAAATCTTGCAAAACTGCGCGTCGGGTCGGTTGTTCATCAAGGCGGTGAATCGGCGTGATCGGAAGCAATTGATCAATCGCCCATGTGTCGGGGAGCGACTGGAAAACCGAGAAATTGCAGAAGTATTTATCTGCTAGCTTGTCGCCAAGTTCGTCAAATACAGGACGATGGGAGCGCTGTAGCGTGTTCAGTGCACCATAAATACGGCGGCAAAGTGCAAGGTAGCATTGTTCTCCGAGGGCTTTTTCGCGAATGCTGAGAATGCCGTTCACGTACATTTCTGAAACTGTTGCGACATATTGACCGGCGCGGAAATAGGTTTCGGTTGCGGTCAGGATATCTGCACTGGTGGCCAGCTCGTAAAGTTTGGCAAGCGGTGCGGGCATTGCGTCGACGGTTTCGCTGGATAAGGCCGGTACATCAACAGCGGGGCGTTCAACGTCGGTGACGTTGACAATCAACACCGCATGATGGGCGGTCAGCGCGCGGCCGGATTCGCTCATGAGATTCGGATAAGCGATGCCTTGCTCGTCGCAGAAGTCCTTGACCATCGACACGATCGTTTCTGCATATTCGCCGATGGTGTAGTTGACTGAGCTGTCGTTGCGCGAATGCGTTCCATCGTAATCGACGCCCAATCCGCCGCCGACATCGAGGTGATCAAGCGGCAGTCCTAAGTGAACCAGTTCGCCAAAATAACGGATGGCTTCATGAAAGCTATGTCGATAGTCGGAGATGTTGGCAATCTGCGAGCCCATATGGAAGTGCAGTAGCCGCACGGAGTTTTTGAGGCCCGCAGCAATAAAGCGGTCTGCGACTTGGATCAGTTGCGCAGCAGAGAGACCAAATTTGCCTTTTTCACCGCCGGTGTCGGCCCATTTTCCACCTGCTAATGTGGAGAGGCGCACGCGGAGGCCAATATTAGGGGTGACGTTGAGTTTAGCGGCCTCATCAATCACGTATTGCACTTCGGATTCTTTTTCGATCACGATAAAAACGCGATGACCAAGTTTTTGTCCGATCAGTGCGAGATGGATGAACTCGCGGTCTTTGTAGCCATTGCAAACGATGGTGCTGCCTTGTGGCGCGAGCGCGAGGACGGCCATGAGCTCGGGCTTGGAGCCCGCTTCTAAGCCAATGGGTAGGGTTGGGTCGGCAATAATGCCTTTGACGACGGCTTCTTGTTGGTTAACCTTGATGGGGTATAACAGGGTGTATTGGCTGGTGTAGTCGTAGTCTGTTCGTGCTTGGGTAAAGCCTTCAATAATTCGGCGCGCGCGTTGCTGGAGAATGTCGGGAAAACGGACAAGCAAGGGGAGGGAAAGGCCGTTTTCGCGTAATTTGACCGACAATTCATAGAGGTCAATGTCTGCGCCTTCGCGGCCCTTGGGGCGCACGATGACGTTGCCGTTATGGCCTGCGTCAAAAAAGCTGACGCCCCAGTGTCGAATACCATATAAATTGCAGCTATCGTTGATGGTCCATGCCATGAAACTGTTTCCTTTTTATCGGAATTAACAAATTCGCCCTCCGTTTCACGGCATTCGGCCGAAGTAGCGCCTTCCAGTTCGGGTCGATCTGTTCGATTTGAACTCTGGTTGCGGGGAACGATTCAGGGCGCGGATTGTAACAACAATAATGCGCGAATATTTCAGTAAATCAAGGCAAGGATGATCAAATTGGCAAGAAAGTGGGGCAATACGCCGATATTGGGCTTGATTCACCGAATAGGGCGCAACAAAATGCGCCCAAGAGGGGCGCATAGAGGATGACAAGAAGCGTTATTTCTTGTTGTCTTCGGATGGCGGCGGTGCTTCGTTTGCTTTCCGAATGAAGAAGGCGACGGCATAGCCCACAACCAACGAGGCGACGACGATCGTGACCAGACTCATAATACCGACATCTGACGACAGCATTTCTTTGAGCAGTTCCATTTGCGTATCCTTTAGTGTAGACAAACTGGATGCGTCGATAAAAGGCATTCAGTGAGTGGTTCCATTGTGGATGTGCCTGAAATAGCCGTATTGATCTATGTCAAATGAAAAAAATGCTGAATTTGGTTATGTTGTTAGGCGTGCTGCAAAGAAGATCTGTGCAAAGTGTGCGTAAAATGTGATTTTGACCAATAAGAGGTTCTATGTATTCGATTCAGCCTAATGAGTTTGATCAATTGAAATCCCTAAGACAGATTACTTTGCTGGTCTATATCTTGCAGGGACTGTCGTTATTTTTAGCGGGTGTTCCTATTATTGCTGCCATAATCATCAACTATGTGAAGCGTGATGAGGTTCAAGGTACGTGGCTTGCTTCGCACTTTAACTGGCAAATTCGTACGTTTTGGTTTGCTTTGTTGTGGAGTGTTTTGGGTGGGGTCACTGCTTTTTTTGGTGTTGGCTTGATTGTGTTGTTTGTTGCATGGGTGTGGACGATTTATCGGATTGTTAAAGGTTGGTTGTATTTTAACGATGGTAAGTCTTTGCCAATGTAATGTTGCGAGGTCTAAGGATTTGCAGTTGAATACTTTGCTTCACTCTCAGACGGATAGTCCATGTATTGGTTATTGCAGTACTGCATTGGGTGATGATGTGTGTCGTGGGTGCGGTCGGACGTTTGAAGAAGTGACGTTTTGGAATGTGTACAGCGATGAGGAAAAGAAGGCCGTGATGCATCGTTTGCAAGCGTTCAAGCAAAAGCCATAGTGTGTTAGCAATACCCTTGTAACTTGAGTCAGGCTGAATAAGGTGCAATAAAGAGTTCGGTTTTTGCCCGTGAGGGTATACATTTAAAACAGGCTCCGGCCACAAGCTGGCGATACTTATAGTGCTTCACCCTCTACGGGAGGTCGTATGCATATTAGTCAAGGCGCAGAACGTTTTAAGGCTCGTCGCAATTGCACGATTGCGGATATTTTGCGAGGTGTTCCTTACGCAAAACCGAGTCAAACCCAACTGGATCGCGAGCGAAGTTTACGCGACCGGCGGCGTGCATTAGCTGAACGACGTGAGATTGCTGCGGATACGCGCGATTACATTATCGACCCGACTTAAAGTAACTTTTCTCGCATTGCTTGCGTCGCTGGCTTCCGGGCGAGGGGCGCTGCTTCATAGGCAATTTGTGCCATTTTGTCGATGATTCTTAAAAAAGAATGATCTTTGGTTTTTATCTGTCTATCATTGCATGAAGCTGTTTTCAAACTAGGCAAAGGCGGGTTCATCAATGAAGTTCGACAAAATTATTAATCCACGCGATATTCGTCGCAAGTTAGGGATTAACCAGCAAGAGTTCTGGAGTCAGATTGGCGTGACCCAGTCTGGCGGATCGCGCTATGAATCTGGTCGTAATATCCCGAAGCCTGTACGAGAGCTTTTGCGTCTGGTGCATATTGAGCAAGTTGATCTCTCAAAGGTAAAAAGTGAAGATTTTGAAGTGATTGGTTATCTGAAAGAAACGCATCCAGATTTATACAAAAGCTTGAAAAAAGCAGTTCGAGCAAAAACAGAACCTGATGATGAGCTCTAATTTGCTTTGCAGGTACTCTTCTTTCCGTTGTATGAAATAGAAAATGCCGCGATTTAATCGCGGCATTTTTATTTTATGGGGAACGCTTTTAGCGGTTCACAGACTACCCCTAAGCCCGAGCATCTACACGCTCACGTAACTCTTTTCCGGCTTTAAAGTGTGGAACGTACTTTTCGGGCACGTTAACACTTGAGCCAGATTTTGGGTTACGGCCGACACGCGGGGGGCGGTAGTTGAGATCAAAGCTTCCAAAGCCACGAATCTCAATGCGCTGCCCTTGGGACAGGCTGGAGGCCATGGCATCGAGGATGATCTTAACGGCCATCTCGGTGTCCTTAGCCACCAGCTGTGGGTAGCACTCCGCGAGCCTTGCGATCAGCTCGGATTTTGTCATCACGCCACCCTATTACTCGGCGTTATTTGAGAGCTTCGCTTTCAGCAGCGCACCCAGATTAGTTGTGCCAGCGCTTGAGTCAGCTGTTTGCAAGTTTTTCATTGCACCGGCTTCATCTGCAAAGTCTTTTGCTTTCACTGACAGCTTCAGGCTACGACCTTTGCGATCAATGTTGATGATCAAGGCTTCCACTTCATCACCTTCTTTGAGGTGAGTGCGGATGTCTTCAACACGGTCGCGAGTCAGCTCAGAAGCAGGCAGGTAGCCTTCAACATCGCTATCGAGAGTGATCACAGCACCTTTAGCATCCAGAGATTTTACAATCCCTTTCACTAGGCTGTTTTTGTCGTTCATACCAACATAGTTGGTGAACGGGTCGCCATCCAACTGCTTGACCACTTCCAGCACGTCCCGGGCCTTGAAACAGG
>CAZWRK010000140.1:0-10394 GCA_964635875.1 uncultured Aquaspirillum sp.
TAACACACCAGCCGGAACGCCTGCTTCGAGCGCCAATTTGACCAGCTTCATCGTGACCAACGGATCTTGCTCGGAAGGCTTCAGGACGAATGTGTTGCCGCAGGCAATCGCCATCGGGAACATCCACAGCGGAATCATTGCCGGAAAGTTAAACGGCGTAATCCCTGCGCAAACGCCAATCGGTTGCAGCAAGGTGTAGGTATCGACACCGCTGGCAACGTTTTCGGCAAACTCACCCATTTGCAACGAGCCGATATTCGCGGCGTGCTCGACAACCTCAAGGCCACGGAACACATCGCCTTCGGCATCAGCCAAGGTTTTGCCCTGCTCGGCGGTCAAAGTTGCAGCGAGTTCGCTCATGTTTTCGCGAATCAATTGCTGCAGCTTCAGGAAAATCCGCGCCCGCGCGCCGATCGGGGTTTTGCGCCATGTTTTAAACGCTGTTTTAGCGGCTGAAACCGCTGCGTTCAGCTCATCAGCCGTCGCCAACGGCACATGCGCCAACACTTCTTGCGTCGCGGGATTGACCACATCGCGCCATTCCGTCGTTGCCGAGTCAACGAACTCGCCGTTAATCAGTAATCGCACGCGAGGCACACCGTTTTCGGTCGCCGGAGAAAACAGCTGTGAATCGTTTAAAGCACTCATAAATCTCTCCCATCACGCCCGACCAGCGGGCAAAACCCATTTGGGCTTAGTTGTATTGACGGCGGTCGTCGATGACTTTGCCGTCATTCGGCAAGGCGTTGAGCGCAAAGCACTCGACCTTGCCGCGTAATTTGGTGACTTCTCGCAGGCTTTTTACGACGGACTCCGTCAGCGCCTCCGAAGCGTCTTGAGTCAATTCGATTTGTAATGTGAGGTCATCCACGTCGTTGACGCGATCCACGACCAGCCGCGCGCGCGCCATTTCGGGGTGCCGCTTGAGCAGCGCATCAATTTGCTCGGGATGTACAAACATGCCTTTAATTTTTGCAGTTTGGTCGGCCCGTCCCATCCAGCCTTTGATGACACGATTGGTGCGACCGCATGGGCTGGTTTCAGCATGGAACGCTGATAAATCGCCGGTTGCAAAACGAATCAGCGGGTATTCAGGGTTAAACGTGGTCACAACGACTTCGCCGACTTCGCCTTCAGCCACGACATCGCCCGAACCGGGCCGGACAATTTCTAGGATGATATCTTCGTCCACCACCATGCCATGACCGGGGCTGGTTTCGTAGGCAATCAAGCCTAGGTCGGCGGTGGCGTAGCACTGGCGCACGACAATGCCGCGATCGGTAAACCATTGCCGTAATGAGACCGGAAGCGCCTCGCCCGTCACCACTGCTTTGCGCAGTTTGGGTAAGGCCACGCCGAGTTCATCCGCTTTTTCGAGAATGATCTTTAAGAATGACGGTGTTCCGGTATAGGCCGTGACTCCGAGGTTAAACATCGCGGCGACTTGCTGTTCGGTTTGACCGGTACCGCCGGGGAACACCGCACACCCTAGCGCACGCGCACCAGCATCGAGCATGAATCCGCCCGGCGTAAAGTGGTACGAGAAGCAGTTTTGAACGATATCGCCCGCCTCAAATCCGGCGGCCGCGAGCGCCCGACTCATCCGCCAAAAATCGGGCCGATTGGCTTCCGGCTCATGAATCGGCCCCGGCGAAGCAAACAGGCGCGCAGCAGATCCTGCTGTAATCGCGGCATATTCACCGAATGGAGGATGTTGGCGCTGCTCTTCAATGAGTGAAGATTTGCGCGTCACCGGCAAAGTCGCCAAAGCGGCCGGCGAAGCAATCGCTGCCGGATCAACAGCCGCCAAAATGCGCTGATACGCACCCGCATATTGGCGCGCATGAGCAATTTGGTGCGGCAAACGCGCGAATAAATCCGCGATTCGTTCGCTATGCGGGCGCTTCTCTAATGGGTCTGGGTACTTCATTGCAAAAACCTCTTGGACGACACGCAAAGAAAGGGGCAGGCCAATTACGCCAACCAACGCTTACGACGGCGATAGTGTTTAACTTCGCGGAAGCTCTTACGGCCTTCTTTCGCTAACCCAAGGTAAAACTCTTTAACGTCTTCGTTGTCAGCCAACTCTTTGGCGCTACCGTCCATGACCACGCGACCATTTTCGATGATGTAGCCATAGTCGGAATAACGCAGCGCGACCATCGTGTTTTGCTCGGCGAGCAGAAAACTCACTTTTTCTTTTTGGTTGAGGTCTTTCACAATCTCGAAAATTTCTTCGACGATTTGCGGGGCCAAGCCCATCGACGGCTCATCCAATAAAATCATCGTTGGACGCGCCATCAACGCACGACCGACTGCGACCATTTGTTGTTCGCCGCCCGAGGTGTAACCGGCTTGCGAAGTGCGGCGGGTCTTGAGGCGCGGGAAGTAGTGATAAACCCGCTCTAAATCGGCCTTAATTTCAGCGCGGCTCGCGTTGCGGGTGTACGCGCCGGTCAGCAAGTTTTCTTCGACGGTCAAATGACCAAAACAATGACGGCCTTCCATGACTTGGATTACGCCGCGCTTGACCAACCCATCGGGGGTCATATCGTCGATACGCTCGCCACGGAATTCGATAGAGCCTTTGGTGACATCGCCACGCTCGGCGCGCAGCAAGTTAGAAATGGCTTTTAGGGTGGTGGTTTTGCCCGCGCCGTTTGCGCCAAGCAGAGCCACGATATTGCCTTCGTGAATATCCAGTGAGACGCCCTTAAGCGCCAAAATCACATGGTTGTAAATGACTTCGATGTTATTCACAGACAACAAATACGGATTACCGCTGCTGCTCTGTGCTGGGCTATTTTGCGCCGTCATGTTTTCTCCTCGATCCGATCCTACTGCCCGCCTCAGATACTGAAGCGGGCAGTCCATCAAGCGGGTTTACTCTTTCGAGCAATCACGCGGTGCAATCCCTTTTTCTTGCGCGTATTTCGCGGCAGAGGCTTTCACCATTGGATCTAAAACAGCGTTATCAGCAGCAATCCAGTTCGACACCGGCTTCCACTTCGCGCCGTCCCACTGCATAAAGCGGGTATAGCCCGAGCCTTCATGGTTGGAGCACGAGGTTTTGACCGGCGGCACCATATTCGGAATACCCAGTTGCTTGAGTCGATCCGCAGACAGGTTCAGATGCTCTAAGCCCCAACGCACTTCGTCGCCGTTCAAAGCTTTTTTACCGAATTTGCCCTGTGCGACACGGATGGCTTCCACCATCATGATGCCGCCCACGATGCCACGGTTGTAGTTCATGGTACCAATGGCAGACTTGTCGCCAAGGTTGCCTTTACCTGCGCCGTAAAGGGTTTTTTCGATGTCTTGAATCAGCGGGAAGTTTTTACCGTCGGCTGCAAATGCACCGGCGATATAACCTTTTGCGGCATCACCCGCCGGAATCACGTCTTCCTCGGAACCGCCCCACCAAACCGCCACGATTTTGTCGCGCGGGAAGCCGACTTTAGCGGCAGATTTAATCGCCGCCGGTGTCATCACACCCCAACTCCGCAAGATTACGAAGTCCGGTTTTTGGCGACGAATTTCCAGCCATTGGGATTGTTGTTCGGTCCCCGGTGCGGGCACTTCAACGTTGGACAATTCAAAACCATATTTTTTCGCCATCGCTTCGAGAACCGGCAAGGTTTCTTTGCCGTAGGCCGAGCCGTGATACAAGTTGACGATTTTCTTGCCTTTGAGTTTGTCCATACCGCCTAGGCGTTGGCCAATAAACTGAATTTTGGCGGTGGCTTGGCTCCAGTACGAAGTCACCAGCGGGAATACATACGGGAACACCGAGCCGTCTTTGGCATCGGCACGGCCAAAGCCAATGGTCATCAGTGGAATTTTGTCCGCAGCAGCGCGATCCATCGTCGCGTAGGTAATCCCAGTGGACATGAAGTTAAATGCCGAAGCGCCAGCTTCGCCTTTTTTCTTCATCCGTTCGTAGCACTCCACACCACGGTCATTTTTGTATTCGGTTTCGCACTCTTCGTAGACCAGCTTGACCCCGCCCACGCCGCCTTCTTTCATGTTGACGTAGTTCATGTAATCGATCATGCCGCCGTAGTACTTCGAGCCGCCCGAAGCGTACGGGCCAACGCGATAACTAGGCACCGGAACAAATTGTTCTGCGGCTAATGCGGTTCCTGCGGCCAAACAAGCGGCGACGGCAAGCGCTGTGCTTTTGAGAGTCATGAATTTCATACTGTTTCTCCTCCGAGATGGATGCGTGGTTACGTCTTGGTCTTGTGGGTAAAGAGCGATCGTCAGTGCGGGAAAGGCCACAGACGGAGTTTTTCCTTTGCGATCTGCCACATACGGGCCAGACCATGCGGCTCAACAATCAAGAAGAAGATAATTAAGCCACCAAACAACATCATTTCAAGGTTGGACAAGAACTGCGTGCTAACGACATCATGGAAAATCTGACCAAACAGGTTCAACACAATCGGCAGCAACACAATAAAAGCCGCACCGAGGAAAGAACCCATAATCGAACCCACACCGCCCACAATAATCATGAACAGAATTTGGAAGGAACGATGCAGATCAAATGCTTGTGGATCGACGGTACCCAGCAGGACAAAAGCCCACAATGCACCTGCAATACCGCAGTAAAACGAGCTCACGGCAAACGCAAGCAGCTTGGTTTTGAGGATCGGGATGCCAATCACTTCGGCAGCCACATCCATATCCCGCACCGCCATCCATGCACGACCCGTGGCCGAGCGTACGAGGTTTTTCGCCATCAGCGCCAAGACAGCAACAATGCCGAGCGTCAGCAAATATTTGCGAATAGGCGTGTCGATACTGATCCCAAAGACATCCATTGGCGGGGCAGAGATCACACCGGAGCTGGAGTAGTTCGAGAACCAACCAAACTTCGTCAGCGCCCATTCAATAAAGAACTGCGCGGCTAAGGTCGCAACCGCCAAGTAGAAACCTTTAATGCGCAGCGAAGGCAGGCCAAACAAAATCCCGATCAGTGCGGCACACACCCCGCCCAAAATCAAAGCGACCAACAGGGGAATGCCGGGCATCCGCACCATAAAGTTGT
This sequence comes from uncultured Aquaspirillum sp., assembly GCA_964635875.1. Classification (GTDB taxonomy): domain Bacteria; phylum Pseudomonadota; class Gammaproteobacteria; order Burkholderiales; family Aquaspirillaceae; genus CAZWRK01. Next base: position 5,054 of record CAZWRK010000140.1, read on the forward strand.
AGGTGGCGAAGGCCCCCACCGCCATAAACGCAGCCGAACCGAGCGAAAGCTGACCGGCGTAGCCCGTCAGAATATTCAGGCCCAATGCAGCTAGGGATAAAATCAAAAAGGGAATCAAAATACCGGCGATGAGGTACTCGCTGGCAAACATCGGCACCGCAAAAATCGCGATGACCAACAGAACAAGAATCCCAAGGCGATCTTGTAAGATCGGAAAAATCACCGAGTCATCTTTGTAACTCGTTTTGAATTGTCCGGATTCACGGTAAATCATAGTGTGGCGTCCTTAGTAGAGGCCGCGCGCCCATCCGCGCGGCAAAATCTTAAGCAGTCGGGAAAAATCAGCTATACCCGTTCGATATGTTTCTCACCAAACAAGCCTTCTGGACGCACCAGCAAGAACAAGAGGGCAAGCACATAAGAGAACCAGTTCTCGATCCCGCCGGAGAGGTATGGCCCCAAATACACTTCAGCCAACTTTTCCCCAGCCCCCACAATCAAACCGCCGACAATCGCCCCCGGCACCGAGGTAAAGCCCCCGAGAATCAATACCGGCAGCGCTTTCAGCACCACTAAAGTCAGGGCAAACTGCACCCCCAAACGTGACCCCCACAACAAACCGGACACCAGCGCAACAAACCCCGCCACCGCCCATACAATCGCCCAAATGTGCTGTAACGGAATCCCGACAGACAACGCGGCTTGATGGTCATCGGCCACCGCCCGCAAAGCACGACCGAGTTTGGTTTTGTTAAAGAACAGCGCAAGCACTGCAACTAAAACCGCCGAAATCCCCGCTGCAAACAAGTCAAACTTCGAGATAAAGACACCACCGACATCGAACGGCTCGTCGTTAATGCCCAGATCTAGGCCATGAACTTCAGAACCCCAGACCATTTGTGCCAAACCTTCGATAAAGAAGGACAAGCCAATCGTTGCCATAAACAAAGAAATCGGCGGTTGATTGACCAAGCGGCGCAAGACCACCCTTTCGATGCCAATCCCCATCGCCACCATCACCGCCAAGGTGATGATCAGCGCCCCCCAAAATGGCAGGCCCATATCTTGGAAACCAACAAAGGTCAGCGCCGCAAATAACACCAGCGCACCTTGGGCAAAGTTAAATACACCGGAGGCTTTGTAAATCAGCACAAAACCGAGCGCGACAAGGGAATACATCACCCCTGCCAGCAGCCCCCCGACTAAAACTTCTAGAAAAAACTGAAAGTCCATCTGTTTCTCCTCGCGTTATTCTTGTTGTTCTGCGCGGTTAATGAGAGGTGCCAAGATAGGCGGCAATCACGGCAGGGTTTTGGCGGACTTCATCCGGCGGCCCATCGCCAATTTTCTTGCCGTAATCCAGCACAACGACTCGATCCGAAATATCCATGACCACACCCATATCGTGTTCAATCAACACGATCGTGGTGCCGAACTCGTCGTTTACATCGAGAATAAAACGGCACATGTCCTGTTTTTCCTCGACGTTCATCCCTGCCATCGGCTCATCGAGTAACAGCAAACTCGGCTCGGCGGCGAGCGCCCGCCCTAGTTCGACACGCTTTTGCAAGCCATACGGCAAGCGGCCAACCGGTGTTTTGCGAACATGCTGAATTTCGAGAAAGTCGATGATTTCTTCGACGAATTTACGGTGCTTGGCTTCTTCGCGTTGGGTGCGGCCCCAGTACAACGCTTGCTGCAAGAAGTTGCTGTGCATTTTGAGATTGCGGCCGGTCATGATGTTGTCGAGAACACTCATGCCCTTAAACAACGCGATGTTTTGGAAGGTGCGCGCGATGCCCTGACGAGCGGCACGGCCTGCATCCATCGTATCCCGCTCTTTTCCGCGATAAGTGACGCGGCCTTCTTGGGGGTGATAGACGCCATTGATGACGTTAAGCATCGAGCTTTTGCCCGCGCCATTTGGGCCGATGATGGCGAGAATTTCATGCTCACGAACATCAAGACTAATATTGGTCAGCGCTTTGACCCCACCAAACGACATCGAAATACCGTCAGCTTTGAGGATCACATCGCCAATTTTATGCTTTGGATTCATCGTTCACTTTCCTCAGGCGGCGGATTGAGCGGTCAGCACGGGATAACGCTTGGCTTCGCTGATTTGCAGGTCGGCGCTGATGGAGCCGGTCCGGCCATCTTCAAATTTGACCTGCGTTTCAATCACGCAATGCGAGACGTCGGAATACAACGCATCAATCAGCGGTGCATATTTTTCGGCAATGAAACGACGCCGCACTTTGCGTGTGCGGGTTAATTCGCCGTCGTCGGCATCCAATTCTTTGTGCAGGATGAGGAAGCGCTTGATTTGAGAATTGCCGAGACGCGGATCGTTGGCTAAGTCGGCATTGACCTTTTCGATACACTCCCGCACCAACTCGTAAACGGATTCTTGGCCGGCTAAGTCGGTGTAACCGGAGTAAGACAAACCGCGTTTTTCGGCCCAACTCCCTACTGCGGAGAGATCGATATTGATAAAGGCGCAGGCGTGATCTTGTTGGTCGCCAAAGGCCACGACCTCTTTGATGTAAGTGAAGAATTTGAGTTTGTTTTCGATGTATTTCGGCGCGAACATCGAACCATCGTTAAATTTGCCGACGTCTTTGGCACGGTCGATGATTTTGAGATGGCCATCGTCATCAAAGAATCCGGCATCGCCAGTCAACACCCAGCCATCTTCGGTTTTGGTTTCGGCGGTGGCGTCGGGGCGATTCCAATAGCTGTGGAAAACGCCGGGGCCTTTGAAGATCACTTCGCCGCTGTCAGTGACTTTGACTTCCACGCCGGGGACGGGGGTGCCGACGGTGTCGGGTTTGACTTGACCATTAGGCTGCACGCACACCATTACATAGGCTTCGGTCGAGCCGTAAAGCTGTTTGATGTTGATGTTCAGCGCGCGGTAAAAATCGAATAATTCAGGGCCAATCGCTTCGCCTGCGGTGTAGGCCAGCTTGATGCGCGAGAAGCCCAAGACATTTTTGATCGGGCCATATACGAGGACATTGCCTAGCTGATAACCCAGCCAATCCATAAACGGTACAGGCTGTTTATCCACAATTTTGACGCCGACTTTTTTGGCATGTTCCATGAAGTAATTGAACATCCAACGCTTGATCGGGCTGGCGTCTTCCATGCGGATGGTGACTTGTGTCAGGAGGTTTTCGTAGACGCGCGGCGGTGCGAAGTAGTAGGTCGGGCCAATTTCGCGCATGTCGGTCATGACCGTTTCGGAAGACTCGGGGCAAGACACGCAGAACCCCGCCACCATCGACTGCGCGTAGGAAAACAAGTTGTCACCGACCCATGCCATCGGCAAATAGGCGAGCACTTCTTCGCCGTCGGTGAGGCCTTCCATTTCGACACTATTACGGGCGGTGATGATCATGCCATCGAAGGTATGCGCAACGCCTTTCGGTTTGCCGGTGGTGCCCGAGGTATAGAGCATCATCGCAATATCGCCGCCTTGTCCGGCATCGACTTCGCTTTGGAAAAAGTGGGGATGTTCGTCGTCGTAAACTCGTCCCAAACCGAGCACTTCGGCAAGGTCGTGAACACAATCGTCGGTGTAATGACGCATACCGCGTGGGTCGTCATAGGCGATATTTTCGAGCATCGGTAAGCGGTCAAAAATTTCGAGCAGCTTATCGACTTGTTCTTGGTCTTCGACGACGGCGAATTTCACGCCCGCATCTTCGAGGACAAACACCATTTCTTCTGCGACAGAATCTTGGTACAGCGGCAAAGGAATCGCCCCCAAACATTGAGCTGCCGCCATCGTCCAATATAAACGGGGACGGTTGTCGCCAATCACGGCGATGCGGTCACCACGTCGAACCCCTAGGGTGGCCATGCCACATGCCAAGGCGCGGACTTCTTTTGCGACTTGGCTCCAGCTCCATGTTTGCCAAATGCCGAGGTCTTTTTCGCGCATTGCAGGCAAGGCACCACGCACTTTGGCGTGCTGTTGCAGCAGCTTGGGGAAGGTATCAGGGTGCGTACCCGCTTTTGCGGTCGCCCCGATGTTCTCCGGCTTTGCCATAATAGTTGTCTCCATCCTCATGTTTCCCGATCACGATCTTGCTTGGATGCCGCAACCCTCTAAACGGGGAGTCGGCGCAGCGGGTCAGCGCTTTTATAACGTTGACGTTAACGTCAACATGACACAAAAATTAACGGGTATTGGACATACCCGCAAGCACTTTTATTAGGTGCAATGCAACATTAGTCGTATTTGCGACTATTCATAGGCATAAAAACCACAAGACACTTTCCGTCCCAAACGCCCTGCAGCCACCATTTGCACCAGCAATGGACACGCGCGATATTTGCTATCGCGGAACTCGTGATACAGCACGTCCATAATCGACAAACAGGTATCCAAACCAATCAAATCGGCCAGTGCGAGCGGCCCAATCGGGTGATTCATCCCCAGTTTCATCACCGTATCAATCGCTTCGGGTGTCGCAAGACCTTCGTGCAGGCAGAAAATGGCCTCGTTAATCATCGGCATCAGCACCCGATTCGACACAAAACCCGGCGCATCCTTGACCGTCACAGGAACCTTACCGAGCTTTTCAGACAATGCGACAATTGCCGCATGGGTTTCGTCACTCGTCTGCAAAGCACGAATAATTTCAACCAGTTGCATCACTGGCACAGGGTTCATGAAGTGCATGCCAATTGCGCGCTCGGGATGTGCAACCTGCGCAGCCAGCACCGTCAAAGAAATAGACGAGGTGTTCGAGGCGATAATCGCATCGGGACGCACAATGCCCGAAATTTGACGCAAAATCTCAAGCTTCGTCTCAAGGCGCTCGGTTGCCGCCTCGACCACAACATCGACCTCCGCCAAGGCCGCCATGTCTTGCGAAGCAGACAGACGGGACACGATCGCCTCTGAATCCAGCTCGATGCCTTTTTTCTGCAAACGCGCCAAACTCGACACCATCACCTCACGGGCACGCGTCAGCTGCGCAGCGTTAACATCACACAACACCACATTCAACCCGGCCATCGCACAGACTTGAGCAATACCACCCCCCATTTGACCCGCACCAACCACACCCACAATTTTTATTTCCATGATTTTTCTTGATCCCTATTGTTGATAAGCGCGCACTTACGTTACTATCACGTTGACGTTAACGTCAACATTAAAACAACATTGGGATAGCGCGCAACAACACCTTGAATTCAAAAACAATTACATGCAGCTAAACAGCCCTTTTACGATAAAAAAGGGTAAAATCACCCCCCCTTTTTGTTTGGCAGCAGATTATGACGGCGAGTGAACGCACCTTCACAATCAGTGAGTTGGCCCGCG
>CAZWRK010000141.1:0-10053 GCA_964635875.1 uncultured Aquaspirillum sp.
ACCCACAGCTGAAGGCATCCGGCCCAAGAGCGCAGACACTTCAGTACCCGCCAATGTGTAGCGGTAGATGTTATCAACAAACAACAGAACGTCACGACCTTCGTCACGGAACTGCTCAGCCATAGTCAGGCCAGACAGTGCCACGCGTAGACGGTTACCCGGAGGCTCGTTCATTTGACCGTAGACCAATGCCACTTTATCAAGAACGTTAGAGTCCTTCATTTCGTGGTAGAAGTCGTTACCTTCGCGAGTGCGCTCACCCACGCCGGTAAATACGGAGAAACCGCTGTGCTCGATAGCGATGTTGCGGATCAGCTCCATCATGTTCACGGTTTTACCCACACCCGCGCCACCGAACAGACCCACTTTACCGCCTTTAGCAAACGGGCAAAGCAAGTCAATCACTTTAATACCGGTTTCCAGCAGTGCATTTGTTGCAGACAACTCATCAAACTTCGGTGCCGCGCGGTGAATCGGCATACGTGCCTCTTCGCCAATCGGGCCGAGTTCATCAATCGGGTTGCCGAGTACATCCATAATACGGCCCAGCGTCGCTTTACCTACTGGTACGCTGATCGGTGCGCCAGTGTTATCCACCGGCAGACCGCGTTTCAGGCCGTCAGAACTACCCATAGCGATACAACGCACCACGCCATCGCCGAGCTGCTGCTGCACTTCCATGGTCAGACCGGTTTCGGTGACCCGGAGCGCGTCATAGACCTTCGGTACAGCACCGCGCGGAAATTCCGCATCGATAACCGCGCCGATGATCTGTACGATTTTGCCTTGGCTCATTATCGGTTCCTAAATAATCAAAACTGTTTCCCGCGCGTCACACCGCAGCGGCACCTGCAACGATTTCCGAAAGTTCGGTCGTAATCGCCGCTTGACGGGCCTTGTTGTAGGTGAGCTTGAGCGTCTCGATCAAGTTAGCCGCATTATCTGTCGCAGCTTTCATTGCGACCATACGGGCCGCTTGCTCACTCGCCATATTTTCAGCCATCGACTGATAAATAACGGACTCAATGTAGCGCTTGACGAGGAAATCAATCACCGTATGGACATCTGGCTCGTAGAGGTATTCCCATGAATAGGGGTGTTCCTTTTCGAGCGCTTCTGTCTGCAGCGGTAAAAGCTGCTCAAGAGACGCCTCTTGCTTCATCGTGTTCACAAATTTGGAGAACACAATGTAAAGCGCGTCTACTCGACCTTCCTGATACGCTTTGAGCATCACGGAAACAGGGCCGATCAGCGTTTCCATCTGAGGGGTATCCCCCAGATGGACTGCGCTGGCAACCACATTCATATTGAGACGCTGGGCTGCAGCAAAGCCTTTTTGACCCAAGGCGCACACATCGACTTCTACGCCTTGACTCGTCAATTCTTGTGCTTTGCTATAAAACTGGCGGAGAACGTTTGCGTTCAAGCCACCACACAGACCTTTATCCGACGTCATCAAAATGATGCCGACGCGCTTGATGTCTTCACGCTTCGATAAAAACGGGTGCTCAATATCCGGATTTGTTTCCGCAAGGTGAGCCATCACCTCGCGAATTTTAGCCGCATACGGGCGCGCTTGACGCATACGTTCCTGCGTCTTCCGCATTTTCGAAGTCGAAACCATCTGCATTGCGCGGGTGATCTTTTGCGTGTTTTGCACGCTCTTGATCTTGCTGCGAATCTCTTTGCCGACTGCCATGTCCCAATCCCTTCAGTCAATCAGTCTGTCTGAAATAAGATCAGGCGAAGTTGTAGCCGGCTTTGAACGATTCGAGCGCCTTGGCGAGTTTCTTATCGTTCTCGTCGGACAGCTTGCCACTGGCTTCAACTTCAGCAAGTAGATCAGCGTGGTTCGCTTTCATAAAGGACAGGAAAGAAGCTTCGAATTCGAGCGCTTTTTTCACTGGGATATCCCCGTAGAAGCCTTTTGTCACGGCGTACAAAGTCAGCGACATTTCGGACACATTAAGTGTCGAGAATTGTTTCTGCTTCATCAGCTCAGTCACAATTTCACCATGCTGCAACTGCTTGCGAGTCGTTTCATCCAGATCAGAAGCAAACTGAGCAAACGAAGCCAATTCACGATACTGAGCCAGAGCCAGACGAATACCGCCACCCAGCTTTTTAATCACGCTGGTCTGCGCTGCACCACCCACGCGAGACACCGAAATACCGGCGTTGATCGCAGGACGAATGCCTGAGTTGAACAGATCTGTCTCAAGGAAGATCTGACCATCTGTAATCGAAATAACGTTGGTCGGAACGAATGCAGACACGTCACCCGCTTGGGTTTCAATGATCGGCAGAGCAGTCAAAGAACCTGTTTGGCCTTTAACTTCACCTTTTGTGAATTCTTCAACGTAGTCAGCATTGACACGCGCAGCGCGCTCTAGCAAACGACTATGCAGATAGAACACATCGCCCGGATACGCTTCACGACCCGGAGGACGGCGCAACAGCAAAGAAATCTGACGATATGCAACGGCTTGTTTGGACAAGTCATCGTAAACAATCAGCGCGTCTTCGCCGCGATCGCGGAAAAATTCACCCATGGTGCAACCAGAGTAAGGCGCCAAGAATTGCAACGCAGCAGTATCCGAAGCAGCTGCTGCGACGATGATGGTATGCCCCATCGCGCCATGCTCTTCCAATTTGCTGACCACGTTGGCAATTGACGAAGCTTTTTGACCTACGGCAACGTAGATACAAACAACGCCTGTGCCTTTTTGGTTGATGATTGCATCCAAAGCTACAGCGGTTTTACCGGTTTGACGGTCACCAATAATCAGCTCACGCTGACCACGGCCAACAGGAACCATGGCGTCAATCGACTTCAGGCCTGTTTGCAGCGGTTGATCAACTGATTTACGGGCAATCACACCTGGCGCAACTTTTTCAATCGGCGCGCTCAAAGTGGATTTAATCGGGCCTTTACCATCAATGGGGCGACCAAGTGCATCCACCACGCGACCGATCAGTTCCCGTCCAACAGGAACTTCCAGAATGCGGCCAGTGCACTTGACTTCATCACCTTCAGAGATGTGTTCATACTCGCCAAGAACCACAGCACCGACAGAGTCGCGCTCCAAGTTCATCGCGAGGCCAAAGGTATTGCCCGGGAATTCGAGCATTTCGCCCTGCATTACGTCTTTCAGACCATGAATGCGGACGATACCGTCGGTGACAGAAATTACGGTACCTGTGGTACGCGCTTCGGTCGCAGACGGCAAGTTCTGAATCTTCGTGCGAATGAGCTCGCTGATTTCAGAAGGGTTCAACTGCATGATCTCTCCTAACTTTTGAGGCTTACCGCCATTGCGTGCAGTTTGCCGCGTACCGATGCGTCGATCACATCGTCACCAATCTTAACGGTAATACCGCCGATGAGTGCGAGGTCCACCTTCACAGTCAGCTTCACTTGCTTACCATATTTCGCCTTAAGCGTTTCGGCAAGCTCAGTGCTCTGGGGCTCGGTGAGCGGATAAGCAGAAGTTACAAGCGCGTCTAGCACGCCCTCTTCTTGCTTTCTAAGGAGTTCAAACTGGCCGGCAATTTCCGGTAGCAGCGTCAGACGGCGGTTCTCGGAAAGTGCCGAAAGCAGATTTTTTACCTGCGCGTCAGCTTTCTCTCCGAGAAGCTCCGCCAACAGCTTTTCGACCTCTTCCGCGGTATGTACCGGATTGGTGACAAAGTCACCCAGTTCCGGATGACTCACCATGGCAGCCAGATTAGCGAGCACCTCACCCCACGGGGCAAGACGCTGCTCGTCCTTTGCCAGCCGGAATACCGCTTCGGCATAAGGTCTTGCTACGGTAATGAGTTCTGCCATGAGCTAATTACAACTCCGCTTTGATGGAGGCTAACAAATCAGCGTGCTTGCTCGCGTCGATTTCACAGCGCAGAATTTTTTCAGCACCAGCGACGGCGAGATCGGAGACCTGAGCGCGTAGCACTTCACGTGCACGCAGGACCTCTTGACCTACTTCAGCTTTGGCATCAGCAATAATTCTGTCGCCTTCGGCTTTAGCAGCGAGCTTCGCTTCCTCTACGATCTGACTTGCACGCTTTTCAGCGGCCAGCAACAGTTCCGTTGTCTGCTGTTTAGCAGCACGCATCTGTTCTTCGACTCGCTTAGAAGCAGCTTCCAGATCTTGTTTACCGCGTTCCGCAGCGGCCAAACCATCAGCAATCCGCTTGGCACGCTCGTCCATCATGTTGGTAAGCGGAGGCCAAACAAACTTCATGGTGAACCATACTAAGATAGCGAACGTAATCGCCTGTCCTAGTAATGTTGCGTTGATATCCACGCTTGTTTTCCTCCAAATGTCGTCGGGTTACTTCGAAGCCAGTGTCAATTAAGCACCAGCAGCGGCCTTAACAGCAGCGACGGCAGCGGACAAGAACGGGTTGTTGAAGGTGTATAGCAAAGCAACACCGACACCGATCATGGAAATCGCATCAAGCAAACCAGCGATAATGAACAATTTGGTTTGCAGAACCGGGATCATTTCCGGTTGGCGGGCAGAACTTTCAAGGAACTTGCCGCCCAGAATCGCAAAGCCAAGGGCGGTACCGATTGCGCCCAGACCGATGATGATGGCAGCAGCCAGCACGGTCATGCTTTGAATCTGAGTCACGAGAGCTTCCATGTATATCTCCTAAGTCAAGTCAAGGATGGTTGGGAAAAACAAAAAATAAAACAGCGTTACCGGACGAGCGAAGCTCGCCCGGGCATAACTCTTGCTACTAGATCGATTAGTGATCTTCAACCGCAAGACTGAGGTACACGATGGTCAACATCATAAACACGAAGGCTTGTAGTGTAATCACCAAGATGTGGAAGATCGCCCATGGCGCGCCCAACATCCACTGCGCCCAGAATGGTAGCAGAGCAATCAGAATAAAGATCAGTTCGCCAGCATACATGTTGCCAAACAAACGAAGTGCGAGAGAGATCGGCTTGGCAATTAACTCAATCAACTGAAACACAAAGTTAATCGGGCCAACTTTCGGACCAAACGGAGCAGAGAATAACTCGTGAATGTAGCCACCAAAGCCTTTTGCCTTAATCGAAAAACCGATAATGCAGAACATTACGGAGATCGACATCGCAAACGTAGCGTTGACGTCAGCAGAAGGCACTACACGCAAATAGACGTGATGAGGGTCCGCACCAAATACATGCTCACCCACCAGTTGCGCAATATAAGGAAGGAGATCGACTGGCAACAAATCCATGGTATTCATCATAAATACCCAGACAAAGATCGTCAGCGCAAGCGGAGCGATCACTGCGCTTTTTGCATGAAACACATCTTTAACTTGGTTGCCGACCATTTCCACAACCATCTCTACCAACAGCTGCAGGCGGCCAGGCTTATCCATGCTGAAAGTACGTGCAACACGAGCAAATACAAACAGAAATAGAAAGCCCAACAACAGCGAAACTGTGAAGGTATCGATGTTCAAGGTCCAGAATCCGCCATCATGCGCAGGTAAATGCGCATGCGTCAGATGGTGCTTGATGTATTCGGTAGCGTTACCTGCCATAACCCGTCCCTGATTTATTTGATAAAAGACTGATCCAGTACGCTGACTGGGCTAGCACAAACCCTAAAAACAGAGCAAGTGCTGAAATATCCTTGAAAAAGATCATAAGCACCGCAAATAAAGCTACGGTGGCAAAAAGCTTAGCGGCCTCTGCCCGAAAATGCGCTTTTAGCAGCACCTCAGGGGCTGCGCGTCTGCGAGAATATGCCAGCTTGGCGTACAGCAAAGCTGGCACAATCGAAACCAGACCACCGCACAAAGCAGAGAGCGCAGCTAATCTAGGTTCACTAGAAAAAATGCTGCATAGCAGCATCGCCACTACTGTCAGCCGGATTTGCCAGCGGAATACCGCAGCAACTTCTCGTGTAATCACGCTTTGCGCCACATTAAAACTTCTCGATTGTACGTGAGAGGGGCCGTTCACGTCAACGAAAGCCCCAAAATCAAGCATCATGAATCTCTTATAAATCACAAGCTTGACGATTTTTATTCAAAACAGACAGGATTCCATCAAGCTGATCAAGACTGGCATACTCGATCACAACCTGCCCAGCGCCTGCTGCACGATGCTTAATTTGCACTGCAGCACCCAACACATCAGAAAGTGACTCCGCCAAGCGCGCCACGTCAGGATCCACACCCTCACTACGCTGTCGCACAGATTTCTGAGGAGTATTTGTCTGCGCCTGCTGCTCCGCCAGCCAATTTTGCGTGCGGCGCTCAACCTCACGAACCGACAGTCCATGCTCAGCAATCTCTTGAGCTAAAGAAATCTGCTCTAAAACAGGCAAAATGATCAACGCCCGCGCATGCCCCATATCCAACCGGCCCGATTGCAGCAAAGCCTGCACAGGTTGAGCCAGCTGCAATAAACGTAACAAATTACTGACCGCGCTTCGAGAGCGCCCCAACGCTTGCGCTGCCCGCTCATGCGTCATATCAAACTCATCAATGAGCCGCTGAATCCCCATCGCCTCTTCCAGAGGATTTAGCTGCTCACGCTGGATATTTTCGATCAAAGCCATGGCCAGCGCCGCTTCATCTGGGACGTGGCGGATGACCGCAGGAATCAACTCAAGCCCCGCCAACTGGGCCGCACGCCAGCGCCGCTCACCAGCAATAATTTCATACTCGCCAAACCGAAGCTCGCGCACGACAACTGGCTGAATCACGCCTTGAGAACGAATCGAATCTGCCAAAGCACTCAACGAGTCTTCATCCATATGCGTCCGAGGCTGATAAACCCCTGGGCGCAGAGCATGAACTGGCAACGTTTGCAACAACACCTCAGCAGAAGGCGTATCAGACAATAACGCCTCCAAACCTCGCCCCAACCCCTTAGGCTTTGCCATTTACGAAGCCTCTTTTTGCGTATTTGCACCAAACTTCGCCAATAGCTCATCTGCTAAAGCAAGATAGGCCACCGCCCCACGCGCCCTTTTGTCATAGGCCAACACAGGCAGGCCATGACTTGGCGCTTCGGCGAGCCGCACATTTCGAGGAATCGTAGTCGTAAACACACGCTGCGGAAAATGCTGCTCAAGTTGCGCAGACACTTGCTGCGATAATGTGCTACGCGCATCAAACATCGTGCGCAGCAAACCCAAAATCTCAATAGAGGGATTTAAGCCAAGGCGTAGCTTTTTCAACGTCCCCAGCAAATCCGACAAACCTTCCAAAGCATAATACTCACATTGCATAGGAATAAGAACCGAATGCGCCAGCGACAACCCATTCAAGGTCAACAAATTCAAAGCAGGAGGGCAATCGACTAAAACATAGTCATAACGATCGGCCACTGCGAGTAGCGCATCTTTCAAACGTTTTTCGCGCCGAGACGCCTCGACTAGCTCAACTTCCGCACCACCCAAATCTCGATTGGCAGGCAAAACATCAAAACCGCCCGACTCTGAACGCCGAACCACCTCATCAAACGACACAGCTTCAATCAACATGTGATAGACCGAGTGCGATACATTTTTATCCACACCCGACCCCACCGTCGCATTTGCCTGAGGATCTAAATCAACCAGCAAAACCCGTTGACCTCGGGCAGCCAAACTCGCAGCCAGATTCACCGCTGTCGTCGTTTTTCCAACCCCACCTTTTTGATTCGCAATGGCAATGAAGCGGCTCATCATCAATCTCTCAATTTCGGACAAGGGTAATCAGATGGCGCTCGGCATCCAAACCTGGCACTTTCAATGTAGAAACCTGCTCAACGCGCACAGTCTCTGGCAACAGAGCAATTTCCTCGTAAGGGTAAACACCTTTAAGTGCCGACCACCGCCCACCCTCGGCCAAGAGATGCGAAGTTAAGCGCACCAACTCCGCCAAATCAGAAAAGGCACGCGCTGTAATCACATCAAAAGAGTGCTCGGGGTGGTAATTTTCCACGCGATCACACACCACATCTGCATTTCCCAAGCCCAACTCAATCACAGCCTGCCGCAAAAAAGTCGTTTTCTTATGATTAGCATCCAACATGACAACCGTTGTATCAGGGCAAGCAATCGCCAGCGGAATCCCCGGCATGCCGCCCCCAGACCCCACGTCGAGCACACGCGGCGCAGATAAATAAGGTACCGCAGCCAAGCTATCGAGCAAATGCGTCACCACCATACGCTCAGGATCGCGAACGGCCGTCAGGTTATACACTTGATTCCACTTTTGCAGCAGCGCCAAATAATGCCCAAGACGATCTGCCGCGCTTTCTGGCAAATTTAAATTCAGTTCGGCAATTCCATGTTCAAGAGTACGTGCAAGATCTGTCATTCTGTTTTCTTATCATTTTGAGTTGCTAAAAACCCGCGTTTCAGGTGCACCAAAAGCAAAGAAATCGCTGCCGGTGTAATGCCCTGAATACGAGAAGCCTGACCCAACGTTTCTGGGCGATGCTGATTTAATTTTTGCTGAACTTCTTTCGAGAGTGCCGCCACACTGGAGTAATCCAAGGACAACGGTAAGCGCACATGCTCAATTTCAGATTGACGCTCAACCTCTAAACGTTGTCGATCAATATACCCTTGGTATTTGATTTGAATTTCAACCTGCTCCGCCACCACCGGATCACTGACTGGCTCGCCAAATACGGAGGTTAAATGCAAACGGTCATAGGTCACTTCAGGGCGGCGCAGCAAATCCGCCAACGAATATTCACGCTCAATCGCTTTACCCATCAAGGCTTGCGCACTCGCCGCATCTAAAATTTGTGGATTCACCCAAACCGACTTTAAGCGCTCGACTTCGGTCGCAATCGCATCACGCTTGCGGCAGAACGCCTCCCACTGCGCATCACCGATCAAGCCGAGTTGCCGCCCCATTTCAGTTAAACGCAAGTCGGCATTATCCTCTCTCAACATCAAGCGATATTCGGCACGGCTCGTAAACATTCGATAAGGTTCGGTCACGCCTTTGGTGATCAAATCATCCGCCATCACGCCCAGATACGCTTGATCGCGTCCGGGGCACCAACCGTCTTCGTCCAGCGTAAGACGCGCAGCATTCAACCCCGCCAATAATCCTTGCGCAGCCGCCTCTTCATAGCCGGTTGTGCCATTGATTTGCCCTGCAAAAAACAAGCCCGAAATCGACTTCGATTCAAAGGTCGATTTTAAAGCGCGAGGATCAAAGTAATCGTATTCGATGGCGTAGCCCGGCCGCAGAATGTGCGCATTTTCCAAACCCGCCATCGAACGAACCGCCGCCAACTGGATATCGAACGGCAAGCTGGTCGAAATACCATTTGGGTAAAATTCGTGGGTATCTAAACCTTCAGGCTCAAGAAAAATTTGATGGCTATCGCGGTCGGCAAAGCGATTGATCTTATCTTCAATAGAGGGACAGTAGCGCGGCCCCACCCCTTCAATCACGCCAGTAAACATTGGCGAACGATCAAAGCCGGTGCGGATAATGTCATGTGTTTTTGAATTGGTATGTGTGATCCAACAAGGCAACTGGCGGGGATGCATCTCCCGACGGCCTCGGAAAGAAAAGACCGGCTCAGGCGTATCGCCGGGCTGCTCTTCCATCACTGAAAAATCAATCGTGCGGCCATCAATCCGCGGTGGCGTTCCGGTTTTTAATCGGCCCACTGGCAACGCCAACTCGCGCAAGCGCGCGCCCAGCGTCAAAGCGGCCGGATCCCCTGCACGGCCGCCGGTATAGTTTTCCAACCCCACATGAATCTTGCCAGAAAGAAACGTTCCGGCTGTCAGCACGACCGCCCGCGCTCGAAATGTAATGCCAATCGTCGTGACCGCCCCTGCAACACGATCACCCTCCAGAATCAAATCATCGACCTGCTGTTGAAAGAGCCACAAATTTGGCTGGTTTTCCAACATATGACGAATCGCCGCCTTATAGCGGACGCGATCAGCCTGCGCACGCGTCGCACGAACCGCAGGCCCTTTGGACGCATTCAGCGTCCGAAATTGAATACCACCCAAGTCGGTGGCCAGAGCCATTGCGCCACCCAAAGCATCGACCTCTCGCACCAAATGC
>CAZWRK010000142.1:0-1632 GCA_964635875.1 uncultured Aquaspirillum sp.
CGCATAATGGACTGCAAACACGCAACAATTTTGCTATCGCAAGCATTGGATCGCCCACTGACATGGCGCGAGCGCTTTGGGCTGCGCGCGCACCTTGCTTTATGTGTAGGATGCCGCCGGACGCGCGCGCAGTTCGAGTTTTTACGGGACGCCATGCGCGCGCACCCTTGGAAAAAACCTTAAGGCTGCGACACCCAATTTTCGTAGCGCTTGTCCAAGCGTTCGCTACTGCCATCAGCATTCATCAGCAGTAACGCTTTGTTGAGCGACTCAATTAAGCCTTTTTGCGTCTCAGGATGGCAAGCCAGATATAAATCAACGCGATTAAAAGAAAAAACCGGCACCACCTCTTGCTGCAAATGTCGCCGTGCAATCATGCCCGAAGCCGTGAAGCGGTCACTGACCCATACATCAATTTTTTTCTGGAGCAGCCGGTCTAAATTCAACAAATCGTTGGCGGCTGCATCGGGTTTAAATCCGTTTTGACGCAAAAATGCATCACGAATGTCCCCCTGATAGCTGCCAATTTTCAATGCTTTTAGGTCGTTTAGAAGCTTAAATTTATAGCCCCGCTCACTCAACGCATACATGGTCCAGTCGCTGTATCCAATCGGCCCCACCCAACTAAAGATCAACTCTCGATCTAAAGTGCGTGTTGTCGAAAAAACACAGGTATTGTGCTGACTTTTCGCAAGATCAAAGGCCTGTTTCCAAGACAACATCTGCATTTTGTACGGCTGGTGAACACGCTTGAGCAAGGCATGCACCTTATCTGCTGCCAAACCATGAATACGCCCTTGAGCATCTTCCATTTGGTAAGGCGGAAAAGACTCCGTCACAATACGCAGCTCGACAGCATGCGCTGTCAATGCACACCACGACAACGCTAATCCCAAGCACACGGTGCTCCAGCGAGCACGCTTCATTAAAATATCCATTTTTATCTCAATCTGTGCAGTGTCATTCAATCACATCAACACGGGTTCACGTTACAATTCGGCCCCGACTTGACCTTCATCTGGAGCAACATCATGGAACAACTTGATCATGTTAGCGTCGCCACAAAAGCAAATGTTTATTTTGATGGAAAATGTGTGAGTCACAGCATCACGCTTGCCGACGGTACCCAAAAATCTGTTGGCGTGATTTTACCGGCCACGCTGACCTTTAAAACAGGCGCGCCTGAAATCATGGAATTGGTCGAAGGCACCTGCCACGTCACCCTAGACGGCGAAACCGAAGCCCGCACCTACCAAGGCGGTCAGTCTTTCTCCGTACCGGGTAACAGCCAATTCAACATCGAAGTGACATCGACCCTGCACTACATCTGCCACTTCGGTTGATTCGCCACACCGATCAGAAAAAAATAACCGCTCCGAAAAGCGGTTATTTTTTGTTTTGCCAAACGGGCTCTTAGAGCCGGAACTGCGCCACAATCGCACGCAACTCCTCGCCACGCCGCGCCAACCCCTGAATGGTGTGCAACGCATTTTGCAAACTCGCATCGGTTTCATGCGCCTTCGCATTCACGCGCTCGGCACTACACGCCATCTCATTCGTTGCCATACCTTGCTCTGCGGTCGAGCTCTTAATCTCAATCATCCGTGACGAAATATCTTCAGCGCCAGCACG
>CAZWRK010000142.1:1732-7661 GCA_964635875.1 uncultured Aquaspirillum sp.
CGGTCGAGCTCTTAATCTCAATCATCCGTGACGAAATATCTTCAGCGCCAGCACGGATACTCTCAATTTTTTCAGCCGCATCGTGCGTCAACGTCATGCCATGCGAAACCTTATGATTAGTCTCATCGGCACGCCGGATCGCTTCCGCCGTTTGCACCATCACCGTGTCCATAATCTCGGCAATTTGTACGGTCGCCGTCGCAGTCCGCTCAGCCAGCTTACGCACTTCATCAGCCACCACAGCAAAGCCACGCCCCTGCTCACCCGCCCGCGCCGCCTCAATGGCCGCATTCAAAGCCAGCAAATTCGTCTGATCGGCAATGTCACGAATAATGCCAACGATGCCTTTGATCTCTTCAGACTTACTTTCTAAGCCATTCATGACCACTTGCAGGCCTTCAATCGCCTTCACCGTCGAGGCAATTTCTGTGGAAACCGCATTCATGCAGTCATGCGAATCAATCGAATTTTGACGCGACAACGACACCAAGGCCTCTGTTTCGCCAACATGCGCCGCAATATGGTTAATGCTGACGGTAATTTCTTCGATCGTCGCGGCAGTTGCAGACAACTCGCCGGACTGTGCTTGCGAATCAGCAGCAATTTGCACTGCGACCGCATTCAGTTGCTCGGCATCACCCGCCAAGGCCTGCGAATGACTTTGCACAGACAAGAACATATCGTGCAGTTTCTTCACAAATTGGTTAAAGGCTTCGGCGATTTGACCCACTTCATCATGGCTCTTGACGGGCAACTGAATGGCCAAATCACCGCTGCCGTGCGCCACATTGCGCATCGCATCCCGCAGCACAGCCAGACCCGCCATCATGCGATTCACACCCACATACGATACGGCTGCGGCGAGCAACAACCCTGTCAGCAACAAACCCGCCATCATGAGCATCAAGTGCTGTACCGGCTCCATTGCCTTATCAAACGGCACCATCACCCCAAATAGCCAGCCAGTTTTTCCAACCGGATACAGCGCCGACAAGAAGGTTTGGCCGCCCACGGTAATGGTCTTCATTTGACCATCATGGCTGAGCATCGCCGGATCAAACCCCGTGATCACTTCAGAAATTTTCTTTAGGCCTGACTCAGGACTCGGATGGGCAATCACCACGCCATCTTGTGTCATCAAAAATGCATAGCCATCGCCAGGCAATTTTGAAGCCACGACCTCTTCAACCACGCGCGTCAAAGTGACATCACCGCCCGCAACCGCACGCAGAACATCGTTACTGCGCAAAGCTTTAGCAAAGGTAATAATCGGACGTTTTGTTGCAGCATCAATATAGGGAGGCGAGGCAATCGGTTCTTGGCTGGCCGCCGCTGCAATGTACCAAGGCCGCACGGTCGGGTCATATCCTGGCGGGACAAGAGGTGCTGCAGTGAACTGAGTCATGGTTTTGTCTGGCTGGCCCACATACATATCATCAAAGCCGCCTGCATCTTTTGCTTGATCCAGAATCGGCTTTAATTCACCTTGACCAAAACGCGGCAACACCGAGGCGACAATCCTTTGACGGGAAGTCACCCATTCCGTCACAAAGCTCACTTTGCTCGTTGCAGCCATACCAATCTGCTCCTGAATAGAATTCAAGAGCGACTCTCTCATTTTCCAATACGCAATTCCGCACAGCAGAATTGAAAGCGTCGTCACGACAAAAAGAACAAAGACAACGATTCGGGCGCGAAGTGATTTCATCACAAGATTTTCCTCTCTCGGGGGGCTACTTATTTTTATTGTGTATGTGTTAATTTTAGGTGGGCAGTTTGATACATTCGGTATATGCAATAATCCGCATATTTTCCATAACAACTTAAGTCACTTGAGCTCAACATTCTTAACCAAATCAAGAGAAATCAACAAAGCGGTCGATTCTCTCAGGAAGCGGAATGTTCCAACATAGCTAATTCATAAAAATACCAAATTCAGCAAAAAAATGGCGCTTACACAGTATAAAACTGTGTCAAAAAATGCGTATACAGGTAAATAAACTACATTTTATTACAAACCTAAGCATGTTCCATGCCTAACTCTGGCGTGAAAAAACGCGTTTTTTGAACAAAAAACAAATTTATTACAAAAGAATAATAAATTTCCTTATATTCAAAAAAATTCTCATTTCATGAACTCCAGTGGGCCAAACAATGAACCTTCATCTTGATACGGCCTATGCACAGTACGACGGCATTGAAATCGCACAGCGAATCCGAATCGGCGAGTTCTCCGCGCAAGAAGTTCTTGACGCTGCACTGCAACAATTAACGCACCAAAACAGTGCAATCAATGCAGTTGCAACGCCCCTAAACGAAGCCGCACGCCAACAACTCCAGCGCTCTCTGCCGACAGGCCCTCTAGCAGGAGTCCCCATTCTGATCAAAGATCTTTTCACCGACATCGCCGGACACCCCACCCGCAACGGCAGCCGACTCTTCCACGCGGCCCCGCCTGCAGTCCGCGATCACACCTTGATTGAACGTTACCGCCGTGCTGGATTGATTTTTATCGGCAAAACCACCACACCAGAATTTGGGCTATACCCCTACACCGAAAGCGATGCCTACGGCGCCACCCGCAACCCGTGGAATTTGGCGCATACCGCGGGTGGGTCCAGCGGCGGCAGTGCCGCTGCCGTTGCAGCAGGGATCGTGCCGATTGCGCACGGCAGCGATGGCGGCGGCTCATTACGGATCCCTGCAGCCAATTGCGGACTGTTTGGCTTCAAACCTTCGCGCGGGCGCGCGCCCTGCGGCCCCTATCTTTCGGAGCAATGGCAGGGCTTGGCTGTGCAGCACTGCCTGACACGCAGCGTTCGGGACAGCGCCGCGATGCTCGACGTGATGCAAGGCACCGACTTGGGCGATGTATACAGTTGCCCGCCACCAGAGCAGTCTTTTCTGGCGCAACTTGATCAGGCCCCGCCTCGCCTTAGAATCGCGATCAGCCTGACGCCACCTCAAGGCGGCACCGTCGATCCAGAATGCCGAGCGGCAGTCGAGGCCTGTGCCAAATTGCTCGAAAGCTTAGGCCACCACATCGAAGAAGCCTCCCCGCTGTTGCCCTCCGTCGCGCACTTGCAACGGGCCATGATGATTTTGGTTGCGGGCGAAATGGCGTGTTTAATCCGAAATTTATCGTTGTTTTTTGGGCGGCCGATTCGCCATCACGAAATAGAGGCCGGTAGCTGGGCGCTGTCGCGCTATGGGGAGCGGCTCTCCGCTGGTGAATTTGCGTGGAACCGACAATTGATGCTGCGCATGGGGCGGTATATGGCTGATTTTCATCAGCGCTACGATATTTTGCTCTGTCCAGTGATGAACCAGCTACCGGCCAAAATCGGCCAGTTTCGGCTGTCGCGCGCGGAAGAAATCGCTTCGCGGCTGCTGATCGGGACTTTAAAACAGGATTGGCTCTTAGCTCCGAGCCAGCTCATCGAAAGAAATGCCCGCCGCATGTTGGATTATTTAGGCTGGACTGCGCCTTTTAACATGAGCGGGCAACCGGCTATGAGCCTCCCTTTTGCACGGAGTGCGCATGGATTACCGATCGGGGTGCAATGCGTCGCCCCTTACGCGCAAGACGGCTTGTTGCTGCAACTGGCGCGCGAAATCGAACAAGCACAACCATGGCCACGCTGTGCGCCATAAAAAAACGCCCCCAAACAATGGGAGCGCTCTTCGCTGAATACAAACCCAGCGCAAACTTAATCTTCGCACGCGCTCAGTTGGGCTTGAATGATCTGCTGCGCCCGAAGTTCCCAACCCGACTGCATATAGCGCTCGATTGAGGCTTGAGACAAGGCATCGTCTCGCGCCGCCACAGATGGCACATTCAAGACCGACTTCAAGAACGCAACTGCGCCAGCCTGTGTTTCCGTCGCGCGCTCGGCCAAGCTCAGCGCAGCAATTTTTGCACACCCCACCCCAACCGCCTCTTGGATCAAGCCAATCGCTTCAGCTTGGGCAGCGCTCACGCGCTCGCCCGCCAATAAAACTCGCCGAACCCAAGCATCGCCAACGCATGCTTGCAAACGACGCAGCATGGATGCAGAAGGCAAAAGCCCCTGATTCAACTCAGAAAAATGCAGCTCTACTTGACGCTCAGCCAAGCGCACATCGCACGCCAGCGCCCACTGCACCCCCCAACCAGCAACATAACCATTGATCGCTGCGATTGTCAAAATTGGCAAATTCGCCAAAGTCTCACAAAGCCGCTCAAACTCGGAAAATACAGTACGCCGCTCTTCTTCCGACAAACTTTGGAAGCTGATCGGGTCTAATCCGGCACTAAAAAACTCCTCGCCCATGCCAGTTACAACAAGTGCACGCACGGTATGACAATCGAGGTGATCCAACGCCGTTTGCGCCTCACGAATCGCCTCAAGCGACCACGCATTGGCGGGAGATTGATTGAGGGTCAGCATCGAAATCTGCCCTAATTGTTGTAAACAGATAGTTTTTTGCATAAAAATCGACAGCCAAAGGGTCAATACGCCGCTAGCGAGAGGTCTGCCTAGATCAAGACACCACACCCATCGCTAGCACAATCAATGGACACAAAAAACGCAGCAAATCTGCTGCGTTTGCGGTTTCCCCATGAAGACGTTGTAGAACGCCTTTTCCGAAAAGGCTAATGCCAATTTGGAATATTTAACAAGATTATATAGTTATAAATATATAAAAAACACCAAAATCGCGAAGAGACAAGCAAAATTCAAACGATTACACTCCGGTCATCCTCTTTTTGTCTGCATTCTTATGCTTGCTTTTAGCCCCGAATCTGCCTCGCTATGGTCTTTGTTTATTGTTGGATTGATGGGCGGTGGCCACTGTATTGCGATGTGCGGCGGCCTCAGTAGCGCCCTGATGCTGCAGCTCCCAAAGACACAGCGCCCGTGGCCGTTTCTGCTCACATTGAATATCGGGCGACTCGTCAGCTATAGCGCGGTCGGCATGATCGTTGGAGGGCTAGGGGAATGGGGGCTGGCTCCGCTGAATAGCCATATCCCCAAAATTCTGTATGGCCTTGCCAGCACGTTGCTGATTTTGCTCGGGTTATATCTCGCCGGATTCAGCGCGGCGATCACCCACATTGAAAAAATCGGGCGACCGCTGTGGGCCAAGCTCAATCCAATTTTGCGCCGCCATTTACCGATTAAAACGCTAGGAGGTGCGCTTAGTGTGGGGTTGCTGTGGGGGTGGCTGCCGTGCGGACTGGTCTACAGTGCGAGCTTATCGGCGCTTGCCAGCGCATCGAGCCTACAAGGTGGCTTGCTGATGCTGGCATTTGGCTTGGGCACATTGAGTAATCTGCTCGCGATGGGGTTGTTTGCCGAGCGCGTTGCGACGCTGATCAAACACCCGACATTGCGTCGCGTCGCAGGGTTGTCAGTGTGCGGTATCGGGCTTTGGCAGCTTTGGTGGGTCTTCTAAAAAACTAAAACGCCACTCTGATCACTCAGAGTGGCGCTTCAAACTGCATGACAGCATGCGCGCGTTAGAGAATCTCTAAAATCCCCGCTGCGCCCATCCCAGCACCAATACACATCGACACCATGCCATAGCCCGACTCACCCCGACGGCGCATACCATGAATCAAAGTCGCCGCCCGAATCGCGCCGGTTGCGCCCAAAGGATGACCCAACGCAATC
This sequence comes from uncultured Aquaspirillum sp., assembly GCA_964635875.1. Classification (GTDB taxonomy): domain Bacteria; phylum Pseudomonadota; class Gammaproteobacteria; order Burkholderiales; family Aquaspirillaceae; genus CAZWRK01. The sequence goes on from CAZWRK010000142.1 coordinate 7,390, forward strand.
GCGCCGCCATTCGGGTTCACAACATTCAAATCCAGCTCCAAATCACGCGCCACCGCCAAAGCTTGTGTAGCAAAAGCTTCGTTTAGCTCAATCCATTTCAGATCGGCTTGGCTGATGCCTGCGGATTTCAACGCAGCCGGAATCGCGAATTTCGGGCCAATCCCCATAATCGCAGGCGGCACGCCTTTCACCGCGAAGCTGACATAACGCGCCAACGGCACCAAGTTCAGCTGCTTCAAGATTCTTTCGCTCACCAACAATACCGCGCCCGC
>CAZWRK010000142.1:7761-10047 GCA_964635875.1 uncultured Aquaspirillum sp.
AATTGGTCTTGATCTTCGCGGCTGACTTTCCATTGCTGTGCAACTTTTTCAGCGGTCAAACCCATGCCGTAAGCCATCGCGAAATTTTCGTCTTTGGTGAAAATTTCTGGGTTCAGCGACACTTTATTGCCCATCATCGGCACCAAAGACATCGACTCCGAACCTGCCGCAATCATGATATCGGCTTCGCCAGTACGAATGCGGTCGGCGGCCATTTGCACGGCGTTAATGCCCGACGAGCAATAACGGTTAATGGTGATACCGCTGACGGTGTCCGGTAAACCGGCCAAAAGCGCGCCAATCCGCGCCATATTTAAACCTTGCTCGGCCTCGGGGAAGGCGCAACCGACCACGACGTCGTCAATTAAATTGGCGTCAAGGTTGGGGGTTTGCGCCAGCAGGCCTTTGATCACATGCGCCAACATGTCGTCGGGGCGCACATTGCGCATCATGCCACGTGGGGCTTTTCCTACCGGCGTACGGGTCGCCGCAACGATATAAGCTTCCTGAATCTGTTTAGTCATTTCTTTCCCCTGAGAGTGGGTCCGCGTACCGAAGGTGGGGATTCACCACCGCGCCCTCGGCACACTGCAAAACGTGTCGGTCTGCGATCAATTACGCAACGGTGTATTGGTGGTCAGCATGTGGGCGATCCGCGCTTGGGTCAGCGGGTTGCGCAGCAAGGCCATAAAGCCTTTGCGCTCCAGATCCAAAATCCACTGCTCATCGACCAAAGTCCCCGGCTCAACATCGCCACCGGTCATGATGTCGGCAATCAGGCTCGCAATCGTAAAGTCATGGGCGCTGATGAAATGGCCTTCACGCATATTCAACAACTGGCCTTTGATCGATGCTGCACCGGCACGACCCGCAACAGGGAAGCCTTTGGTTTTTAGCGGTGGACGGTAGCCCGCTTCGGCCATCGCCAAGGCTTCTTTTTTGGCGACGTACAGCAATTCGTAACCATTAAAGACGACGGTATCGCCTTTCTTGATAAAGCCGATTTCTTGGCCTTCCAAGGCGCTAGTGCCGACCTTCGCTGTCGCAACCGCCATAAAGTAATCTTTGACCGCCGCTAAAACGTCGCCTTTGGATTCGTTGGCGGCGCGCAGCGCGAATTCTTTACATCCGCCGCCTGCTGGCAACAAGCCCACACCGACTTCGACCAAGCCGATATAGGTTTCGAGGGCCGCCACGACTTTATCTGCGTGCATCACAAATTCGCAGCCGCCGCCAAAGGCGTAACCTTGCGTTGCCGCCACTACCGGAATTTGGCTGTATTTGAGGCGCATCGAGGTGTCTTGGAACGACTTCACAATCCCTTCGATCGCGGCCCAGTTGCCGGTCATAAAGGCAGGCATCATCGACTGCAGATCAGCACCGACTGAGAACGGCTCTTCGGTTTGCCACAACACCAGCGCCTGATAATTCGCTTCGGCAAGGTCGATGGCGCGGTTTAAGCCTTCGAGCACTTGCGGGCCAATCGCGTGGGCTTTGGATTTGAAGCTGACGACTAAAACGCCATCGCCCGAGGTATAAGCACGCACGCCTTCGTTTTCGAAGACGGTTTCACCCAAGGACGGTGCAGCTTCGCCCAAGACGCGCGCCGGTGCCAATTGACGCTGATAAACGTCGAGCGAAGAACGCGGCACCAAGGTTTGATTGGCGGCACTGTAAGAGCCATCGGCAAAGTGAACACCCGCGCGATCGGCTTGCAACACCCACGCCGGTAGCTCGGTTGTAGAGAGCGCGCGACCGGCGGCGACATCTTCGGCCACCCAGCGCGCGATATTTTGCCAACCGGCGCTTTGCCATGTTTCAAACGGGCCTTCAGTCCAGCCGAAGCCCCAACGAATCGCAAAATCGACATCGCGGGCGTTGTCGGCAATCTCCGCCAAGTGCGCGCTGATGTAGTGGAAGACATCACGGAAACACGCCCACAGGAATTGCGCTTGCGGATGTTGGCTGTCGCGCAGTTTTTGGAATTTTACGGCCGGATTGGTTTCTTTCAGAATGGCCTTGACGGCGTCATCGCCTTTTTGACCGGCTGGGACATAATCACCCGCAACCGGATCCAGCACAAACATTTGCTTGCCGTCTTTTTTGTAAATGCCCAGACGGGTTTTCTGGCCTAATGCGCCCGCAGCAATGAGCTTTTGCAACCATTCGGGGGATTTGAACAGCGGATGCCACGGATCGTTCGGCAGGGTGTCCTGCATGGTCTTGACGACGTGGGCGAAGGTATCCAAACCGACGACATCGGCGGTGCGGAAGGTCGCAGATTTG
>CAZWRK010000143.1:0-9823 GCA_964635875.1 uncultured Aquaspirillum sp.
TTATTCGCTGACCAAAACTTTGCGGCCGTTGAGCGGCTGCACCGGACGGGCGTTGCCGGTGTAGAGCTTTTTGAATGTCGATAGCTGCGCGCGCGACAGCGTGACCGGCTCTTTTAGCACATGCCAGCTCACTTCTTCGCTGCAAGGTGGGGTGGTGAGCGAGCCGGTGAAGGCGTAATAGGTTTGTTTAGTGGGCAAAATGCTGGTGACGTCAAAGCCGCCTTCTAGTGGCTGTTTGTCGCCTGCTTTAGCGGGTAAGTGGCTAAAGACCGACTTGAGGGCGGTGTTGGCGTTGCCTTGTTTGAAGAGTACCGCGACGACGGCAAGGCGGCCTTCGGCGTCTTTATGCACCAAGTGCGCGACCAGCGGATAGTTTCTGCCGTTGATTTTTTCTTCGCTCGGGGTGTGGAAGTGGAATTGCAAGAGCTTGTACTCTGCGCTGTTAAAATTGGCGCTCCCGCCATCTTGCAGGCCGATTTGAATGGTATGGCCGTTATTGATGATTTCTGCAGGGGTGGCGTTGTAGTGGAATTCAATCGGCTTCAAATCGCCTTTGGTGGCTTTGCCCGTTTCGATGTTGATCGGGGATTGGTGTTTGCCCAGTTTGCAGGTCTTAAAGTTTTCATCCATATCCCCCCAATGGGCTGCACCGTGTTTGCCGCCATAGCCCCAGTGCGGGCCTTCTGCATGCGCGGTCGAAAAAGCCAAGGCACCTGTCAACGTAGCGGCCATCAAAAATGTTTTTTTCATCCTGTTTTATCCCTTTGCGTATTGTTCTCGGTGGCAGATAAATGACGTCAAGAGCAGCCACCTAGCCTCTCTTGGACTTAAGACTAGCATTTGCAGATCGCATAGCAAATGGTGATTGATGACGGGAGCGAGGGGTGCGATATCATTTTGTCATGATGACTTGGCATAATGCGCCGATCTATTTTGGAGCCTCATCCCTATGTCTGCTTCGATTGCTTTGCCATTCCCGCAAAGCATCGCTTCCCATAAAGGCGTTTGGCTGGCGATGTTGTCTGCCGTTGGCTTTTCTGCCAAAGCGATCTTTGTCAAATTGGCTTACCAATATCACGTTGATCCAATTACGCTTTTAACCCTGCGGATGCTCTGCGCACTGCCTTTTTTTCTGTGGATGGCGCTCGGCCGTCCTCGTGATCGTGGATATGCTCGGTTTGGCTGTTCGGCATGGCTGGGGCTGATTGTGTTGGGATTGCTAGGCTATTACTTGGCGAGTGTGTTTGACTTTATCGGCTTGCAATATATTTCATCGGCACTTGAGCGTTTAGTGTTGTATCTCTACCCGACTTTTGTGTTGTTGTTTTCAGTGTGGTTCTTTCGGCGGCAGATTCGTCAGCAAGATTTCGCGGCCTTGTTGCTGTGTTACGCCGGTATTGGCTTGGCGGTGATGCACGATTGGCGCTATGCCTTATCGGGGCAAGAGGTCTTGATCGGTGTGTTGTGGGTGCTGGCGTGCGCGGTGAGCTATGCCCTGTATTTGGTCGGGGCGGGGGAGTTAGTCAAACGCCTCGGCGCGATCCAAATGGCGGCATGGGCGGGCATTGTTTCGACTTTGGCGATTGTGGTGCATTTTTTGGTTTCGCAGCCTCTCTCGAACTTGATTCAGCCGTTGCCGGTTTACGGCTACGCACTGGCGATGGGCACGCTGAGCACGGTGTTGCCGGTGGTGCTGATGAACGAAGCGATGCGCATGATTGGCGCAAATCGCATGGCGATGGTGTCGACGCTCGGGCCGATGGTGACGCTGATCTTAGGCTGGGCTTTTTTGGGTGAGGCTTTGTCGATGACGCAGATGATGGGTGCAACCTTGGTGGTTGGTGGCGTGATTGTGGTCAATCTCAAAGAATTGCCATCGTTTATGGTGAATGGGCATCACGCCTAGCGGCGGCGTTTAGTGGTGGGCACGCGATGGAATTCGCTCCACCACAATCATCAGTACGATGCCGAGCACGACCAAACCGAGCTGAATCCACGGCCGTCCGGCCATCAAATACACCGAAGAACTAAACGACACCAGCATCATCACTTGCGCGAGCCGCTTGGCGCGAATCGGAATCGTGCGGTGCGTTTCCCATTCCCGAATCAAAGGCCCGAAAAGGCGATGTTCCAACATTTTTTGGTGCAGTCGTGGCGAGCCGCGTGCAAAGCAGGCCGCAGCCAGTAGCACAAACGGCGTGGTCGGCATCACCGGCAAAAATGCACCGATAATGCCCGCGATCAGCGCAATCCAGCCAAGCACCAGCATCAAAATACGCATCCAAGGCGAGCAGGTGGGTGGAGTCATCGTTCCCTCGTTCTTCAGTGGCTCAAAGGCATAGTCATGTTCATGATAGATATTTGATCGGCGTATCATGCGTTTTTTAGCCATCAGGAATCGTCAATATGTATGCCATTTTGCAATCTACAACCGGCGGCCGTGAGACTTTGGCGTGGCAGCGTTGCGAGAGACCGCAGCCGCAAGCGCATCAATTATTGGTGCGCGTGCGTGCGGCAGGCGTCAACCGTGCCGACATTGTGCAGCGCGAAGGCCGTTACCCCGCACCGGCAGGCGATTCGCCGATTTTAGGTTTGGAATTGGCCGGAGAGGTGGTGGCGATTGGCCAAGACGTGACCGGTTTTGCGATTGGCGATGCGGTGTTTGGCTTGGTTGGCGGTGGGGCGTATGCCGAATATGCGGTGCTGGATGCGGCCTGTGCGATTCACAAACCCGAAGCGTTGACATGGGCGCAAGCCGCGAGCCTGCCCGAAGCATGGATGACGGCATGGTTTAACGTGGTCGAGATTGCGCAACTGCAAGCCGGAGAGTCGCTACTGGTTCATGCCGGCGCAAGCGGCGTGGGTTCGGCGGCGATTCAGTTGGCGAACTGGCTCGGGGCCACGGCCTTCACCACTGTCGGCAGTGCCGAAAAGCAAGCCTATTGCCAAGCGCTGGGTGCGAAGTGTGCGGTCAATTATCACGAAGAAGATTTTTCCAGCGTGTTGCGGACCCAAGGCCGCGTCAATGTGGTGTTGGATTGCATTGGCGGCGCGTACCTCAAGCAGAATTTTTCAGTGTTGGCGAATGATGGGCGCTTAATTGTGATTGGCTTAATGGGCGGCGCAAAAACTGAAATCGACCTTGGATTATTGCTGATGAAGCGGATTCGTTTAATGGGTTCGACCCTCCGCGCCCAGCCTTTAGCGGTAAAAGCGCGCTTAAGCACGGCGCTGGCGCAGAACATTGTGCCTGCGATTTTGGCGCAAAATCTTCAGCTCACGGTCGATCGGTGCTTTGCGTTGTCCGAAGCCGCCGAGGCGCATGACTATATGGAGCGCAACGCAAACTTGGGCAAGATTGTTCTGGTGCATACGCCCGAATAGCACATCTCTCTATCTAAATAGCTAAAAGTACCTTTTCTATTCGCCATTCTTATGCCATTTTGCGATCATATTGAATGTATTTCATGGCGATAAAGAATATGAGCGGTCAAATAGGCAAGGTGTGGTTGATTGGCGCAGGCCCGGGTGATGCAGAATTGCTCACCTTGAAAGCGGTTCGGGCGCTGCAAGAATCAGACGTGCTTTTAGTGGATGATTTAGTCTCCGAAGCGGTGCTGGCACACGCACGACCGGATGTTCAGCGGGTGTGGGTGGGGAAACGGGGCGGCTGTCGTTCGACCCCGCAAGCTTTCATCCATCGCCTGATGGTGCGCTACGCCAAACAAGGTAAAACCGTGGGACGCGTTAAAGGCGGCGATCCGATGTTTTTCGGGCGCGGCGGTGAAGAGGCGGCTTATTTGGCCGCGCATGGCGTGTCCTACGAGGTCGCCAATGGCCTGACGGCAGGACTGGTCGCCGCGAGCTTAAACGCCATTCCGCTGACCCATCGCGATCATTGCCGAGGCGTGACCTTTGTCACCGCACACACCCGTGAAGGCGGCGAACCGAATTGGGCGGCGCTGGCGCAGACCGGTACGACGTTGGTGATTTACATGGGCATGCACAAAATTGACGCAGTCTGCCAAGGCTTATTGGCCGCAGGCATGGCGGCAGCGATGCCGGTTGCCGTGATTGAGTCCGCCTCGACGCCAAAAGAGCGCCGCTGCGTCTCGGTGTTGTCCGAGATTGCTGCGGCTGCGCAAACCGCCGGTTTAGGCAGTCCGGCGGTGATTATTGTTGGCGACGTGGTGAGCGAGGCCAATGCGATTCAGACTTTGTTGGGCAAAACCTGTGTTGCATAACGTGCTGAGAGGGCGGCCGCGCCGCGCCACCACAACGGCTCGGGCTAGTGTGCTGGCTTAATCAATGTGAGTGTAAACGCGGTGCGCTGCGCATCTGAGCGCACCTGAACCTCGCCGCCGTGACCTTCCACAATCGATTTCACAATCGCCAAGCCTAATCCCGCCCCATCGCTCCCGCGTTGGCGCGCGGGGTCCACTCGATAAAACCGGTCAAAAAGATGCGGTAAATGTTCGGGCGCAATCGCCGTGCCCGGATTCGCCACTTCGACCGAAACACTTCGTTCTGTTTCGCTCAGGCGCACGGTAATGGTGTGATCGGCGGGGGTGTGGCGGATGGCATTTGACAGCAAATTGCTCAAGGCCCGCCGCAACATCAGCCGGTCGCCCAAAATCTGCGAGGCCTGCCCAATCTGCTGTAATTGCACCGATTTTTCTTCGGCAAGGGCTTCAAAGTAATCAAATAGCGCGGTGATTTCCGCACCGAGATCGACTTGATCTGGCGTCGGAATACGCTGCTGTTTATCGGTTTTCGCAAGAAAAAGCATATCGCCGATCATCTTCGCCATGCGCTCATATTCTTCTAAGTTCGAATACAAAATCTCCCGATAGGCTTCCGGTGGGCGTGGCTTGCCGAGGGCGACTTGCGTTTGCGTGGTGAGGTTGGTCACCGGCGTGCGCAGTTCGTGCGCGATATCGGCGGAAAAGTGCGAGAGGCGCTGAAAGCCTTCTTCGATTCGGCGCAGCATGTCATTAAACGAGCGTGCTAATTCGGCTAGCTCAATCGGCACGGCGTCGGGGTCGAGTCGGGTGTGAAGCTGGTCGGAGCGAATGCCGCGAATGGTTTGGCGCATCTGCCGAATCGGCGCATGCCCCCGTTGCACCGCCAGCCAGACGAGCAGCGTGGTGAAAATACAGGCTGCAAGCGTGGTCAGCCAGAGGGTGTGCTGGAGTTTGTGCAAATAGTGGCGATGAAAATCCATCGCTGTCGCGGCGACAATTCTGAGCGCGCCTAAAGTCGGGTGCGCAAAAGCGATGACGGTGCCACGGTAGGTTTGATCTTGTTCGGGCCAAATATACAGTTGGTCGGGGTTCAATTGCGTCACGGCGGGCGCACGGGCGGCGAGTCGTCCTAGGTCGGGGCCTTCCATGCGATAAAGAGGGCGGTTTTGCGCATCGGCGACATAAAAAAACACATTGTGATGCCCCATCACCGCTTGGCTTAAACGGGTGGTGAGGTCGGGGCCATCGTGGTCGGCATGTGACAAGGTATCGCTCACTGACTGCACCACAACGCGCAATTCGTCGGCATCTTGCTCGGCAAAATGCGCGGCAATCGACTGCTGTACTAGCCAGCCAAAACTCAAAAACATTACGCTAATCGCGACCCCAATCCATAGGGTGAGGCGCACAGCCAGCGAAATCGGGCGGCGTTTAATCGGCATCGGGGACATCCAAGGTGTAGCCCATGCCGCGAATGGTTTGAATCAGCTTGGGTTGAAAATCGTCATCTATTTTGGCGCGTAGGCGACGAATGGCGACATCAATCGCATTGGTATCGCTGTCAAAGTTCATATCCCACACTTGCGAGGCGATCAGCGAGCGCGGCAATACTTCGCCGCGTCGCCGCACCAAAAGCTCGAGCAAGGCAAATTCTTTATTGCTGAGATGGATGCGCTGTCCGGCGCGGCTGACTTTTCGGCGCGGTAAATCCAGCGATAAATCAGCGACTTGTAAGGTATCAGCAGCAACGGGAACCATGCCGCGTCGTAACAGCGTCCGAACGCGGGCGAGTAGTTCGGCAAAAGCAAAGGGCTTGACTAGATAGTCATCGGCACCGGCTTCGAGGCCTTTGACACGATCATCTACGCTATCGCGTGCGGTCAGAAAGAGTACCGGCGTATGGCGGTCGGCCTGTCGCAGCGATTGCACAATCCGTAGTCCATCCACGTCCGGCAGCATGATATCGAGCACAATCAAATCATAGTGGCCGGTCATCGCAAGGTGATGGCCGTCTAATCCGGTGCGCGCTAAATCTAATACAAATCCCGCTTCGATTAGGCCTTGGCGCAGATAGTCGCCGGTTTTGATTTCGTCTTCGACAATCAGAATTTTCATGGGGATTCCTATGGCTGGCGTGCTCCAGAGGTGCGGCCGCCCGCCACGAATAAAAGCAAGATGACAGGATTGTCATCAAGTGGTCATGTTGGGGTGCGGGAGCGCTTTCTACACTGCACATATTCCAACAGTCTGGTGCGCGTCATCATGAAAAACGCCTTTCTTGAGCCTGATTTACCCCGCCGTCGCTTTGTACAGGGCTTGGCAGCGGGTGGGGTGTTGTTCGGTTTGTCGTCGTGGATGCCTCATGCGGCGGCGGCCCCGACCCGCCCTGAAACCGCCTTGGGCAGCGCGCCCATTTTATCTGGCCGTGAATTTGATTTGGTGATTGCCGAATCATGGGTGAATTTTACCGGCCAGCCGCACATCGCTACGACGGTGAACGGTTCGATTCCTGCGCCCACATTACGTTGGAAAGAGGGCGAAACCGTCACGATTCGGGTGAAGAACGAACTCAAAGAGCCGACCTCTATCCATTGGCACGGGATTATTTTGCCCTACGAAATGGACGGTGTACCCGGTATCAGTTTCTCGGGTATTCCGGCGGGAGAGACCTTTACCTATCAATTTATGGTCGAGCAAAGTGGAACCTATTGGTATCACTCGCACTCGGGGATGCAAGAGCAAACCGGTATGTATGGCGCGATCATCATCGAGCCTGCACAAGGCGAAACCATCGCGGCAGACCGTGATTATGTGGTGATGTTATCCGACTGGACCGACGAAGATCCGATGCGGATCATCAGCAAACTCAAAACCCAAAGCAATTACTACAACCACAATCAGCCGAACGCCGCCGATTTTATGCGTGATGTGGTCAAAGACGGCTGGCGCAGCGCGCTCGATAAACGCCAGATGTGGAATGAAATGCGCATGAGTCCGACTGATTTGGCGGATTTGTCTGCGCATACGCTGACCTTTTTGATGAACGGCCAAACGCCTGCGGGCAACTGGACGGGGCTATTTAAACGCGGGGAGCGCCTGCGCTTGCGCTTTGTGAATGGGGCGGGCAATACCTTCTACGATGTGCGCATTCCGGGTTTGAAGATGACCTTAGTGCAAACCGATGGCGTGAATACCGAGCCGGTGACGGTCGATGAATTCCGTTTTGGACCGGGGGAAACCTACGACTTTATTGTGGAGCCTAAAGAGGATGCGTACACCCTCTTTGCCCAAGCCATGGATCGTAGCGGTTTTGCCCGTGGCACCTTGACCACGCGTGCAGGCCTTGTCGCCGCCGTGCCTGCTTTGGATGCCCCCGAGCCCTTAAGCATGGGCGACATGATGGGGGCGATGGACCACGGCGCAATGAGCCACGGCGCGATGAACCACGGCGCGATGAACCATGGCGCAATGAAGCACAGCCCACCGGCTGTCGCTGCGGTTGCGAATCCGAAAGTGCGTCATGCGCGTACTGAGTATGGCCCCAGCACAGATATGCGCGTGGATACTCCCCGCACCAATTTAGATGATCCCGGTGTGGGTCTGCGTGGCAATGGTCGCCGTGTATTGACCTTGGCCGATATTCGTACCGTGGGCGGGCCGATGGATCCGCGTCCCCCTGAGCGCGAAATTGAGCTGCATCTGACCGGCAATATGGAGCGTTATGTGTGGTCGATCGATGGGGTGGCGTTTGGCCAGTCGACACCGGTGACGTTCCGCTATGGCGAGCGGCTGCGGGTGATTTTGCACAACGACACGATGATGACCCATCCGATGCACTTGCATGGGATGTGGAGCGAATTGGAAACGCCGGACGGTCGTTTTCAGGCACGCAAACACACGATTCCGGTACAACCCGCGCAGCGGATCAGCTTCTTGGTGACCGCCGATGCGCTAGGGCGCTGGGCGTGGCATTGCCATCTGATGTTTCATATGGATACAGGCATGTTCCGCGAAGTGGTGGTGGCGTAAATGTGTTCTTCTTCTGGAAAGCTTAAAGCGATGATTCGATCTCATTTTATGCGCGGCGCAGGGGTGGGGATTTTGCTGGCGCTGCCACTGACCACACAAGCGGCGACCGATCATTCCGCCCATCAAGGCCATTCGGCGGCGGCAACCGCAGCGGTGCCTGACGGAGAAGGGCGTGATCCGCATGCCTATTCGGGCGGTTTTACGCTGACATCTGGCCCTTATGCATTACCGGGGCCGCGCCAATTGCATTTGGCGGATGAGCACACTTTTGCCGCCGTGACGGTCAATCGGTTGGAGTTTGTGCATACCCGCAGTCATGACGCGACCGCCTACGATCTGCAGGCGCGTTGGGGGCGGGATTATGATCGAGTGCTGTTTCGTTCCGAAGGCGAAGTGGTGAAGGGGCAGATGCATGACTCTCGCTCGGAATTGTTGTGGCAACACGCGATTGCGCCTTTTTGGGATGGTCATGTGGGGCTGCGCTACGACAAAGGCAGCGACCATGAGCGAACATGGTTGGCGGCAGGCGTTCAAGGTTTAGCGCCGTATTGGTTTGAAGTGGATGCCACGGCGTATTTGGGTCAAAACGGCCAGACCGCATGGCGGTTGGGTGCTGAGTATGACTTGTTATTGACGCAAAAATGGATTGTTCAGCCGCGTCTTGAACTGACGGCGTATGGCAAAACCGAGGCGGACAAAGGGATTGGTCGCGGTCTGTCGGATGCGGTTGCGGGGGTGCGGGTGCGCTATGAAATGCATCGCCAATTTGCGCCTTATGTTGGGGTGGAATGGGCGGGCAAATTTGGACAAAGCGCAGATTTGGCGCGGGCAGCACAACAATCGACGCACGAAACCCGCTGGGTCGCGGGTGTGCGGTTCTGGTTTTAATTTTTTGTGAGTGAGAAAAAAATGAAAAAGTGGCTGAGTGTGATGGCTTTGGTGACTTCTCCGGTGTGGGCGGCAGGGATGCACGATGGCGGGCATGGGATGTCGCATGGCGATCATGCGGCGATGATGGGGCATCATCAAAGCGCGGGCGCTTCTGCGGCGGGGCAGGCGGGCGATCCAGCCAAGGTCAGCAGAACGATTGAGGTGAAAATGGATGACTCGATGCGTTTTACGCCTGCGAAAATTTCGGTGAAAGCCGGTGAAACGATTCGTTTTTTTGTGAAAAACACCGGAAAAACTCATCATGAGATGGTGATTGGTACGGCGGCAGAGTTAAAAGAGCATGCAGAGATGATGCGCAAAATGCCGGATATGCAGCACAACGACGCCAATATGTTGCGTTTGGCCGCCGGTCAGCGCGGCGGCTTGGTGTGGACATTTTCTCAGGCGGGAACTGTCGATTTTGCGTGCTTGGTTCCGGGGCATTTTGAGGCGGGCATGAAGGGGCAAGTGGCGGTGGAATAAGCGTTTGCTGCTGGCCGCATCGACATAAAAAAAGCCCCCCAAACATCGGGGGGCCATGCTCAAACATTGCAGGGTGTTTCTAACTGCAATTAGTCACGGCTGTTGCCAGACAGTGCCATCAAAATTTGTAGCAGGCT
>CAZWRK010000144.1:0-9593 GCA_964635875.1 uncultured Aquaspirillum sp.
GTGGTGGCATGGGTGGGGGCGGTGGAGCTTGGTCCACTAACTATGCAGGGAGTGGGGGTATCGGTGGCGGTGGAGGAGGGGCCAGCTACACAACCGCTGCTTCAGGCCAAAACGGTTCTTTGACAACCAAGGCACTTGGGGGATCCAGCAATGCTGAGCTTTCTTCAGGTGGCGGTGGTGGCGGTGGTGGTTACTTCGGGTCAGGAGGTGTGGGTGGCTTAAACGCTGCCGCTGGCGGAAATGGGGTTTCCAGTAGTACAGGGGCCGGCAACGGCGGCGCAGGTGGGGCCACCGACAATTCTGGCGGTGGCGGTGGCGGTGGTTTCGGTAATGGTGCTGGGGGTAATGGTGGCTTAGGAAGCAACGGAGCTGCGGGCGGCGCTGGTGATACAAGTGTTTATCAATTTTCTGATTCCAGTGGTGCCATTCATTCCCAAGTCTTGGGAGACTTAAGTAATGGAACGATTGCCGCATTGCTCAGCGCTGCCGGAAATGGCACAGACACGCTGGACGGTGGCGCAGGTTCGGATCATTTGATCGGCATGGGTGGCGCCGATGTGTTCCAGGCCGAAATCAATGATGCTGGCACCAATGACGTCGATACCATCTGGGATTTCACGCCGGGTAGCGACAAGATCAAGTTGCTTATTAATGGCAATGCCATCTCTAGTGCCACGCTCAGCGGTTTGCTTAGCTCTCAAGTGACATCTGGTTCAGATCGTTCAGTCTCTCTGGACGATGGTGCAGGTAAAAAAGTGACCATGCTGGTCAAAAACATTGGTCAAAACTTGACGACCGATGATTTTGTTACTGGCACAGGGTCTTTTGGGCCGCCCGCGCCCAGTGTCACCTTGGCGGTTTCAACCACCAGTATCGCTGAAGCGGCTGGCAGTTCCACTGTCACGGCGACCCTCAGTGCAAGCGCGACAACAGCCACGACCATCACCCTCAGTGCCAGTGGCACGGCCACTGGTTCTGGCACCGATTACACCTTGGGCAGCAGCACCATCATCATCCAGGCAGGCGAAACCACAGGGAGCACCACAGTAACAGCGGTGCAAGACGCGCTGGACGAAGTGGATGAAACCGTTATTCTGGATATCACCAATGTGACGGGGGGGGATGGCGCCACCGAAAGTGGCTCACAGCAGGTGACCGTCACCATTACCGACGACGATGATCCGCCTACCGTTTCGATCGCGAATGCCAGTCTGGCCGAGGGCAATACCGGTAGCAGCAACATGACCTTCACAGTGACTCTGAGCGCGGCATCAAGCAAGACGGTGACCGTCGATTACGCTACCAGCGACAACGCCAGCGCTACGGCAAGCGCCGACTACACCGCCGCCAGTGGCACGCTGACCTTCAACCCTGGCGAGACCAGTAAGACCTTCACTGTGCCGGTGCTAGGCGACACTGTTCAGGAGGGCAACGAGACCTTCAGCGCGACGCTGTCCAATGTCAGCAACGCGACATTGGGTACCCACATCGCTACCGGCACCATTAATGATGACGAGAATACAGCACCGTTTTTGGATCTGGACGGTTCCGGCACGGTGCAAACTGGTAATACCCTGACGCTGGCGAGCGCGGCCAATGGCTTGGCGAGCGCGATGGCAATTGCCAGCGATGCCGAGCTGGATTCGAGCAACTGGAACGGCGGTTCGTTGAGTGTGCAGCGTACCAAAGCTGCTGCTGTGGACGGCAGTGCGCACGATGTATTCAGCTTTACTAGCGGCACAAGCTTCACCGTGACCGGCGGTAGCATCACTCAAGGCCAAAACGGTACGGGTACGCTGGAAAGCGGCGGCAATGCCTTTGCTACTTGGGTTTACACCAGCAGCAGCGGCAAATTGGACATCAACTTCAATACCCATGCCACCAGCACCCTAGTGCAGGATGTGGTGCGTCATATCGGCTACAGCAACGCGACGCCTTATGGCGATGCCACGATCCGCATGACGCTGAGCGACGGCACCACGCCCACGACGGCGGATGTACTGGTCACCAGCAGCACGATCCATGTGGATCAAACCACGCTGGATACCGATGGCGATGCTGCCGATGGCTTTAACCTCGCTGAAGCGCTCGCCATCGCTAAGGATGGTGACAGCATTCTGATTCACGATGGCACTTATCGAGGCCAGTTTGTTGCAACCAAGGCTGTGACGATCGATGCACTCAATGGCAGTAGCGGTCATGTCACGCTGGAGGCACCAGATACAGCTGATCTGGTCAAGTCGGCGCAGGATTTTCTGACCAATAACGGACGCTGGCGGGTGCCTGTAATCGATTTGAAGGCGGATGCTTCTAGCTCGGGAACTGTCACGCTCAAGAATATTACGGTTGATGGCCGTTATCAGGCGATTGTTGATCAGTATCCCGCAAATAAGGATTTGATCGGGATTGGCGTTTTTAACACCAATGCGCTGATTGATCATGTGACTGTGCGCAATGTCGCAGACGACAGTAATGGTAATTATGGTGCAACAGACGAAAATTTCGGCATTGTTGCCGAGGGGAGCTCTGCGCTTTCTGCGCCTGTAACCGTCACCATTCAGAACTCGACACTAGAAACCTTCCAGCGAACCGGAATCATCGCTTGGGGCGTGAATTTACATGCCAATATATTAAATAACACGCTAACCGGAACGGGGGTAAGCAGTCAAACTGTCCAAAACGCGATCCAAATTGGCTCATCCAATACGGACCGTGCCGGAACCACTGCGACCGTAACGGGGAACACATTTACAGGCTTGGATACGGCAGATGCCAACGGTTATCTGTCATCCAGTATCGTGCTATCGAATGCGGGATCGGTCGAAATTGCCAATAACAGCTTTGGTGCTGCAGCACGCGAAGAAACAGCCAATCAAACTGCTGGTGTAACCGTTGCGACGCCGTTGGCTGGCGTCAATATTCATGACAATACTTTTTCTAATCTTGCGTATGGTATTAGTTTCGAGCACTACGGCAGTACTACGCTAGGACTCACGCACCAAGTCCGCAATAACAACTTTTCTGATACCCAACTGGCGATTGATTTTTACCTTTCGCCTTCTACAGCGACGACAACGAATGCGTTGACCGTCGCACAAGCCAGCACAGCGCCGAGTAACGCGAGTGGGACGCTCGTTTTCACCCTGCAAGACAATGGGGACAGCTTTACCGATAGCGGTGTTGCACCGTCTAAAGTCAGCGGAGGAGCTGGGGATGACACGATTAGCACGGGTCGCGGCGCGGATACCCTGATTGGTGGTGGCGGTAACGATACGCTGACGGGCGGGGGCGGCAGTGACATTTTCCAGTATGAGGCCAGCGGTGATGATATCGACCGCATCACCGACTTTGGCGCGGGTGACGCGATTCGTGTGGTTGGCCGCCAGTCATCAAATGGGACTGTAACGACAGGCGATGGCACAAACTTAGCCGCGAATTCGATACAAATCACGACGGCATCTGGTGTGACAAGCTTGTTTGTTGATACCGATGCCACAACCGGTCCAGCAGAGCTGCAGATCAACTTAGCGGGGGAGTATTCACTAGAAAATTTTGTCTTAGATGGCGAGTTTATTCGATACAGAAGCATAGCTTCTTCTGATTCTTCAGCACCCTCTTCTGCGCAGGGGTCTGCTGGGACTTTTGATGGGGTATCGATTTCCGAAGTGACTCAGGGCGATGGCAGTCGACTGCTCACGATTCCTATCGTAACTGCTGCCCGCATCGACGACCCCACGACCAGCAACCGCACCCACGCCGACATTCCAATCGTCAAAGACAGCCAAGGCAATACCGTACTCACTGTCAGCGTGCCGACCGGTGTCGGCCTGAGCGTCGAAGGCCAAGCGAACGCCATCACCCGCGACAGCGCCCTGACTGACCTGATCAAACGCATCGAACAAAAAACCGATGCTGGTTCTGAGATTCAAACCAAAATGAAAGGCGACGGGCAAAGCTTCCTCAACAATCTGACCAGCAGCGATACCCTCGTGGTCCAAACCATCACCCCGACCGTCTCCGGCACCACCGCGCCCGATCAGCCAATCATCATCAACGGCAATACCCATGCCGACGGCAGCAAAGACGCTTTGGTGATTGATGCCAGTAAACTGCCGTCCGGCACCAAGCTCACCCTCAACAACGTCGCCTTTGCCGCCATCGTCGGCGCGGTGCGCGTGACCGGTGGTGAAGGACAAAACATCGCCGTCGGCGACAACGAAGACCAATTCATCGTGCTCGGTGCCGATGACGATATTCTCTACGGCGGCGGTGGAACCGACACCGTCGGCAGTCTGGGCGGCAACGACCAAACCTTTGGCGAAGCCGGAAACGACATTGTGTACGGCGGCACCGGTGACGACACCCTGACCGGCGGCACCGGCAGCGACCAGTACAACGGCGGCCTGGGCACCGACACCGCGATTCTCGAAGGCTCGCTCAAAGACTACACCGTCAAAGTGGAAGGCCAAAAACTCATCCTGACTCAACTCAGCACTGGCGACGTAGATACCCTGATCGACATTGAGAAAGTCCAATTCCGCGACGACAGCGACAGTTGGACCATTCAATACCAAAACCGCGCCACCGAACTCATCGGCGACCACCTTGGCAATATCCAAGCCCAACGCGAGATTTTTGGTAGCAGCGCCGAAGAACAAGGCTACCTACCGATGGGCTTTGGACTGGTGGGTGATGCCGGAGCCGGTTACGACCAACTCAACATGCAAGGCGCACGCAGCGATGTACACCTTGAGAAAAACGGCAATGCCGTTGAACTGACCCGCCTCAAAGACGGTGCGATGCTCAGCCTGACCAACATCGAAGCGATTCGCTTTGACAACGGCGACGTCACCCTGTTTGCGCACAGCCAAACCGAAGCGATTCTAGGACGACTGTTCCAGACCATCATCAACCGCGATGGCAGCCTGACCGAATGGAAAATTGGCGTTCAGGCGCTCAAAGATTGGGTGGATGGCGATGTTTTTGCTGCATGGTTCCACGCGCAAAACACCGCCCTGCAAGCGATGAACAACAGCGACTACGTGCAACAGCTGTACCAAAACACCTACGGCCGCCAAGCCACCAGCACTGAACTGAGCGCAACACTGACGCGCCTAGACGGCGGCAGCATCAGCCGCGACTTGCTGGCGGTGGAGATTGCCAACAGCAGCGAGGCGATCACCGCGGTGGGCAGTGTGATGACTTTTGAGGGGTGGG
This sequence comes from uncultured Aquaspirillum sp., assembly GCA_964635875.1. GTDB lineage: Bacteria > Pseudomonadota > Gammaproteobacteria > Burkholderiales > Aquaspirillaceae > CAZWRK01. Next base: position 5,218 of record CAZWRK010000144.1, read on the forward strand.
TTTGATGTGATTTAGCGCGGACAGTGAAGAGGCCGGATGAAGCGTTCATCCGGCTTTTTTTCTGGCAATTTCCGCCTCTCCCCGCAATTTTGATTGCAGCGGGTGGGGCAATCTCCTACGCTCGCGTTTTTTATTCAGAGTGCTTGTGATGGCGACTCCTTCCCTTTTTTCTCGCGCAGGATTGGCGCTGCTTTTTTTGGCCTCTGGCTGTGCGCTTCAAACCCCGCCGAATACCCTGCCCGCGCCCTTGGTTTATGACACGCCTGCACCGCCTACACCTGTAAAACCCACTCCTGCGGTCACGCCAGTTGATTCAATCGTAAAGCCGCCCCAACCGCCCCGCGTTTTAAGCGATGCCGAAGGCCAGCAATTGGTTAATCGTCTTCTGCCTGCGCGAATCAGTGATCGCAAAGGCTGGGCGAACGATATTTTTGCGGCGTTTAGTCATTTGCGAGTGCCGTATTCTGCTGAGAATTTTTGCGCGGTGATGGCGGTGATCGAACAGGAATCGACATGGCAATCCGATCCGGTCGTGCCGGGGATGGGCGATATCGTCTGGAAAGAAATCGAACAACGCGCCTCACGCTACTACGTGCCGCTTTTAGCTGTTAAAACCGCGCTTTTAGTGCCCTCTTCCACGGGAGCAAGTTATAAAGCACGCATTGATGGCCTGAAGACCGAGCGCCAACTCAATGCTTTATACGAAGAAATGACCGGCGCGGTACCGCTGATTGGTCAGAAATTAGCGCTCAAGAATCCCATTCGCACCGGCGGGCCAATGCAAGTGAGCATCGCGTTTGCCGAAGACCATGTTAAAGAAAAGCCCTATCCGTATTCGCGGCGCAGCAATATTCGGGATGAGGTCTTTACGCGTCGAGGCGGGGTGTATTTTGGGACGGCGATTTTGCTCGATTATCCGGTCAACTATTCGAATATGCGCTATCGCTTTGCAGACTTTAACGCGGGACGCTATTCGAGCCGGAATGCGGCATTTCAGCAAGCCGTGGCGCGATTAGCTGGAAAATCATTGGCTTTGGACGGTGATTTATTGCGCTATAACAATGGACAAGCCAGCACCGACGGCAGCGAAACATGGCGCGCGCTGCAAGGGCTAAGTAGCAAACTCGGTCTATCGAGCGCAGAAATCGCACGCGATTTGCGTCAGGAAAAACAGCTGAGTTTTGAAAAAACGCCGCTTTATCAAAAGGTTTTTGCTTTGGCGGACAAAAATCATCGTGCCGACCGCGAGACGATGCCGCGTATTGATTTGAAAAGCCCGAAAATCGTTAGAAAGCTGACCACGCAATGGTTTGCTGATCGGGTCAATGGTCGTTATCAGGCCTGTTTGCAACGCCAGTAAACAGCTCGGGTCTTAAAACCATATTCGATCTTGCTTTTGCGAAGTGCTGGCAAATAATGAACAGAACGTTATCGCAACTTCATTATTTGCCAGCAAAAGGCGTCGCCATGAAATCCCTTCGCACAAAACTCATTGTTTTCCTAACTTTGCTAGCGGCGTTAACGACAGTGGCACTGACCACAATGTCAGCCATTCATATGCGCAATGAGATTATTGACTCGCTCGCCCAACAAACCGCCGAGGCAAGCGACGCGCATGCCGCCAATGTTTCCGTGTGGTTAAGTGGTAAATCACAAGTTGTCGATGGCTTTGCTCATCATTTTGATGTCAACACGCCCGAACCCGCCCTGCAAACGATGCTCAAGGCCGGAAAATTCGATCTGACCTATATCGGTCGTGCAGATAAAACCTATGTGTTTAACGATCACCGCACGCCGTCTGCAACCTACGACCCTACCGCGCGGCCGTGGTACCAAGAAGCCGTACAGGCGCAAAAAACCATTGTGACCGCGCCTTACGTGGACGTGACCACCAAAGAATTGGTAATTTCGATTGCTTCGCCAGTGATGGTGGAGGGGGGCTTAAAAGGGGTGTTGGCTACAGATTTATCGATGCAAGAGTTGGTGAATAACATTGCCAAAACCCGCTTTGGCAAAGGCGGTTATGCCTTTGTTTTGGACCCGCAAGGGCATGTCGTGATTCATGCACAAAACGAGCGCATGTTAAAACCCGCCACCGATTTTGCGCCCGGATTAAATGTCGCCGCAGTGAAAGCGTGGGCAGAAGATAAAACCATGCATGAGGCGCAGGTCGAAGGGCAGGAAAAATACATTCAAATTCGGGCGATTCCCGTTGCGGGCTGGTATATGGTCGTCGTGATCGACCGCGCCGAAGCGCTCGCGCCGGTCAATAAAATGATTACGTTCTCTGTGGTTTTGGTGTTGGTTTTGCTGGGTGTGTTTGCGCTGGCGACCTCGTCGATTATCGCGCGCTCTTTGCGCAATCTGATGCGGCTGCGCAATGCGATGCAAGACATTGCGCAGGGGGGCGGGCAGTTGGGGCATCGCATTCGGGTTTCTGGGCAAGATGAAATTGCTGAAACCGCCGACGCATTTAATCGGGCGATGGACATGCTAAAAACCATGTTCACCACGCTGCAAAACGATGCTGAACAACTCACCGCGGGCGTCAATAAGATTGCGGGACTGGCTCGCCAGATCGCCAATGATTCGCACCAAGTGAGTGAACATGGCGGCACCAATGCCAGTGCGCTCGAAGAGCTGACCGAGAGCATTGCGCACATTGCAGCGTACGCAAAAGAAGTGAATGGCATGGTTCTGGATACGGGGCGCTTGTCCTCTGAAGGGGCGACGCAAATCGAAAAAGTCTCGCACGAAATAGATCAATCCGCTTCGTCGATGCGCGAACTCTCAAGCCTGTTCGGCGAGGTCAATCAGCAGGCGGATGAAATTGGCGGCATTGTTGAGGTGATTCGCGGCATTGCCGATCAAACCAACTTGCTCGCTTTGAATGCCGCGATCGAAGCCGCGCGCGCGGGTGAGTATGGGCGGGGCTTTGCGGTCGTCGCTGATGAGGTGCGCAGCCTTGCCGAGCGCACCGCGTCCGCGACACTACAGATTTCGCAGATGATCGGCGGAATGCACTCCGCGACCTCAGGGGCGGCCAATAATATGGTGGTGACGTTGGATCGAGTCGAATCGGGGGCGCGGCGGGCGCAAGAGATGGCTAAAAATATCGCCTGTATTCGCACGCAAATGGACGATGTGGTGAAAAACATGCACGACATTGCGCACTCGACATCCGAACAACAGCAAACCGCGACGTTATTGGCGCAAAGCTCGGAAAGCATGACCATCAAAATTCAAAATACCGATGTGGCTTTGCAAGCGGTTCACCACACGCTGACAGAGTTGGATCGCTTGGCTGAAAACATCCGAGATCAGTTCACGCGCTTTAATTTATAAGCTGATGGCCGCGGCGTGATGGCCCGACCCTCAAACTAACGAGGCCTTGGCATCATCAGCCAAGGCCTCTGCTTGTATGCATGGGGTCGATTAACCCGTAATCGGCGTGTAGTTGCTATCCAAGCCGGTTTCGTTCATTGAATTCGCGAGTTTTTCGGTTTCTTTCATCTCGTTTTCGACTTCTTTGATCGCTTTGGCGGCCTCGGGGTCGCCTTGCTCGACTTGAACTTTTAGCAAGGCAAAAAGCTGTTTCAGCTTGCGCAGCACGTCTTTAATCATCGCCGAATCGCCGTTTTCTTGGTTTTTGCTGTAGGCCTCAATTGCACGAAGATTGTGGTCGTTTGCCGTTGCTGCGGTTTTGGGCGCGTCTTCGGCTTCTTTTTCTGTTTCTTTCGATTCGGATGCTTCGGACTCGGCAGCTTTTGCGGCTTTTTCTTCTAAGGCGGCGACTTTCTCTGCCGATTCTTCTGTTGCCGATTCGCCGTCTTCTGATTTGGCGACCTCTTCGCTCGAACTGGCTTCGGGCGCATTGGGCATTTTTGCGCTGGCATCAATGCTGCCTGCGCTGTCTGCGCCACCACCTGCGAGGGTTTTCGCGAGTTGGCGGAGTTCTTGTGCCATCTGCCGAATTTGCATCAACACGCCTTTTGCGGCTTTCGGGCTGAGGCCAATGATCAGCTTTTGCAGGGCTTCGATTTGTTTCTTGATCTGTTTGATGCGTTCGCGGGCGGCGGCTTTGCTGGATTCTTCAACTTGGTCTGCCGCCGTTTTTAACATTTCATTCGCGCGGTTCATGGCTTCGAGCCGTTTTTGGGCGGCGGCGCTGAGGGTGACTTTGACCGATTCTGCGGCGGAAAGGCGTTGTCTGATGGCTTGTGCAGGGCTGGTGCTGCTGTTGTTTGCGGCGGTGTAGCCCTGAAGGAGTGAGCCGACAGTGGGCAGGGAGATGGGTTGTGACATGACGCGACCTCACTATTTTAAGACAAATATATAAGCTCTATCGTCACGATCGCTACAGTCTTGAGTTTTAA
>CAZWRK010000145.1:0-9585 GCA_964635875.1 uncultured Aquaspirillum sp.
GCCACCAAAAATTACGCCAACTATTCGCACACACAAACACCAGCAAACCCTCTTCGGGGCCGCAAAACCTCAACAGGTTAAAATCCGCCCAATGCAAAAAGCCACTGAAAAATCAGTGGCTTTAAATTTGGTTGCGGGGACAGGACTCGAACCTGTGACCTTCGGGTTATGAGCCCGACGAGCTGCCAACTGCTCCACCCCGCGTCAGAGATGCAGATACTACAATAAAATAATTCTCTAGTCAAGAATCTTATGCCCAAACAACCCAACCCATCTTCCAGCTCAACAAAATAAAGCCGCCAAAAATAATACGATACCAAGCGAAAGAATTAAATGTATGACTAGACACAAAACGCACTAGGCCTTTTACTGCAAAAAATGCACTAATAAAAGCCGCAACAAACCCAACCACAAATACAGGCAACGCAGAAAGACTAAACAAAGCCCAATGTTTGTATACATCGTAAGCCGTCGCCGCAAACATAACAGGAATCGCTAGAAAAAATGAAAACTCCGTCGCGACGCGGCGATCCAAACCAAATAACATCCCACCCATAATTGTGCTACCAGAGCGAGACATTCCCGGAATTAAAGCGCAAACCTGAGCTAAACCAACCTTCAACGCATCCATCGCACGAAGATCATCGACATGATGAATTCGTGCAACCAGCTCACGCCGCTCAATCCATAAAATTACAACGCCACCAAACACCAGCGCGATTGCAACAGCGACAGGGTTAAACAAATACGCCTTAATCATTTTTATCGCCAAAATCCCCACAATAGCAGCAGGCAAAAAAGCGATTAAGAGATTAGTGGTAAAGCGCCATGCCAATGGATCCTTTTTTGGCAATCCAGAGAAAACCATGCCAATTTTGGCACGATACTCCCAACAGACGGCCAAAATCGCACCAAGCTGGATCACAATCTCAAAGACATTACCCACGCCATCATCAAAATTCAGCAAATCTGCTGCGATAATCAAATGACCAGTACTTGAGATAGGAAAAAATTCAGTAAGACCTTCGACAATTCCAAGAATAAAGGCCTTACAAAGCAAAAGTATATCCATGCGCAAACACTCTAGAGAAGCAAAAATAAAATAGGGCAGGACAATCGCCTACCCTGCCGCACAAAATCAGCATAAATAATTTATTTACGTTCTTCTCGCGCTTTAGCAATCAGCGCATCCACCACCTGCAATAGGCGCTGAGGCTCTGCAGCCAACGGCATATATTTACCAGCAATCACAAAACTGGGCGTTGCTTCAATTTGATAGCTTCGAGTCATTTTCGTCGCGCGAGCCACTTCACTATTTATTACCGAAAAAGACTGATAAATTTGCATAAATTTATCCACATCGCCCCCTTGCGCCTTCACCCAAGCTTTTACAGCTTCAGGCTGCGCAAAATTGCGTTTTTCCTTTACTACGGCGGAAAATGCTGGCTCATGCAGCTTGCTCGACTGGCCACTGATCCGAATAGAAGCAAATAATCGCACCAACGGCTCCATGTTTTTATCCCAGACAATTTGCTCCTGCCGGAATGCCACATCTGCAGGCAGCTTTTTTTGCCATGTCACAACAGAAGGTTCCAAGTTAAAACAATGAACGCAGCCGTAAGAAAAAAATTCAATCACTTCAACTTTGTCTTTTTGACTAACCGGCTGGGGAACAGGCAACAATTTGTAGTCCACACCCTCACGCAAACCCGCAGCCAACGCAGGCAATGACACAAACATGAATAGCGCTACGAGCCATTTTTTCATTTAAGCAATCCTTTAATTAACCAATAAAACAAGCGAACCCACCTAGCATCATCCTCAATCTAACTTACGTTAGACTTACATTATTCTCGGACCGGTGTGGCGGAGACGCCCTCTTGGCGCAATTGGGCAAGCACACGATCTGCTTCAGCCTTATCTTCATAAGGACCAACACGGACACGATGTAAACGGCCTTTTTCAGGCACATCAATCGATGAAATCTGAGCCTCTAGGCCTGACAATGCCAATCGTGCTTTTAAATTATCTGCCTCAGCTGTGTTTCCAAAGGCTCCTAACTGCAGATACAACTTGAGATTTTTTTTATCCTCTTGTCGCTCTGTAGACTTATCGGCAGGAGAGCGACTCGGCACCGCCTCAGACAAGCCGGGCAAGATCTTGTAAAACTCGTAGTTTGGACTTTTACTTTTATCGACCGCCTCCGCACCGCTATTTGCTGTACTTTGCTCGGAGGCCTGCGCAGCGGGATCATTAGACTCGCCAACCTTTCCAGAGACTTGGCTTGCACTTTCTGGAACCGCATCCACTTTTTGCTTCACCTCTGACTCAGGAGCAACCGCGACCGCATTAGGCTCCAAAACTGTTGGGGTCGCCCCCTGTTGCGACACCTCAGGGCGGGAAATTTCTTTGCTCACAAATGGCGTCTGGCTGCGAGTCATAAAATAAGTGAGTGCAGCCGCCGCACCAATGCCGCCAATCAAACCAATCACGATGCCAACAGCCATGCCAGTTTTTTTATGGCGAACAGGGCGTTGTGCGGAAGGCTGTGATGCACGAGATCGGCCAGCATTTTTATAATCGCGGTTAGCCATATTGCAGCAACGCTTTCATTCAAAGGTAAGGAAACAAGCCCAATTATATCAGCCGCTCATACAGATGTTACGCTGCAAATGTAACGAGACGCTCAAAGAAAAATGGATAAACCATTCATACTAAAGATGACGGCGAAACTGAATAGCCTCGGCCACATGTGAAATTTGGACCGTATCAGAGGCTGCCAAATCTGCTAATGTTCGAGCTAAACGTAAGATGCGATGATATGCACGAGCAGATAAATTAAGCTTATGTGCGGCTTGTGTTAATAAGTTTTGGCTCGCACTATCAATTTGTGCGTGCTGAGCCAGAGCCTCGCCTTGCAACTCGGCATTTGCACAGCTTTGACGCATGAGCTGCCGCTGCCATGCCGCCTCAACCCGCTCGCGAACGATTTGGCTTGACTCACCAGCAGCACGCTGCCCAAGCTCTTCAGGCAAAATGCTGGGCACTTCAATCGCCAAATCGATCCGATCCAGTAACGGACCAGAAATTTTCGCCTTATAACGTTTCACCTGATCTGGGGTACAGTGGCACGCAGTCCGAGGATGACCATAATAGCCACAAGGGCAAGGATTCATTGCAGCAACCAACTGAAAACGCGCAGGAAATTCGGCTTGCCGAGCTGCACGCGAAATTAAGATGCGCCCTGACTCAAGAGGCTCCCGTAGCACCTCAAGAACCTTACGATCAAACTCAGGAAGTTCGTCCAGAAATAGAACACCTCGATGAGAGAGGCTAATTTCCCCCGGCCGTGGATCTGAGCCTCCACCGACAAGCGCTACAGCAGAGACAGTATGATGCGGCGCTCTAAATGGGCGCTTTTTAAACTGTTCATGAGAAAAACCTGCCGTTCCAAGGGACTGGATTGCAGCAGCCTCTAAAGCTTCGGATACACTCATTGAAGGCAAAATTCCCGGCAAACGGGTCGCCAACATCGACTTACCCGTTCCCGGAGGGCCAATCATTAGCAAGCTATGCCTGCCGGCGGCGGCCAGTTCAAGGGCCCGTCTCGGCATATGCTGCCCTTTAATGTCGGACAAGTCCGCATAGAGAGGCAAAAGCGCAGAGGAAGAAAGAGGCGAAGGGCGGGCTAACGGAACCTCCCCCGTAAGGTGCTGGCACACTGCCAGCAAAGATGGTGCAGAAAGAACATCGACCTCCTCAACCAACGCAGCTTCAGCAGCAACAGAGTGTGGCACAACCAGAGTGCGCCCCGCTTTCGCCACACCCATTGCAGTAGGTAAAACACCTCTAATTGCCCGCAACTCACCGGTCAAACCTAACTCACCAGCAAATTCAAACTGCGCTAGATCTACATTTGGCAGCTGACCTGAAGCAAACAAAATACCGATTGCAATAGGAAGGTCAAAGCGACCTGAGCTTTTTGGCAAATCTGCAGGTGCTAAATTGACCGTCAAGCGAGCCGCCGGAAAATCAAAGCCTGCCGTTTGAATCGCTGCACGCACTCGATCGCGGCTCTCCCGCACCTCTGCCTCAGGCAAGCCAACAAGCGTGAACGCGGGTAAGCCGTTCGCCAAATGAACTTCAATGGTCACCGAGCATGCTGTAACACCAACAATCGCCCGACCATGAACAATCGCTATCCGCATTCAGTCTCCTTAAACATCAGTTAGGAATGGCCTTGCGCCGACTGCTCTTCAACCTCTGCCTCGTCAGACAGAGAGGACGGGGCAAGCTGCTTTTCTAGAGAAGTTAAGCGAATTTCCAATTGGCTTAACTTTTCACGCGTACGCAACAACAGCTCTTGCTGAACATCAAACTCTTCTCGAGTCACCAAGTCCATTTTCGAGAAGGTTGATGCCAACATTGCCCGAAGATTTTTTTCAAAATCTTTTGCAGGACTATTCCCTAAGGTTTCCGCCACCTTAGCATTAATCTCATCGAATAATTTTTGCGCCAGCATCATCATGCTCCAAATAAGTACCACGTGATAAATAGATCAGCGTGCAGTGTAGCAAAGCCGCCCCAACTTGCCTGCACATTGCTACGCACCAATACGGTGCAGAAAATTTTTACTCAGCATTTTGCATGCTAAAAGTAAATCTGAGTTTCTCATTTGACACAATGATCCCACCAAAAACGCTCAATGGGGAACACACCCCTATCCATTCTGATGCCCCTCAAAAATATAAAAAACCACTAAAAAACACAAAAAAACAAAGCTCTTCTCTATTCAAACGCGCCTAAACCATCAAAACACTTAACCAAGGCTGGCATAGTTTGTGCATAAGAGATTTGGACGCACGAAAAGTTTTGCAATTACCCCGAAATAAAATTTTTTAAATTGACTCTTTATAAAGGAGCGAGCATGAAACTGGTATCCGCCATCATTAAGCCGTTCAAACTCGATGAAGTTCGTGAAGCCCTTTCCGCTATTGGCGTTCAAGGCGTCACAGTAACAGAGGTAAAAGGTTTTGGACGGCAAAAGGGGCACACTGAGCTCTATCGAGGTGCTGAATATGTCGTGGACTTTCTCCCTAAAGTCAAAATCGAAATTGCGATTAAAGCCGAGCTTCTGGATCAAGTATTAGAAGCCGTTGAGCGCGCAGCGCACACAGGAAAAATCGGCGATGGAAAGATTTTTGTCTTTTCACTTGAGCAGGTTGTCCGCATTCGCACTGGGGAAAATGGCCCTGAAGCAATTTGATCACAACGGCAAAAATGTGAAGAGGAACTAGACTATGAAAAAGTGGCTTGCAGTTCTTATGATGGCTGGTGCAGTTGGGCTCAGCACTCCTACGTTTGCAGAAGACGCACCTTCTGCGCCTACCACCACAAGCGTGAGCGAAACAGCAGCTCCGGCCAGCACAACTCCCGCAGCAGCACCGGCTGCAACTCAGGAAGCGGCCGTGCCAGAAGCAAAATTAGACACCGGCAATACAGCATGGATGTTGGTTGCAACAGCGCTCGTCTTGTTCATGACAATACCAGGCCTAGCCTTGTTTTATGGCGGTATGGTTCGTAAGAAAAATGTACTGGCAACACTGATGCAAAGTTTTGCAGCATGTGCCCTTGTGACTGTTCTCTGGTTTGCTTTCGGCTACAGCTTGGCATTTACACCTGGTAACGGGTTTATTGGTGGACTCGACAAAATGTTCTTGAATGGCGTCACGCTAGATGCGCTCACAGGAACTGCCGGTGCCAACATTCCTGAAAGCGTGTTTGTCGTTTTCCAAATGACTTTTGCAATCATTACCCCCGCTCTAATTACAGGCGCGTTTGCAGAGCGAATGAAGTTCTCTTCTATGCTGGTCTTTATGACATTGTGGCTGTTTGCGGTTTATGTACCGATTGCCCACTGGGTTTGGGAGCCAACAGGCTGGATGTTTAAAGATGGTGTATTAGATTTTGCAGGCGGCACAGTAGTCCACATTAATGCAGGTATCGCAGGTCTAGTGGCTGCACTAGTCATGGGTAAGCGAGTTGGTTTTGGCAAAGAAGGTATGGCCCCTCACAACCTCGTCTTAAGTCTAATCGGCGCATCAATGTTGTGGGTCGGCTGGTTTGGTTTCAATGCCGGCTCGGCACTCGAAGCCAATGGCCGCGCAGGAATGGCGATGCTCGTAACTCAAATTGCTGCAGGCGCTGCCGCGCTGACTTGGATGTTTGCTGAATGGATTACCAAGAAAAAACCTTCTGTTCTTGGCATTATCTCTGGTGCAGTCGGCGGTTTAGTAACGATTACACCTGCTGCAGGCTTTGTTGATCCGAAAGGCGCGCTGATTTTAGGGCTCATTGCTGGTGCAGCTTGCTTCTGGGGTGCAACAGGCTTGAAACACTTGATGGGCTACGACGACTCTTTGGATGCCTTTGGGGTACATGGTGTGGGTGGTATCATTGGTGCAATTCTAACCGGTGCATTAGCAGTCCCCGCTATCGGTGGCGTTGAAGGAAGCGTCATGACGCAAACCATCGCAACAGGCGCAACGATTGCCTACACTTTTGTTGTCAGCTTTGTATTGCTGAAGTTAATCGACCTCGCCATGGGTCTACGTGTCAGCGAGGAAGAAGAGCGCGAAGGCTTGGACGTTATCCTTCACGGTGAGCGAGTTGACTAAAATACCCGTAATTTGAAAGCATTTCCCAACAGCCCTGCCTAATACGGCAGGGCTTTTTCTTTTAAAGAAGTATGAAAAATCATGCTCCTGCGAAAATAAGAAGCCATAAGGCGACTAGTTGCATAACCCAACACTGGGCACATCAAATAGGCACCTTACTGCAAACTTGGGCCATCACATATAGCAGCAACTTACCTGAATCCCTACAGCAGCTTGCCACCTCTCAAATCCTTGTATGCTCAAGCAAACAACGCGAGCCACGACATATGCAGTCATGACACCCATTTTGTAAATCAATTCGCCGCATTCAAAACAAAGAAATCAGCAGCCACTATCCAAGCTTATGTAACTTTAGCTAGGAATGTAATTTTTAGAAAAACAATAGAAAAAGCCTTGCTAGTTATAGCAAGGCTCTTATTGAGAAAAGATTTAAAAAATCTTTTCTATATTATGCAGCTTGATTCTCGTCTTGGTCTTCAACTGGAGCAGCGTCTGTTTCCGGACGATCCAGCAACTCAACCAAGGCCAAAGGCGCATTGTCACCTTTACGGAAGCCGTAGTGCAAGATACGCAGGTATCCGCCATTACGGTTCGCATAACGAGGACCAAGTACATCAAATAACTTAACGACCATTTCACGATCACGTGTACGATCAAAAGCTAAGCGACGATTTGCCAAAGAAGGCTTTTTACCCAAAGTAATCAAAGGCTCTGCCACACGGCGCAGCTCTTTAGCTTTAGGAAGAGTCGTCACAATAACTTCGTGGCGCAACAGCGAATTCGCCAAGTTACGAAGCATCGCAAGACGATGACTCGTCGTGCGGTTCAGTTTACGATTACTTAAACGATGACGCATTAGTAGTGTCCTTTAATCCACAAACCGCGCGTTACGGCTTCTCTAATCCAACAGGAGGCCAGTTCTCAAGCTTCATCCCCAAGGTCAAACCTTTGGATGCAAGCACTTCCTTGATTTCATTCAAGGATTTACGACCCAAATTCGGGGTCTTAAGCAACTCGGTCTCGGTCCGCTGAATCAGGTCACCGATATAATAAATGTTCTCGGCTTTAAGACAGTTGGCCGAACGCACAGTGAGTTCAAGATCATCGACCGGACGCAACAGGATAGGATCAACCTGAGGTGCTCGCTCAATAACCTCTTCGACAGGGGTGCCCTGGAGATCAGCAAAAATGGACAACTGGTCAACCAAAATGCGCGCAGCAGCACGAACAGCCTCTTCAGGCTCAATCACGCCGTTTGTTTCAATATCAAGCACAAGACGATCAAGATCAGTCCTTTGCTCAACGCGAGCACTCTCAACATTGAAACTCACACGATAAACCGGACTAAAAGATGCATCCAGCAAGATGCTTCCAATAGTTCGATTGTCATCTTGGTTTACACGGACGGAAACCGGCTGATAGCCCCGTCCTTTTTCCACTTTGATCTCCATTTCGATCTTGCCACCGGATGCAAGATGACAAATCACGTGATCTGGGTTGATCACCTCGACATCATGCGGCAGATCAATATCGCTAGCCAAGACAGGACCTTCCCCTTCTTTTTTCAAAGAAAGGAGCACACTGTCACGACCATGGAGCTTTAATACCACACCCTTTAGGTTCAGAAGAATATCAACGACATCCTCCCGAACCCCTTCGAGTGCAGAATACTCATGCAAAACGCCAGCGATGGACACTTCGGTCGGAGCAAAACCAGGCATCGAAGACAGCAGGATGCGACGCAAGGCATTACCTAGAGTATGAGCATAACCTCGCTCGAATGGCTCCATGGCAACACGGGCTTGCGTCGGAGAAACCGGCTGAACATCGATCAAACGCGGTTTAAGAAATTCCGAAGCGCTGTTTTGCATAGTGTTTCCTTAATTAACTAGCGATTACTTAGAGTAGAACTCGACAACGAGTTGCTCATTGATATCACTAGACAGATCAGCACGTTCCGGAGCGGATTTAAAAATCCCTTCCATTTTTTTGGAATCAACCGAAACCCAAGCTGGGAGACCAATCTGCTCGGCCAAAGCCAGAGACTCCTGAATGCGAACTTGTTTTTTGGACTTTTCGCGAACAGACACAACATCTCCAGCTTTAACCTGGAAAGAAGGAATGTTCACAACTTGACCATTGACCACAACAGATTTGTGGCTAACAAGCTGACGCGCTTCCGCACGGGTAGAACCAAAACCCATACGGTAAACAACGTTATCTAAACGCGACTCAAGGATCTTGAGAAGGTTTTCGCCGGTAGAACCTTTACGACGTGCAGCGTCTGCAAAATAGTTGCGGAACTGACGCTCAAGAATCCCGTAGATACGGCGAATTTTTTGCTTTTCACGAAGCTGAATACCGTAATCAGACAGGCGAGTATTTTTCGCACCGTGCTGACCTGGTTTACTATCAAGCTTACATTTGCTATCGATCGCACGACGAGCACTTTTCAGAAATAGATCAGTACCTTCGCGGCGAGCGAGCTTACATTTTGGGCCAATATAACGTGCCATGAATCACTCTCTCCGAACTTAGATGCGACGTTTCTTGGGCGGACGGCAGCCGTTGTGGGGAACTGGCGTCACATCGGAGATGCTGGTGATCTTGAAACCCAAGGCGTTCAAGGCACGCACGGCGGATTCACGACCAGGACCTGGGCCCTTGATTCGAACTTCAAGATTCTTTACACCATATTCTTGGGCAACTTTACCAGCATGCTCCGCAGCTACCTGAGCAGCGAAGGGTGTACTTTTGCGTGAGCCTTTAAAACCAGCGCCGCCGGAGGTAGCCCAAGACAAAGCATTCCCTTGCCGATCGGTGATGGTGATGATGGTGTTATTAAAGGACGCATGAACATGAACGATCCCTTCGGATACGCTCTTCTTCACTTTTTTGCGTACACGCA
>CAZWRK010000146.1:0-3931 GCA_964635875.1 uncultured Aquaspirillum sp.
GCCTTCAACCACTTCAGAGCGTGCGCCGATGAAGCAGTTGTCTTCGATGATGGTCGGGGAGGCTTGCAACGGTTCCAACACACCACCAATGCCCACGCCGCCCGAGAGGTGAACGTTTTTACCGATTTGCGCGCAAGAGCCGACGGTGGCCCATGTGTCAACCATGGTGCCTTCGTCAACATAAGCGCCAATGTTCACATAAGACGGCATCAGCACGACGTTTTTGCCCAAGAATGCGCCGTGGCGTGCAACTGCAGGCGGCACCACGCGGTAGCCTGCTTTGCGGAAATCGTCTTTGGAGAAATCTTCAAATTTGGTCGGCACTTTGTCGTAGTAGCGTGTAGTACCCGCTTTCATGCGCTCATTTTCGTGGGTGCGGAAGTACAGCAGAACCGCTTTTTTCACCCATTCGTTGATGATCCATTTGCCATCGACTTTTTCTGCGACGCGGATTTTGCCGCTGTCTAATTCGCCAATGACTTGCTCAATCGCGGAGCGAAGCTCTTCCGAAACATTGGTCGGCGAGAGGTCAGCGCGTTGTTCATAGGCGTTTTCGATCACACCTTGAATCGGGTGGCGGTGGTGTCCAGTCGAAATATGAATAGAAACAGTCATAGTGCTTAATATCCTGTTGTTATTGGGTGGTTTTGACAAAATCAATCATACGCTGAGCAGCTTCGATGCACTCAGCAAGGGGGGCGACCAGCGCAATGCGGATGCGGCCTGCTGCGGGGTTGACGCCCTCGACGCTGCGCCCTAGATAACTACCGGGCAAGACCGTGACATGTTTTTCCGCATACAGCGCGCGGGCGAATTCGGCATCTTGACCATCGGGAATCGCGGCCCACAGATAAAAGCCTGCATCCGGCAAGCTCACATCAAAATAGGGTGCCAACATCGGGGTGACGGCCGCAAATTTTTCGCGGTAGGCCGCGCGATTGTCTTCGACATGGGCTTCGTCATTCCATGCCGCAATGCTGGCGGTTTGAACGCTGGGGCTCATCGCCGAGCCATGATACGTGCGATAGAGCAAATAGGCCGCCATAATTTCAGCGTCGCCTGCGACAAAGCCCGAACGCAAGCCCGGCGCATTGGAGCGTTTAGAGAGGCTGGTGAACATCACCAAACGGCGGAAATCGGTGCGCCCGAGCTTCGCCGCGGCTTCAAGGCCGCCCAGCGGTGGTTGCTCAAACCAGATTTCTGAATAGCATTCGTCCGCGGCAATCACAAAGCCGTAGCGGTCGGAGAGTTCAAAGAGCTGTTTCCAGTCTTCCAACGACATCACCGCGCCGGTTGGATTGCCCGGTGTGCAGACAAAGACGAGTTGGGTTCGCGCCCAAATTGACTCAGGCACGGATGCCCAGTCGGGCTGGAATTGGGTGTCGGCGCGGGTGGCGACATACACCGGCTCGGCACCCGCCAACAACGCCGCGCCTTCGTAAATTTGATAAAACGGATTGGGCATGAGCACAACGGGTTTTTTGCTGGGGTCGCTGCTGTCCAACACTGCTTGGGCAAACGAAAACAGTGCCTCGCGACTGCCGTTGACCGGCAAAATCTGGCGAACCGGATCCACAGCAATACCGTAGCGCCGCTCCAGCCATGCCGAGCACGCCTGACGCAGTGGCTCAGAACCTTGGGTCGCAGGATATTGCGCGAGACCGCCAAGGGCTTTCACCAAGGCCTCGGTGAGGACTGCCGGTGTCGGGTGTTTGGGTTCGCCAATCGATAGATTGATCGGGGCGAGGTCGGCGGGTGGCACGATGCCTTCAAACAAGGCGCGCAAACGCTGGAAGGGATAAGGTGCAAGCTGTTCGAGACGCGGGTTCATGCCATTTTTCCTGAATCAATAAAGCAAGGGCAAATGTGGGTTGTCGCATTGCGCGTTGTGCTCGGGAAAGGCTTCGTGCAGGTCGCGCGCAATGTACGGTAGGGCGACATCTTAAAAGCAGTCGCTTTTTTGCGCAAAAAACCTTCATGGCTTTTTTCTGATGAATTTTGCACTAACATGATGTGATCGTTGCTTTTTAGGTCGACCTAAAACAAAGGAATGCTATGTTTCGGACGTTAATTGATGCGGCGACTCTATCGGCTTTGTCTACGCAGCAAATATTTATCGCGGATTGTCGCTTTAATTTGGTGGATCCCAGTGCGGGGGAGGTGGCTTATGCCCAAGGGCATTTGCCAGGGGCTTGTTATTTGCATTTGGATCGTGATTTATCCGGCGTGAAAACCGGTCGTAATGGTCGTCATCCTTTGCCTGACCGTGAAGTGTTGGCCGCAAAATTGCGCGCTTGTGGTCTTAAAGCGGGTCAGCAGGTGGTGGCGTATGACGATTCGGGCGGGATGTTCGCGGCGCGGCTGTGGTGGTTATTGCGTTGGATGGGGCATCGCTCGGTGGCGGTACTGGATGGCGGTCTGAATGCATGGAAAGCAGTGGACGGCCGCTTTGAAGTGGGCGCGCCGCCATTGGTGTGTGTTGGGGATTTTGTTCCGACTGCGCAGCCGGTAACGGAGGTGGTCGGCGCGGATGATCTCGCGCAAGCCTTATCGCGTCGTGGCGATGTGGTGCTAGTGGATGCTCGATCGCCTGATCGGTTTCGTGGTGAGAATGAAACGCTCGATCCTGTGGGGGGCCATATTCCCGGTGCAGTGAATCACTTCTTTATGAATAACTTGGATGAAACCTGCCGTTTTCGTTCGCCGAGCCAGTTGCGTGCGGCGTGGCTGGCCGTTTTGGGCGATACGCCACCCAGCCAAGTGATCCATCAATGTGGTTCCGGTGTGACTGCTTGTGTCAACGTGCTGGCGATGGAGGTTGCGGGGTTGTCGGGGAGCGCCATTTACCCCGGGTCGTGGAGCGAGTGGTGCGCCGATGCCGCCCGCCCTGTGGCGCGCGGCGACGCTTAATGTAATTGCCGAATGTAGGCCGCCAAACCATCTAGGAGCATTTCGATGGAAATGGCGGTCAACACGAGGCCCATCAGACGTTCAAGGGCGGAGATCGCCGCCTCGCCCAGAAGTTTTTGAATCCGCACTGAAAATAAAAACACCACGGTCGTCAGCGCGATCGAAATGGTGAGCGCTCCGATCCATTCCAACATGCGCGACGGGTCGCGGGTGGCGAGTAGCAAGACGGTCGCCATCGCAGAAGGCCCCGCAATCAGCGGAATCGCAATCGGGACAATAAACGGTTCTTGGCCGTGTTTTTTGCCGCCGAGCCAGTCGCCTTCGGTTGGGAAAATCATCCGAATCGCAATCAGAAACAAGATCACGCCGCCGGCAATCCGCAGCGACGTATCTGAAAGGTGCATCAAGTCCAGAAAATTTTGGCCGGACAGCATGAATACCAGCAACACTGAGAAGGCGATGAGGCATTCACGCATCACAATAAAGCGGCGGCGCTCAGGCTTGACTTGCTTGAGTGCGGAAATAAACAGCGGAATGTTGCCGAGCGGGTCAGTGATTAAAATCAGCAAGATCGTTGCTGACCAAAATGAGGTTTCCATCGGGTGGACTGCTCCAAAATCGCCGCTTGGGTAAAGCGGCTGCATGGTCGTTTGGTGATCCCTGCCGGATCGGGCAGAGACCACCGGATTGAGACAACATTAGCGCGCGGGGCGGTTGCCACCGGCAATCATTTTGTATTCAAACAGGCGGCATTCAAGGCCACCGTTATACAGCGGTGTACGTTTTGAGGCCGAAAGGCGAATCAATTTTGCAAGCCGTAAATCGGCCGAGAATAAATACACATTCCAGCCTGCCAGTGTCCGTTTCATCCAATGCCCCATTTGCGGGTACAGCGCGGCCAAACGCTCCAGCTCATCAAGACGAACCCCATAAGGTGGATTACTGATCACCACGCCGCTGGCCGCCGGTGCGGGCGCTTCGAGCATATCGCCTTGTTCGAGCGATACACATAAATCCAATC
>CAZWRK010000146.1:4031-9573 GCA_964635875.1 uncultured Aquaspirillum sp.
GGTGCGGGCGCTTCGAGCATATCGCCTTGTTCGAGCGATACACATAAATCCAATCCATTTTCGATCAAATTGCTGTGTGCGGCGTCGAGTACTTGGCGATCAATGTCGCGCCCGAAAATCGGCAAGGCCCGTGGGGAGAGTTCGGCTTGACGGGCTTGTTCTCGCTCGGCTTGCCATGCTGGTTCGTCAAAACCGTGGAAGCGTTCAAATGCAAAATGGCGGAACCGACCGGGGGCGCGGTTGAGGGCTTGGTTGGCGGCTTCGATCAAAAAGGTTGCGCTGCCACACATCGGGTCGAACAAGGCGACGCCTGGTTTCCAGCCGGCTAAGGCCAGTAAACCCGCCGCTAAGTTTTCGCGAATCGGGGCTTCACCGGTCGCGATGCGGTAGCCGCGTTTGAATAAGGCTTCGCCAGAAGTGTCCAAGTAGATGCTGGCATCGTTGTGATTCAAGAACACATGAATCCGCATATCGGGGCGCTGGGTATCGACGGAGGGGCGTTCGCCACCCGCGGCACGGAAGCGATCACAGACCGCATCTTTGATGGTCAAGCTGACGAATTCGAGGCTGCGCACCGGCGCTTTGATGCCGTCGGTTTTGACTTTGATGGTGCATTCCACCGGAAAATAAGCCGGCCAATCAATTTTGTGGGCCAGCTGGTAGAGGTCTTTTTCGTCACGATAATTGCCGCGGCGCAGGCGCAGCAAAACACGGCTGGCGATGCGGCTATGTAGGTTCACTCGGCGCATTAATGACGCATCGCCGGTAAAGGCAACACCGCCTTCGGTGGCGTGGAGGTCGTTGGCACCGAGCGCCAAAAGTTCTTCTTGAAGGACGGTTTCGAGGCCACGGGGGCAGGGGCAGAAAAAATGTTCGCAACGCATGGGGGTGGGTTGTCCAAGCTGGATTCGTGCAGAAGATTGGCGATGAGTGTGGCCAATCCACAGAAAAAAGGCGTGCGTACCGCGTATTGGGTGCGCACTTCATGGCGCATTGTAGCGGATATTGCGCAGGGCTTTGGTGCGAGTACGTGCTTGGCGTAACATGTTCCATTTTCAAAAGAATGGCCAAGTGAATGGATAGCCTATCTGAGCAGTTTGCCGCCCGTCTGTTGGTGTGGCAGCGTGAACATGGGCGACATGATTTGCCTTGGCAGGTCTCTGATCCGTATCGGGTTTGGTTGTCTGAGGTGATGTTGCAGCAAACGCAGGTGCGTTCGGTGTTGGCGTATTACCCGCGTTTTCTGGCGGAATTTCCCGACGTAGCCACGCTGGCGCAGGCATCGTTGGATGCCGTTTTGGCGCAGTGGAGCGGTTTGGGATATTACTCGCGGGCGCGTAATTTGCATCGTGCCGCCCAGCAGATTATGGCGCAGCACCAAGGTGTTTTTCCGACGCAGTTTGAAGATATTCTGGCATTGCCCGGCGTCGGGCGCTCGACTGCAGCGGCCATTTCGGCGTTTGCTTTTGCGCAAAGACGCGCCATTTTAGATGGCAATGTAAAACGGGTATTGTGTCGGGCTTTTGGGGTGGAAGGATGGTCAGGGGATAAGCATGTTGAGCAGCGGCTGTGGGCATTGAGTGAGTCGTTACTGCCCCCCTCGCCTACAGAGATGGCGACTTATACGCAAGGCTTGATGGACTTGGGTAGCCTATGTTGCACCCGCAGCCGCCCTGCCTGTGAGCGGTGCCCGTTTACCGCTGATTGCGTGGCGCAGACCTCGGGACGAACGCGTGAACTCCCTTTTCCGCGCCCTAAAAAAGTTCAGCCGACCCGCTCAACTCTCATGGTATGGTTTCAGCATGAAGGTCAAATGCTCTTGATGCGGCGGCCGTCTTCGGGCATCTGGGGGGGCTTATGGAGTTTTCCCGAGCTGAATTGTTCTGGGGAGGTGGCCGCGTTGGCAGAAAAATTACATTGCACTCAGTATGAGATTTTGCCGACGTTACCCGAATTTGAGCATGTTTTTACCCATTTTAGGTTGGTGATTACGCCTCAGCCTGTCGTGGTCGGCCACATCGCGAAATCTACTGCGTTGGCCGATGATTTTGTTTGGGCAAGTCCTGATGCCGCTTTGCGGTTGGGCTTGCCTGCACCGGTTCGTCGCCTGATTGAACAGGCCACCGGTCAGATTTTTTAGAACGGATAGACTGCATTATGGTTGCCGTGACACGTCCTGTTGTGGACTCATTGAATGACGCTGCAGATCCGATGCGCTGGTTGGCGAGTTTGGCGACTGGCTTATGTGAAGAAGATCGGGCGTTGGTTGAAAAAGCATTTCATTTCGCGCGCGAATTGTATGGCGAGCAGCGTTTGCCCGCGACGGGCGAACACTTGTTCGCGCATGCGGTCGCTGCAGCCGCGATTGTGGCTGATCTTGATTTAGGTGCTGAGGGCACGGTGGCGGCGTTGCTGTTTGCGGCGTCGGACTTCCCTGGGCATGACGTCGAGTGGGTCGCAGAAACCTTTTCGACGGGTGTCGCAGAGTTGGTCGACGGTGTGAATCGGATGCGCCGCATTACCGAGTTTGCGGCCGTGGATGTCGAGGAGGCTCCCGAGGAACGCGCAGCGCAAGCAGAATCAATGCGCAAGATGTTGTTGGCAATGGTTGCCGACATTCGGATTGTGTTGATTAAGCTCGCATGGCGTACCCAGACGATGCATTTTTTGTCACGCTCTCCGAGCGAAGCGCTTCGTCGGCAGGTGGCGCAGGAAACGCTCGATGTCTTTGCGCCTTTGGCGAATCGACTTGGGGTATGGCAGCTGAAGTGGGAGCTGGAGGATTTGGCGTTCCGTCATTTGGAACCCGAAAACTATAAAAAAATCGCCAAGCTTTTAGACGAGCGCCGGATTGAGCGGATTGAGTATATCGACCGCGTGCAGGATCAGTTGCGCGAGGCCTTGTCCGGTGCCGAGATTGAAGCGGAAGTGGCGGGGCGGCCGAAGCATATTTTCAGCATCTGGAAAAAGATGCGGAAGAAAAACCTCGATTTTTCGGAGTTGTACGACATTCGTGCGGTGCGGGTGTTGGTACATTCGTTGAAGGATTGCTATGCCGTGTTAGGTCTGGTGCATAGCATGTGGCACCCGATTCCAGGGGAGTTTGACGACTACATTTCGAACCCCAAAGCGAATGACTACAAGAGTTTGCATACTGCCGTGATCGGCCCTGAGGATAAGGCGATCGAAGTGCAGATTCGCACCTTTGCGATGCATAAACATGCCGAATTCGGCGTGGCGGCGCATTGGCGCTACAAAGAAGGCGGTCAGGGCGATGCGGCTTACGAAGAGAAAATCGCATGGCTGCGGCAGTTGCTGGAATGGCGAGATGATTTGTCTGATCGACCAAGCTTAGCAGGGGCTTTCCAGACAGCGCTTTTCTCGGATGTAATTTATGTGTTGACGCCTGCAGGTAAGGTGTTGGCATTGCCGCAGGGATCAACGCCGATTGACTTTGCGTATTCGGTGCATACGAATTTAGGACACCGTTGCCGTGGCGCCAAGATTGACGGCCAGATCGTGCCGCTATCGACGCCACTGCAAAATGGTCAGCGTGTAGAAATCCTGACGGTGAAAGAGGGTGGGCCGTCAGTCAATTGGCTGCATGATGGCTGGGTGACGAGCCATCGAGCGATCTCGAAAATTCGGCAGTGGATTCGTCAACAAAATATTGGCGTTGCGATTGATACGGGTAAGCAGATCTTTGATAAAGAACTGTCGAAGCTGCCACCAGGATTACAGCCGAATTTGGATCAAGTCACAGAGAAGCTGGGCTTTGCCAAGCTCGAAGAGGTCTTCGCGGCACTCGGTCATGGCGAACTGGGCTTGCGCGCGGTGACGCAGGCTTTACGCAGTGTCTCGGTGCCGGTGAGTGTGTCGGAGGTGACACCAGAAAGCATGGTGCGCCGGAGTCGGGGGGGCTTTGATAGTCGCGGGGTACTGATCGAAGGGATTAATAACCTGATGACGGTGTTGTCGAAATGCTGCAAGCCTGCGCCGCCGGATGTTGTTGTCGGCTTTGTGACAAAAGGGCGCGGGATTTCGATTCATCGGGCGAACTGCGTGACCTTGAAGCGGCTGTCTGCGGATGCGCCAGAACGGCTGATTACAGCGCAGTGGGGGCATCAAGAGCAAAGTATTTTCCCGATTGATATTGAGGTCATTGCGCGGGACCGCAGTGGCTTGTTGCGGGATATTTCGGACGTGTTTAGCCGCGAGCGCGTCAATGTAATCGCGGTGAACACAGTGTCGCGTGATTCGAGCGCAAAAATGCGTTTCACGGTCGAGGTGCGTCAAGTAAGCGATTTGTTCCGTGTTTTTGCGCGGGTGATGGATGTACAAGGCGTGCAAGAGGTGCTGCGTTTGTAGATCAATATCCCTGTTTTTGGGATGGATGGAGGTCTAGGTTTGTGGTGTTTGTGAATAATTTATAGTGCGGTGCACAAAAAAATCTTGCCAAACCGGAGAGGGCTTACCATAATCAGACCTACATCAGGGCGTTGCACGCAAGGTGTGCGTTTTGGTGTTGTCTCCTCCATCCTCCTTCTTTAGGTGGAATCTTGCGCAATCATCCTCGCGATGATTGCGTTTTTTTTGTCTAAATTGGGCGCGGAGGGTCGTGCTATTTTTTTATTTTTGAAATGTACAGAATTGTTGCAATGCAATATCGGTTTTTTTGGGCAAAATTTGCCAATTTTAAAAAAAACCTGCGAAAATCAGCGTCTTGCTTGTCTGTGGGCTTTGTTTGACAGCTTTTGCTGCATTGTAATAGAATCCGCAACTTTCAAGATTCCACTGGAAGAGTTCCATGAAGACCTTTTCTGCCAAGCCGCATGAGGTAAAGCGTGACTGGTTCGTGGTGGATGCGACCGATAAGGTCCTCGGTCGTGTTGCGGCCGAAATCGCCCACCGTCTGCGCGGCAAGCATAAACCGGAATACACACCACACGTTGATACTGGCGACTTCATTGTTGTCGTCAATGCTGACAAGTTGCGTGTTACTGGTAATAAAACCCTCGACAAAAAGTACTACCGTCACTCCGGTTATCCGGGCGGTATCTACGAGCGTAATTTCCGTGAATTGCAAGAAAAATTCCCTGAGCGCGTTCTAGAAAAAGCCGTGAAGGGTATGTTGCCGAAGGGCCCGCTTGGTTACGCCATGATCAAAAAGCTCAAGGTGTACGCTGGCGCAGAGCATCCGCACACAGCTCAACAGCCGAAAGTGCTGGAAATCTAATTTCTGAAGGCTAGAGAATGAACGGCAAATACTACTACGGCACCGGTCGACGCAAGAGCGCTGTCGCCCGTGTGTTCATGAAAAAAGGCTCCGGCAACATTGTTGTTAATGGCAAGCCTGTTGATGAATACTTCGCTCGCGAAACTGGCCGCATGGTCATTCGTCAGCCTTTGGCACTGACCGAAAATCTGGAAAGCTTTGATTTCTTGGTGAATGTCAACGGTGGCGGTGAAACAGGTCAAGCAGGTGCGATTCGTCACGGTATCACCCGTGCTCTCATCGAATACGATGCAGCGCTGAAGCCGG
>CAZWRK010000147.1:0-9557 GCA_964635875.1 uncultured Aquaspirillum sp.
ACACCGCTTTGCGCAAAGGCACCGACGTGGATAAGCCTCGAAATCTAGCAAAGTCCGTGACGGTGGAATAATTTAATAAAGTATTTATGTTAAATGTAAAGCGGCCATCTTCGGCCGCTTTTTCTCTTTTAGACTTTACGGGGGTGAACAATGCTAACGCAGACATGTCGGGTCACAAATTTAGTCGTGCATCGAGTGGGCAATCCCAGCCGAGATGAGCCGCTCCGCCTCTCCGATCGCGCCTCGGGTGAAATTGAAGCCTCCGTTTCAGCGCTGATTTTAGATGGCTATTTCAAAGGGATTTACTCCGAGAAAAAGAAATATCAGTTTTGCCACGCCGTGCACTTAAGCCAAAACACCGTTTATCGTGATTCGCGGGCGTTTTTTCAGGGTGAAATCAGCTTCTTAGACGCCTCGCAACGCCTCGCCCGCCACCTTTATGCCCACTCGCAGCATCCGAAAATTCATGCCGGTGATGTGCTGGTGGTGTTGTTTGAAGGTCTTGGTGATGGTGAATCCACGCAACGCGCTTTAGGCGTTTTTAAGTCCGAAGTGCAAGAAGAATTGCTCACCGTGATTGAGTCGGGGGCGGTGCTGGATGTCGCCTACACCTCGGGCATGAATCCGCATCTCATCGACAAAGGCGCGCTGATTCTCGAAAGCGAACCGATCGCCTATGCCGTTGATCGTTTTGGCCAAGAAACTAAGTTTTGGTTGGATGACTTTTTGCAGGTGATTCGTGTGCCGGACACGAGTTCCAGCAGCCAGCTATTGAGCCGCGCCGTCGAGCACATTGCCGCAGAAATTCACAACCCGATTGAGCAGGCGCGTTTTCATGCGCAGTTGCTGGACGCTTGTAAACAAGATGGCGGCTTGTCGTCGCAACAGGTGCGTGAATTGGCTGAACCTTTTGTGCCCGACACCCAAGTGCATCACGCGTTTGATCAGGCTTCAAGCGCCTATGGCTTTGCCTTGGACGAGCGGGAAACCTTGCCCGCGCGCCATCTGACTAAACGACTCGAAAAAAGCCTAAGCCGTTACGCCGTCGGGCATGGTATGAGTGTCTTGCTGCCGTCCAACTTGTCGCTGAATCACGTTCATGTTTTAGATGATGGCGACGGCGAATTGACGTTCACGCTTAAACTCTCGCGCCTTCAAGATTAAGTGCGGGTTTTGTCGGCCAGCATCGCGCGCAAATTGGCAAGCTTTGCCTTGCCCTCTTCGCGCGTGATCACGGGGGCTTGGCCGACTTTACCGGCATGGCGAATATCATCGGGGCTGATTTCCCCGATAAAGCGCGAAGGGTCGGTAAATTGCCATTCTCCGGCGCGTTTGCGTTTTTGGCAGTAGGTCAGCGTGAGGCTTCGCTGCGCGCGGGTAATGCCGACATACATCAACCGTCGCTCTTCCTCGATCATATTGTTATCCACCGATTCTTGATGCGGCAAAATCCCCTCTTCACAGCCGATCAAAAACACATGCCCATATTCCAAGCCTTTGGAGGCGTGCAGGGTTGATAAGCGCACTGCGTCAACGGTGTCGCCTTCATCGCGTCCTTCGAGCAAGGTGATGAGAGCGATGGTTTGCGTCAGCTCAATCAGATTTTTGCCGTCTTCTTCGCCTTTGCGGCCGAGCCAATCGGCCAAGTCCTGCACATTTTTCCATTTGCTTTCGGCGGGCTTGGGATCTTCGCTATCAAACAGCCAGCGCTCATAATCCATCGCCGCCAGCATTTCGCGCAGCAACGCACCGGCGGGTTCACGCGGCGCACGGTATTGCATCCGATTGATGAACCCGCAAAATTGCCCAAGCGTTTCATGTTGTCCAGCCGGTAGGCGGCCTTCAAAGCCGGTTTCGGTGGCGGCGGCAAAAAGCGAAATATGGCGCTCTCCCGCATAGCCGCCGAGTTTTTCGAGCGCGGTATTGCCAATGCCACGCCGAGGAGTGGTGATCGCCCGAATGAACGCTGGATCGTCGTCTTCATTCACAATCAAGCGCAGCCACGCCAACACATCTTTGATTTCTGCTTTATCAAAGAACGATTGCCCGCCGGAAATTTGATAGGGAATTTTGTGTTCGCGGAACGCTTCTTCGATCAATCGGGCTTGGTGGTTACCGCGATACAGCACCGCATAATCATTAAACTGAGTACGGTTTTCGAATTTGTGCGCCAGTAGCCGTTGCGCGACTTTGCTCGCCTCGTCGGGTTCGTCTTTGCATGCCACCGCCTGAATCGGGTCGCCTAACCCGTGCTCACTCCAGAGTTTTTTCTCAAACAGCTTGGGATTATTGGCAATCACGCTATTGGCGGCGCGCAAAATGCGGGCGGTCGAGCGATAATTTTGTTCGAGCTTGATCACATTCAGGCGCGGAAAATCGACTTGGAGCAGCCGCAAATTATCCATATTGGCACCGCGCCACGCGTAAATAGATTGGTCATCATCCCCGACGGCGGTCAACATCCCGCGTACGCCCGCCAGCAATTTCACCAAAAGATATTGGCAAGTGTTGGTGTCTTGGTATTCATCAATCAGCAGGTAGCGCACTTTGTTTTGCCAGCGCTCCAGTACCTCGGGATGATTTTGGAAAAGCTGCACTGGCAGACCAATCAAATCATCAAAATCCATCGCCTGATACGCTTTGAGTGTGTCTTGGTAAGCGCGATACACTGTCGCGGCCACCCGCTCCGGCTCATTGCTGGCCGCAAGCAAGGCGGCATCCGCGCTAATTAAGTCGTTTTTCCAGCGCGAAATCGTTGATTGCACTCGCCGAACTTCGCCTTTGTCGGTGGTTTTCAGATATTCGGAGATGATTTTGGCCGAGTCGGCCGAGTCTAAAATCGAAAATTGCGGCTTGTAACCAAGGTGAACTGCTTCGCGGCGTAAAATCTGCATTCCGAACGAGTGGAATGTCGAAACGGTGAGGCCTTTGCTGGCGCTGCCATCAAGCAGTTTTCCGACGCGCTCGACCATTTCGCGCGCGGCTTTGTTGGTAAACGTAATCGCCACAATATGTCGGGCATCAATACCTGCTTGTTGAATGAGGTAAGCGATTTTTTGGGTGATGACACGGGTTTTTCCGCTGCCTGCCCCCGCCAGCACCAATAACGGTCCATCAAGATAGCGAATAGCTGCGCGTTGCGGCGCATTGAGTAAAGCAGTCATGGTCGGGGAAGGGGGTAATGGCGGTAAGAGGCAAATTTTATCATGCACACCCCAATTGCACGGTGATCGTGGTGTGAAGAGTCATTTTTGAAAATGGATCAATAAATTTATGGCGACCTACGCAATCGGTGATATTCAAGGCTGTTTCCCGCAATTTCTCGAATTATTGCGCATGATCGACTTTAATCCTTCGCGGGATCATCTGTGGTTAACCGGCGACTTGGTTAATCGTGGCCCTGATTCGCTCGGCATGCTGCGGTGGGCATTTGAGCACCAAGACAGCATCAGTATGGTCTTGGGGAATCATGATTTACATTTGCTCGCAGTTGCTGAGGGTTTTGGCAAGGTACATTCCGAAGATACTGTGCTTGATATTTTGCACGCGAACGATGGCAAGTTATTGCTGGACTGGTTGCGCATTCAGCCGCTGATGTTGACCGGCGAAGGCTATGCGATGGTCCATGCCGGTCTGTTGCCCGAGTGGAGCATTGATCAGGCGCTTGATTTGGCCGAAGAGGTTGAGCAGGTGTTATCCGGCCCGAATTACCGCCAATTCTTATCAAAAATGTATGGCAATAAGCCCACCCGCTGGAGCGACGATCTTAAAGGAATCGATCGTTTACGCATGACGGTCAACGCGATGACGCGGATGCGTTTAATCAGCCGCAGTGGCGAGATGGATTTTAGTTTTAAGGGCGAATTGGCTGATGCGCCCGACGCGCTCATTCCGTGGTTTGATGCCGAACACGCCCAGTGGGCGGATACGCCGTTGATTTTTGGTCATTGGTCAGCGTTGGGCTTGCGCGTGGATGAGCGGGTCTTGGCGATTGATACCGGTTGTTTGTGGGGCGGTGCGCTTACCGCATTAAGGCTGGCTGATCGGCAGGTGTTTCAGTTGCCTTGTCCGGCGGTGTTGGAGATTCGCTAGCCGCTGGATCAATATGCTGCACGATCACTTCGCGGGTCGCGTCACAGAGACTTTGCCGCGTGTGTCCGGCGCTGCTGATCGGCGGGAGTACGGTGATTTCCACCGTGACTTTGGCGAGCGCGATCATTTGAGACAGCGATTCCATAAAGCTCAAGTCACCGATGTAGGCAATTTCGGTGGCTAGCTCGCCGTTATCGTGCAAATAGCGCAGGGCGATGGGTTGGATCTGCGCTTCGGCACGAACCGCTGCGTCAAATAGCGAAGATTTAAACGGCAATACGGTATGTCCGGCGCTGGTTGTGCCTTCAGGAAAAACCGTCATGCAATCGCCGTTTTGCAGAGCCTCGGCCAGCAAAGCATTGATTCGTGCGGTGTCACGCCGGTTGCTGCGGTTAATAAACAGCGTGCCGGTACGCGCGACCAAAGTGCCTAAAATCGGCCATGTTTCAATTTCTTGTTTGGCGACAAAGCGAGAGCAGGTCATGCTGCTGAGGGCAAAAATATCGACCCACGAAATATGATTCGCAATCAGCAAGGTATTGGGTGGATATACGCCGGGCGAGGTGCCCTTTAAGACAACATGCACCCCCACGATCTGAAGAAGTTTTTGTGACCACTTCTGCATGATCTCGATTCGTTCGCTTGTTGAGCACGCGGGAAAGCGGAACATGACCGTGAATAATCCATGCGCCAGATGGCCGAGTAATCCCCACCAGCGTGATAGACGGCGGTGGAGTGGCAAGGTTTCGACGGTGGATGTCGCCATAAGTGGCATCTCTTAAGATTGGCAAAGAGGGCAATAATAACTACTTCTTTGCCCAATTCGGCAGCTTTGCAACGGTGCGGAACACACGCGGCAGTTTTCGCCGTCTCGGCCATAGACAAAGTAGCTTTGTTGGAAATAACCGGCTTTGCCTTTTGCATCGACAAAATCGCGCAGGCTGCTGCCGCCCGCTTCAATCGCGCGGGACAACACTTGCCGAATTTCTTCGACTAAGCGGGTGCAGTCGGCGATATTGAGTGAATTGGCAGGGCGCTGCGGGTGGATACCGGCTTTAAATAGCGCCTCATTGGCATAGATATTCCCAACACCGACCACCACTTTTTGTTCCATGATCGCAGCTTTGATGGGAATGCGTCGGTTGTGCAGAGCCTGTTGTAAGTCGCGGGCGCACCAGTCGGCGGAGAGCGGTTCGGGGCCAAGGGCGCTGAGCAGCGGGTGAACGAGTGCGGGGCCGGGTTGCCAAAGCATCAGCCCGAAACGGCGTGGATCATGATAACGCAGGCAGGTCTCTTCAAAAATGAGATCAATATGATCATGTTTTTTGGGTGGGGTACCGAGCGGGACAAATTGCAGGCTGCCTGACATGCCTAAATGAATGATCAATGCGCCGTGCGGCATGTCTAAGCACAAATATTTGGCGCGACGCGCCACGTCCAGAATGCGCTGTCCGCGTAAGAGGTCCGGTAAATTAGGCGGCACTGGGCGACGGAGTCGGGCTTCTCGAACAATGACATCAACGATGGTTTGGCCTTCGATATGGGGGCGAATCCCTCGCTTCACCGTTTCGACTTCAGGTAATTCGGGCATGGGGCGTCCTCAAGCATTGGTGGAGCGTGCTATTCTAGCTCGAAGCCTTTTTATGTCGCAGGGCAAGTATCGTCGGCGCTTCGGTAAAATTCATGAGCGCCTTGTTGAAATTGCCCGCATTTTTCTTTGATTTTTAGCACCGGAAGCCTGCGTTGCGCACGATGAAAACTTACCTTCCGGCCGCCTCTCTCGTGGCCTTATTTCTTTCGGCTTGCTCAACAGCACAAGCGCCCCTCCATGGTTCGACACCAAAACTGGGGGCGCTCTCTCAGATTGAGGAAGCGCATCTTCCTAAAGTGAAGCTCACGCCCAATATCGTTTTTGGCGTCTTGGCGAGTGAGATCGCGATTCAGCGTGGTGGGGCGGCCTCGGCAGCGCCGACTTATTTGAGTTTGGCGCAAGAAACCACTGACCCCCGTTTGGCGCGCCGCGCGGCCGAACTGGCATACAGCACGGGCGATTTAACCCTCGCAGATAAAGCGCTTGAAACGTGGGAAAACTTAGCGCCTGATTCTGAAGAGGCACACCAGCAACGGGCTTTTACGTTGTTGCGTGCAGGGCGCTTGCCAGAGGCGGAAGCTCGCCTGTTGCAAGAACTCAAACAGGCAGAGCCGTCCCGTGCGGCGACAATTTTTATGCGCTTGATTCCCTTATTAAGTCGTCAAGCCGATCATGTCGCCACATTCGAAAGCGTGAAACGTCTGGCTTTGGTGCATTCACAGTTGCCTGAGGCGCATTTTGCGGTGGCCGTCGCTGCGGACAGTGCAGGGGACCAAGAGACGGTTCAGCGAGAAATCGCCTTATTTGAACGGATTGCTCCGGCGTGGGATTTACCGATTTTATGGCGCTTGGACGCGTTGCGCCGACAGCAGCCCGAGGCGGCGTTAGATTTTATCCGTGCGGCGGTGAAGGCGCGTCCGAAGGCTAGCGAGGCGCTTTTGCTGGCTGGGCCACGGTTGTTGATTGGGCAGAAAGAATACGCATTAGCGCAAAAAGGCTTTGAGCTGGTTTTGCAGCGTTATCCACAGCAACCGGACGCCTTGTATGCGTTGGGGATCCTCGATTTACGCGAAAAGCGTTTTGCCGAGGCGCATGCTCATTTAACCGCCGCATTGGCTGCGGGTTATCAAGACCGTGATTTTCTGCATTTGACCTTGGGCGATGTGTCGGAGTCATTGAAGTCCGACCAAGAGGCCATGCGCTGGTATGGCGAGGTTGGCTCAGGGAGTCGCCACTATGTTCAAGCACAGCTGAAGCTCGCGGCCTTAGAGGGGCGTCAAGGTCTGGTTCAAAAGGCGATTCAGCGTCTCAACGCCCTTGATGATAAGGCGTTGATGGGTGGCGCTCCCGAAGGCATCCTGTTGAAGGCGCAATTGCTGCGAGACAGTGGTGATTTGGCGGGCGCATATCGACTCTTGTCGGTGGGCTTGAAGCGCTATCCCGGCGAGGGTGTGTTGTTGTATGAACGTGCGTTGATTGGGGATCGACTCGGTCGGGTCACGGCGGCAGAGGCCGATTTACGGCGCTATTTGCGCCATCAACCTCAAGATGCTCAAGGGTTAAATGCCTTGGGCTATATGTTGTCGAATCGCACACAGCGTTTTGCTGAGGCGAAAAAGCTTATTGAAGCGGCACTGTTGGCCGAACCGAATAACCCCATGATTGAAGACAGTATGGGATGGGTGTTGTTCAAAATGGGCCGCGCACAAGCCGCTTTGCCGTATTTGCAGCGTGCTTATCAGGCGTTGCCTGATCCTGAGGTGGCGGCGCATTTGGGTGAGGTGTTGTGGAAGCTGGGGCAGCGTGATGAAGCGCGGCGGATTTGGGCCGAGGCTGTTGCGCAGGATGCCAAGAACGAAGTGCTCAATCAGACTTTACGGCGCTACCCATGATGCGACAGTGCGTGAAATGGGTGGCCCTCGCTGTCGTGGCGTGGGGGGTGAGTGCGTGTTCTAGCCTCGCGCCGCCGGTGCCGGTATCTCCGCCTTCGGAGCCGATTGTGCAATTGCAGACGTTGCCCGAGCGTTTTGCTTTGACAGGTCGCATCGGGGTGAAGGCGGATGGTAAGGGCTATTACGCCAATTTTGATTGGGTACATGCAGACGGTGAAGATCAGGTCGCGATTTTGTCGCCGTTGGGGCAAACCATGGCGTTGATTCAGCGTTCGGCGCAGTCGGTGAGTTTGACGGCGGATGGCAAGGTCTATGATGCGCCTGACAGTGAAACTTTAACCCGCGACATGTTGGGCTGGGCGTTGCCGTTGGATCCGCTGGCGTGGTGGGTGAATGGCAGCCCTGCACCGGGTGAGTTTGTGGTGACACCTCAAGGTTTTTCGCAGCAGGGATGGACGATCGCTTCTGAGGGGGCGTTGCCTACTGCGATGGGCATTCGGCCATCACGGCTACACTTGCAGCGGCCTCAATTAGATATTCGGATGGTGATTCATCAATGGCAGTGAGTTCATTTCAATCTTTTCCGGCCCCCGCTAAATTGAATTTGATGTTGCATGTGGTGGGGCAGCGTCCGGATGGCTATCACTTATTAGAGACAGTTTTTCGGTTTTTGGATTACGGCGACACGATCCATATTGCGGCGCGAGACGATGCGCGGATTGTGTTGGAGACGCCGTTGCCGGACGTTGACCCTGAGTCC
Organism: uncultured Aquaspirillum sp.; assembly: GCA_964635875.1. Lineage (GTDB taxonomy): Bacteria > Pseudomonadota > Gammaproteobacteria > Burkholderiales > Aquaspirillaceae > CAZWRK01. Next base: position 8,336 of record CAZWRK010000147.1, read on the forward strand.
GATTTGACGGTGCGCGCGGCGCGCTTGTTGCAGTCGGTGACGGGGGCGAAACAGGGTGCAAGCTTGCGCATCGATAAACGTTTACCGATGGGCGGCGGCTTGGGCGGCGGAAGCTCGGATGCGGCGACGGTTTTGATCGCATTGAATCAACTTTGGCAAACCGGCCTTGATCGCGAAACGTTGATGGCGCTTGGCTTGCGGCTGGGTGCGGATGTGCCGGTTTTTATCTTTGGGCAGCCCGCTTTTGCAAGCGGAATTGGCGAAGAGTTGACGGTGTGCGATGTGCCCGATGCGTGGTATGTGGTGTTGTATCCGGGGGTGTCGATTCCGACTCAGAAAATTTTTTCATCAAAAGACTTGACGCGTGATTCGGAACCGTTGATAATGCGCGCTCTTTCAGTAACACAGCGCCGCAATGACTTGCAGCCCGTTGCTTGCAAAGAGTTTCCAAAAGTTGCTGAGTGCCTTGATAAGTTGTCTAAATTTGGGCCGGCAATGATGACAGGATCCGGAAGTTGTGTTTTTCTGGAGTGTCATTCAAAATTGGAAGCTGAAACGGTTTACCAAATGTTGTCGATAGAGTATAATGGCTTTCTCGCAAGCGGGTTAAAGCAACATCCGCTCTACGACAGTATTTAAGGTTACTGGGGAGTCGCCAAGTGGTAAGGCACCGGATTTTGATTCCGGCATTCGTAGGTTCGATCCCTACCTCCCCAGCCAGTATTTCCCTACATAAAGCAATAAATATAAAGCGTGTAAGTTGACATTCACTTACGCGCTTTTTGTTTGTTCGGAACAGAGACATGGCCTCTTACGACAGCCTGATGGTCTTCACCGGAACCGCCAATCCGGAACTTGCGCAGCATGTTGTTAAACACCTCGATATTTCGTTAGGGCGCGCCGATGTAAGCCGCTTTAGCGATGGTGAAGTTGCCATCGAGTTGTTGGAGAACGTGCGGGGTCGGGACGTCTTCGTTCTGCAATCGACCTGCGCCCCCACCAATGACAACCTGATGGAAATCCTGACCATGGTCGACGCGCTGCGTCGCGCCTAGGCAGGCCGCATCACGGCTGCGATTCCTTACTTCGGCTATGCTCGCCAAGACCGCCGCCCGCGTTCTGCTCGGGTACCGATTTCGGAAAAGCTGGTCGCAAACATGCTGACCTCTGCTGGTATCGACCGCGTCTTGACCGTCGATTTGCATGCCTACCAAATTCAAGG
>CAZWRK010000148.1:0-9199 GCA_964635875.1 uncultured Aquaspirillum sp.
ACGGTACCCCCATGAACCCCGTCACGGTACCCCCATGAACCCCGTCACGGTACCCCCATGAACCCCGCCACGGTACCCCCATGACCCGATTTGACCACCGCTATTCTGGCCGTTGCGCACGGTATCGAACGTGCGGGTCTGGTCTGGTCTGGAAGACCCTACAGGCTTCGCCTTCCGGGTCGGGTCGGCTCGGGAGGGCTGACGCCCCCCGGCCTCCCCGAGCTGCACCATGCAGAACAAGAGAACGCGGCGCGTGCCATCGGCGCCCCAGGCAGGAAGCCCCCCCCATGTTCGTCGCCGCGCCCTCCCCACGGCGGGCGGGGTACCTTCACGCCGATCGGTGGGTTCGCCCCTGAAAAAATGTGAGCAATGAGCCGAGCACCCCCGAACACCCATGAGCCCCGGACGCGCCGAGCGTCGTTGCGGAAGCGCTTGCGGGCGCGGGCCCGGCGCGAGGAAGCCGAGCCCACGGCGGGACACCGGCGGGACACTGGCGTAGCGCCGGCGGCACCGTCGACCTTCGCCGACTGGCTCTTGAACCCGACACCCGAGGCGGGGCTTGTGCTCCTACGCCGGGCGGCGCTCGGGCGCTTGACCCGGGCCGACCTCATGGCGGCGCTCGTCGCCGAGCTGCGCCTCGGGAGCGACGCGCTCGAGCGGGTCGACGCGGAGCGCTGTCGACGCGCGCAGGTGAACCGGCTCCGCCTGCTCGACGCGATGGCGAAGACCTTGGCGCCATCACCGGCAAGCGGGCTCGCGTGCCGGGTGTGCATCGTCTGGCCCGCGCACGAGACGCGCGATCCTGGCGAAGCGGTCCGGCTCGAGGAAGCCACGGCGCCCGTTGTTGCCCGGGCGGAAGGCGGGCGGTAGGCTCGCCGTCGTGAACGTGCACGTCGAGACAGAGCAAGAGGAAGACGGGCGGTGGATCGGGGCCGTGCCCGAACTGCCCGGCGTGCTCGTCTACGCCGACACCCGCGAAGGCGCCGTCAACGCGGCGGTCGCCCTGGCGCTCCGGGTGCTCGCCGACCGGGCCGAGCATGGCGAGCCGGTGACGTTGCCGCTCACGGTGGCGCTGGTCGCGTGAGCGTGTGGAAGGCGACGAAGGCGCGGCGGGTGCTCGCGGCACTGTTGCGCATCGGGTGGCGCGTCAAGCGCACGACCGGATCGCATCGCGTGCTCGAGCGTGACGGGTGGCCCGACTTCGTGTTTGCCTTCCATGACGACGACGAGATCGGACCGCGCATGCTGGCGCGCATCGCGAAGGCGACCGGGCTCGAGCCGGGCGACCTCTGACCGCGTTGGTTCCGGTGCGCGGAGGGGACCTCCCGGCTCGACGGTCGACCCGCCCGATCGAAGTCGGGGGATACCCCGGCAGGGAAGAACCTTCCGAGCAACTGTGACGCTGGTGTGACGCGAGGTGGTCGGAGTGCCGCGGCGCTCAAACAAGAAAGGCCCGCAGAACCTTGATTCATGCGGGCCTTCGTTGGTGGCCAGAGTCGGAATTGAACCAACGACACTCGGATTTTCAGTGAACGTGCGCGGGTATCGAGAGGAGTTGTCCGCTGTTGTGGAATGACTGTTTATAGGCAGTTAGGTGCTGCCATTTGTTGACGGACGCTGTATCGTGTTAGCTATCGCTGTGACGCCAGTGTGACGCGGAGGGCGACGTGGCGACGATACGAAAGCGGGTCAACGGCGACGGCTCGAGCAGCTTCCAAGTTCAGGTGCGCTTGAAGGGGTTTCCCCCGACGGTCGGGCACTTCGCGAAGTTGAGGGACGCGAAACACTGGGCCGAGAAGACCGAGACGGCGATGCGCGAAGGCCGTCACTTCCCCGAGCGGCAGGCCGCGCAACGCACGCTCGCCGAGCTCGTCGACCGCTACGTCGCCGACGTGTGCCCGGAGCGCAAGAGCGGCGCGCACACCGCGCGGCTGCTCGGATGGTGGAAGGCGGAGCACGGCTATCGTGTGCTCGCCGACCTCACCCCCGACGTGCTCGCCGAGCTGCGGGACAAGCTCGCGGCGAAGGTGAACGCGCAAGGCAAGCCGAGCGAGCGCAAGCGGATCTCGGGCTCGACGGTGAACCGCTACATGGCGGCGCTGTCGCACGCGCTCACCATGGCGTCGCGCGAGTGGGGATGGACGCGCGAGAACCCGATGCGGCGCGTCACGAAGAAGCGGGAGGGCAGGGGCCGCGTGCGGATGCTGTCGGACGCTGAACGCGAGCGCGTGCTCGCCGCGTGCCGGGACTCGCGGGCGTGGTACCTCGAGCCGGCGGTCATCCTGGCGCTGTCCACCGGCATGCGGCAGGGCGAGATCCTCGGGCTTCGATGGCCCGACGTCGACCTCAAGCGTTCGCGCCTCACGCTCGAGGACACGAAGAACGGCGACCGGCGCGGCATCCCGTTGACGGGGCCGGCGCTGGCCGTGCTCGCCGAAGTGGCGAAGTTCCGGCGCGTCGACACCGACAAGGTGTTCCCGGAGACGGGCTCGTTCCGGTGGGCATGGCTCCGCGCCGTCCGCAAGGCGAAGGTGATCGACTTCCGGTTCCACGACCTCCGGCATACGGCGGCGAGCTACCTCGCGATGAACGGTGCCTCGCCGTCGGAGATCGCGGCGGTGCTCGGGCATCGCACGCTCGCCATGGTGAAGCGGTACGCGCATTTGCACGACGCGCACGTTGAAAGCGTGGTCGCGCGCATGACCGAGAAGTTCCTCGGCGACGTGAAGCCGAGCCCGATCGACCGACCCGCTCGAGGACCTGCCGAGGTGGTTCCACTTCGGCGCCGGCGGGCCGCGTCGACGTGATAGGATCTGGCTCGCCGGGCTGTCCCGGTGAACGCGAAGCGGCCGAGCGAGGCGCTACGAACGCCCCGCCCGACCTGACCCCCAGCATGGAGTAGACCCACGATGGAAGCTCAGAAGAACGTGCCCGACCGCAAGGCGGGCGTCACCACGAAGCGCTACCGCACCCGGTTTCCGCTGACCTCGTTCGCCCCGATCGCCGTCGAGGTGCGCGAGGTGGAGCCGATCGAGATCGTCAACCGGAAGGGACGCAAGGCGATCCATGTCACGCCCGAGCTGGCCGATCGCATCCGGCGCGGTGACCGCGAAGCGCGACTCGACGTGCTGCGCGCGCTCGGTCGGCTGTTCCTGTTCATCCGGCCGCCGACGACGACCTATGGCGGGCGGATCGAAGATCGGGAGGCACATGGCCGCGATGACGTCGAGCGGTTCGCGCGCACGGTGCTTGACGCCGCGGGCAACGGCCGCGAGGCGCTCGTTCATGCGCTGGCTTTTGCCGTAGAGGACCGCACGAGCAAGGCACACGAGCTCACCGGGTGGGGCCGCGATCCCGAGAACGAAGAAGCAGATGAACGGCGCGATGCGCGATGGCTGGCCGACATCGTGCTCGACCTGCTCAGCTTCGGCGGCACGGCGGCGACCGCGCCCGGCTCGAGCGCGCACCCGTGACGGGTCGACGCTCGGGCCTGTCGAGCATGGCGCGCGAGGCCACGCCGATGCCGATCGCCGAAGTCGCCGAGCGCGGCAAGCGTCCGGTCGGGGAGCTTCTTCGTCGGCTCGACGCGGGCGAGCTCCGCGGGGCATGCATGCTCAACTTGGCGGCGGCGGACACCTGGTCCTGGTACGATGACGCCCTATCGCACGAGCCCGTCGACGGCCAGGTCCCCGAGTCGCGAGAGGCGCGGCTCGAGTGGTCGCTCGTGCGTCGGGTGATCGCCGACCTCGTGTTCGTGCGCATCGTGCTCGAGCCGGGTGCGCTCTATCAGGAGCTGAACGGCGGACCGGTGACGCGAACGGTTGGCGTTCTTCAATCGCGGTTGCTCGGGACGCAACACCAAACGGCGCAAGTCGCACGAACCGTTCGCGCCGCGGTTGGTGTTCCGATCGGTCTGCCGTCGCCGCTGCAACTTGGCGACGGTCGCACGGTCGCCGGGCTTTGGTGTCGGATGTACCAGGAGGTGGCGTTGGCGGACCTGTACATCATCGCCGAGGACGTGCCGAAGGCACTCGCTGGCGATGCGCGCGAGCTGACCGAGGCGGGCCGCAACGGCTATCTCATTCGCATCGGCCTGCTCGCCAAGCTAATCGAGGCGAACGTTGACGGATTCGGCTCGAATGAGGAACCGGCCGCGGAGGCGATTGCGAAGGCCGCATGCGGGGACGGGCCGTATCGGTGGCCGACCTTGCGCGACGACATAAACGCCGGTCTGCGGCTGCTCGCGGAGGCAGCTGGCAATCCCAGCGCTCGCCGCAAGCCTGGTCCGAAGCCCGCCGAGGAAGCGAAAGCGGGAGTTGTCGGAAAGACGGCGCCGCTCGACCGGAAGCGCACGCGCAAGCGTTCGGGCTGAGTTGTCGGAACGTCGGCTTCCGGCAATGCGTTCGCCGACGCTCGCCATGAGGCCTATCCCTGCCAACGCGCCGTCACTTTCGACGGCGGAAGGTAAGGGTGGTCATGCAAGACACGTCAACGGCGGTCACGGGCGACTATGCGACCGTGGCACAACTCGCACAGCGGTTCCCCGTGTTCACGGCGGCGTCGATCCGCTGGCTCCTGTTCAACTCCAAGAGCAACGGCCTCGAGCACGCCATCATCCGTGTCGGCCGGCGCGTGCTGATCTCGGTTCCGCGCTTCGTCGACTGGCTCGAGTCGCATCGCGCGGCGACTCCGGCGCCTGAACCGACGCCGGCGCCCGCTCGTGGTGCTCGTCGCGGTCGGAAGACGACGGCGCCAGCGCAACCGGGCACCAAGGGGAGCTCGCCGAGAGGTGCGACGTGAACGCCGAGCGCGAGCGCGTCTACCTCACACCGGACGTCCAAGAGCAGATCGCGCGAGTCGTGCACGGGGGCGGCACCATCGCCGATGCGATCCGCGTCCTGAACCTGAATCCGTCGACGGTGTACCGCTGGCTGCAACGCGCCCGTGAAGGTGTCGGCACGCGGGCGATGGCGCGGCTAATCGAGGCGGTGCGCGCGGCCGAAGCGAGCCGGGGTATGCCGGTCGTGACCTTCCGAACGCGGGAGCGAGAGGACCGGGCGGGCGAACTCGCCGCGTTGACGCGACGGGTCCGCATTCTCGAGACGTGCGTTGCCGAGCTGGCCGGCATCGATGTCGCCGACCTCGCGGGTGGTGACCGATGAGCGTCGACGTCGAGGCGGTCAAGGCCGCCGTCGCCGGCGCTCGCTTCATCGACCTGGCGCGCGACCTTGGAGGCAAGCCGCGGAAGGCGGGCGCGCACTGGCGCTGCCCGTGCTTCCTCCACGGCGGCGACGGGCCGAACCTCGTGCTCACCCCGAACGCAGGAGGTATCGCCAAGTGGCATTGCCTGAGCTCGTGCGGCGGCGGCGACGTGTTCGCCCTGGTCATGCTGGCGCGGTCGATCGACTTCAAGGCGGCGGCCGAGTGGCTCGCCGAGTGGGTGGGGCTCGGATCGCTTTTCCAAAAGTCGGGGGAAATTTCCGCGGAGGCATGCCCGCGCGCACCCGAGTCCGTTTCAAAGGGGCGGGGTGGGTCGCGCAACTTCGACGAGGACGCACAGAGAACGCACGACGACGCGCGCGAGCGACCTCGCCATGGTGTCGCCGCACCGACGACCTCGGAGGGCGCCAGCGTCGTTTCCGGGGCCTTACTGACGGCTTTGTGGTGTCGTGTCGCCGAGTGTGGTTGGTCTGCTCCGGTCGCCCGCTGGCTCGTCGACGGGCGCGGCATCGAACCCGACGCGGCGCACGCGCTCGGGTGCCGGGACTGGTCGACGCGGCGGCACGACCTTGCCGAGCTGCTCAACGAAACGCCCGTCGACGAGCTCGAAGCGGTCGGGTTCTCGCGTGACGGTCGCGTCCATCCCGCGGTGCTCGGATGCCTCCGAGGTGACCCCGAGTGGGCCGCGGTCGCCGTGCCGATCTGGCGCTTCGGCCGAGCCTACCCCGAGCGGTGGCGCTTCCGGTTGATTCGCCCGCATGCGACTCGGAGCGGCGGCACCGTCAAGAGCTTCGGACCCTACGCCACCGACCTGCCGATCGACTTCCTCGGCGCCGGCCGACCCCCGCGGCTCGACGCACCCGAGGTGCCGATCGCACATCTTGGGTCTGGCGTCGACGGCGCCGGCCTGGTCGTGCTCGTCGAGGGCGAGCCCGATTGGTGGAGCGCAACCGAAGCCGTCGACGGGCGCGCCGTCGTGCTCGGGGTGTGCGGCTCGCCGACGCGATGGCGCGATGGCTGGCCGGCTCTCTCTGACCTCGCCTCGCTCGGGGTGCACCGTGTCGCCGTGTGCGTCCACCATGGAGCGCGCACCAAGGGGCGTGACGGGCGCGAGCTCGGGCACGGCGAACGCTTCGCCGAGGGGGTCGCCGGCGCATGCGCTCGGGCCGGGCTCGACTTCACCCGCAAGCTCGCCGGCGAAGGCGAGGACCTCAACGACCTTCACCGAGCCGGTCGCCTTCGCGAATGGCTCGGCGACGTGCTCGAGGTGAGGCATGGGCGGTGACATGACAGCCGATGCGATGGCGGCGCACGGTGTCGCCAGCGAGGTGATCGCCGGCGAGCTCGGGAGGGTTCGCGCCGAGCTTGTCGCGGCGCGCGAGCTACTCGCCCGAGAAGCGCCCGAGGCACTCGGCAAGGTGGAGCGACTCGAGCGCGAGGCGAACACGCTCGAGCGCAAGCTCGTCGCGCGGGTGCCATGGGAAGCGTGGAGCGCGACCCGCTTCGCGCCGGGCAAGGCGCCGCCGGTGCGATGGCTCGTGCCGCAGGTGTTGCCGCTCGGCGCATCCGCGGTACTCGCCGCGCCCGGCGACGCGGGCAAGGGGATGATGTGCCTCAACCTCGCCTTGCAGGTGTCGAGTGGTCGCTACCTCTCAGGGCGCCGCGCGCCGTTCGGGCACCCGATCCCGAGCGGGACGGAACCGCGCCGCGTTGTGATCCTCGCCGCGGAGGACGATCACGACTCGATCCATCGGCGGCTCGACGTGCTCGACGCCGACGGCGTCATGCGGCGCGAAGCCGGCGCGCGGCTCTCGATCGTGCCGCTCCCGAACATCGGCGGCGCCTTTGCGCTGCTCGACGGCGACCAAGCATCCGAGCGGTGGGGTGTGCTCGTCGACGAGCTCGAGCGCGCGGGCGGCGCCGGCCTGGTCGCCGTCGATCCGCTCGCCTCGTTCGTTCCCAACGACCTCAACGATCCGGCCGTGGGCAACGCGGTGACGCGCGAGCTCACGCGCGCGGCGGTGCGGCTCGGAGGTGTCGTGCTCGCGTGTCATCACATGGCGAAGCCGAAGACCGACGGGCGCGGCCGAGGCCTCCCGACGCACGAGGACGCACGCGATCGAATCCGGGGCAGCACGGCGATCGTCGACGGGCCGCGCGTGTCCTACGCGCTGCTACCGGTGCCGAACGCAGAGGCGCGCGCGGTGCTCGCGAAGCTCGGCGAAGCCGGGGCGCTCGACGTCGGGCGCGTCTATTGGGGCGCGGTCGTGAAGGCGAACGGCGAGGCCGACCGTGCGCCGCGGTTGTATGTGCGCGCGCCCGGCGGGCTACTCGAGGACCGAACATCCGACGTGCGCGAGAACGGCGAGCGACTCGAGGACGCGATCAAGAGGCTCGCGGCCGAGCCGTCGAAGGTGTCGCGCTTGCGTGGCTCGACGGGCGCCGACCGCGCCGCCGGTAGCGCACCGTCGAACGGCGACCGCGACCGGGGCGCATCATGGTGACGGCCGAGCACGTCGCCGCGATCCGCGACACGTTGCGCGCGCTCGCCGACGAGGGCGCCGACGGCAAGGCGGCGCGGGACCGGATCGCGCTCGCCGCGCTCGAGTCGGTCGACGTCGCCGCGAACGCCGACCTTGCACGCGACCTGCTCGTCGCCGAGCTCGGGGCGCGAGGGGGCGACCTGCTCGCCGAGGTGATGCGACTCGAGGCGGAAGGGGCGGCGCTCGACGCCGACGCCGAGGGGATGCTGTGGCTCGACCTGGCGCTCGTGCGCGTGCTCGAGCGCATCGACGCCGGCGAGGGGGCAACGGCTCGCGAGGTGCGCGCGCGGGAGGCGATCGATCCGGCCGTGCGGTGGAAGCTGTGGGCCGACCCCGAGGCGCCGTTCGGGCTTGTGCGCTTCGCCGGCGTGATCTGGTCGCGCACGGTCGCCGAGCGATGGCGGCGAGGTGTGGATCGGCCAGCGGCGATGGTGCGCGCAGTCGCCGCGCCGCTACACCGACTCGCTCAAGGTGCGACGTTCCACGAGGCGAGCGGCGAGGTGCGCGACGCGAACGGCGAACGGATCGCGGGGGTCAAGTCGGGGCTCGACGTGACCACGCTCGACGTCGAGGTGATGCGCCGCGGGCTCGAGCGCTTCCGGGGAACGGCATCGCGCCGCCTTGTCCGCTTCCTGGCGCACGAGGCGCATCGCGGCGAGGTGCGGGGCGAACACCGGCCGGATATCGTGAGCGTCGACGGCGGGCTCGTCGGGCTCGCGGAGCTCATCGGGTGCGACCCGAGGAAGGATGCGCAACGGGTCCGCGACCTGCTCCACCTTGGCGGCTGGATTGACCTGTCGATCGGACCGCTCGAGGTGCACGGCCTGTGGACGTGGAACACGCTCGCGGAGGCACCCGGGCGACGCGCACGGCTCGAGGTGAACCTGAACCCATGTGTCTTTCTCTCGGGTGCGGCGGAGCAGTTGAAGGCCGCCGGCGGGAGCACCCGCGACGCTCGTGCGCAACGACTGCTCGTGCCGATCCTGCGAACCGATCCGCCGTTCCGCGTACCGCAACGCAGGGAGCGGGGTCGGGTCTGGTCGGTCGCCGATGCGGTGCTCGTGCGGCTCGTCGACAGCGCGGCCGAGCTGGCCAGCGAAGGCGGCGTGCGCATCGGGGCGAGGGCGTGGGCGCGACTTGTGGCCGACGCCGAGCTTGACGAGGCACGCGCGCGAGTCGTGCGCGACCTGCTGCTCGAGGGCGACGGTGAGGCACCGATGATGCTCCGCTGGGCCGGGGGCGACAGGTACACGCTCGCCGACACGCACGCGACCGAGCTCGCGTTCATCCTGTCACGGGTCGACTCGGGGAGGCGGAAGCCGTGAACGATTCCTCCCAACGGTACCCCCATGGGGGTAACGGTACCCCCATGAACCCCGTCACGGTACCCCCATGAACCCCGTCACGGTACCCCCATGAACCCCGTCACGGTACCC
>CAZWRK010000149.1:0-9091 GCA_964635875.1 uncultured Aquaspirillum sp.
GCAACCTTGCCAAGGTTGAGGTCGCGAGTTCGAGCCTCGTTTCCCGCTCCATATTTTAAGTGTCGATGTAATATGTCGGCACTTTGTGTTTTGGGGGAGTAGCAAAATGGTTATGCAGCGGCCTGCAAAGCCGTCTATGCCGGTTCGATTCCGGCCTCCGCCTCCAGTTAAAATAAAGCCCTGAAAATATCAGGGCTTTATTTTATTGTGCGTGACTTGATCTAGTCAGGATAACATTTTTTAGTCAAAAAGCTGTTGGGTCCTCTCGACGGGCTACCAAAAAAGATGTTAATATCCGCGCTCTCTTTATATAAGAGCTGCGTTTAGAAAATACGTTTTCAAAACGCGCCCGGGTGGTGAAATAGGTAGACACAAGGGACTTAAAATCCCTCGGCTTCGGCTGTACCGGTTCGATTCCGGTCCCGGGCACCATTCCTGAATTTTAAGAGTTTCAAGAAATTCCGCAAAGCCCTGTAAATCAAGCATTTACAGGGCTTTTTGCTTCCTACATGTTCCGCGTTATTCCGCGTAGTTCTTCAATTTATTGTTGGTCTTTTTGTTGGTATTTTTTAAACCAACAATGCACAGGCGGAACTTGTAGGGCGTTCTTGCTCGCTTTCCGGCACCACAGAATGAAAAATCAACGCTTAGCGTTGGCAACAAAACCCAGCAAAAGCTTTGTGCCTGCTGGGTTTTTTGTTATTTGCGGGCAATGCTTGGCAACAACAGGAACAATCAAAATTGTGTATAGATTTGCATATCGCGAAGCGTGCATGGCTTGCCACTTCCATGACCTATTGTCGTAGGCCACTTGTGTGTTGACGATGCACATTTCCCTCTAACCCACAGTTGTCCGCAATGGCGTTTTTAATTGTGTCTATAGTTTTACAGTTTTGCCGTGGTTGCTCATGTTCTAATAGGAGAATGTTCTACATTGGGTTCTTATCGCATGCACGCGCCCTCCTCTTCACAGCAATTGCGACCACTTCTGCTGGGTTTTATCGCTGTTACCTTACTGCTCCTCGTACTTCAAAGCTTAGCCGTAGCATTTAGCATGAACAAAGTGCTCGAGAACAGCCGCTATGAGCACCATGTTGCGTATCTGACCGGTGAAAAAATGAAAGACATTCGTTTTCACGTCGTTCAAATTCAGCAATTTTTAACAGATTCAAGCGCCACGGGTGAGCGCGATGGATTTGACGATGCCAAGGTGCATGAAGATCTTGCCCGTCAAAAACTCGCCGAGCTCAGTACTCTCAATCCACAATATGGTTCTGCCGCCCGCGAAGCGCAGCAGGCGATTGACGTTTTCTATCAAGTCGGCAAAGACATGGCCGAAGCGTATATCCGTGATGGTCGTGACGCAGGTAATGCGTTAATGAAAGCGCCCAGCACAGGATTTGATGCCCGTGCAGAAGTGCTGACGCAGCAGCTTGACCGTTTACAAGGCCAAGTTGAGCGCGATATCTCTACTGTTTCTAATGAAACAGAAAGTATCATTCAGCAAAGCCAGTGGTTTTTTGCGGGTGGTAGTGCTGTATTAATGGCCATCGTGTTGCTGGGGGGGTGGATGCAATATCGCCGTGTTTTTGGCTTGCTGGGCGGCGAGCCTGTTGAGGCGATGCAGCATACTCGGCGCATCGCGGCCGGTGATCTCAGTCAGCAAGTTCGCCATCAAAGCCAAGCCTGCTTACTCGGCTCGTTGGCCGATATGCAAGGAAAACTGCGCCACATGACGGACCATATTCGTGATCTGGCCGCGCAAATGAAAGGCAATGCGGGCGGGCTTGCGGACTCCGCCAGCAATGTCCAACAGGCCTCTCACGCTCAAAATGAAGCCTCTCGCGGGATTGCTGTTGCGGTAGAAGAAGTCCTGCAAAATATTAGTCAGCTCGCTTTGCAAATTCAGCACGTTCAAAATGAAGCGATTGAGACGGATGATTCGGTTGAAGCCTGCGCGAGCCTCATTCGGTGTTCTGCTGACGATATACGCGGTCTGTCTGGAACGATTGATCAGTCTGCACAGGCTCTGTTTGCGTTGCGGGAGCAAGTCGGGACAATTGCCAGCATCACGCACACGATTCAAGAAATTGCAGAACAAACCAATTTGTTAGCACTAAACGCAGCTATTGAGGCCGCGCGGGCAGGGGAGTCCGGCCGAGGTTTTGCTGTGGTCGCTGATGAGGTTCGTAAGCTGGCCGAGCGCACTAACTTAGCGACAGTTCATGTCAGCAGTCAGATTGACTTGTTGGTTGAGGGGATGGATCAAGTCGCGGCGACAATGAAAGACAGTGTCGCTGCGACCCATAACGGCGTTGAGCAGAGTCGCCTCGCAACAGAGTCTATTCTGGGAATTCGGGAGAATGCGCTCAGAATTACGCGCCATATTGAATCGGTTGGGCTTGCCCTCACCGAGCAACAATTGGCGGTGAGTGACATTGCGCAGCGGGCTGAGTTAATTTCAGAAATGACCGAAGCCAATCAAGCCTCCGTTGACCACACGGCCTCTGCTGCAACCCAGCTCACCAGCCATGCAGAAGCATTGCATATTGCTGTTGCCGCTTTCAAAACAGCATAAGTCGCTGGGTTCGGGCTGTTTGCACGCATCCACTGTGGTCTATACCGATAAAATCATTAAATGATGATCACAGTCAGGACGTTTTATGCTGAGCACCGTGATTCAAGCGATTGAAGCGCAACGCGAGATCGGGATGTTAATTGCAAGCTCTCTCGTTCTGGGGGGCGTGCTCTTAATTTATCGGCCGGAAATCCGGCCACGCTTGCGGCGCTTAGGCGGGTTCTTTGTGCTCAGTTGGGTGGTTCAGCACGCTGTTGTGCCCGTTTTACGTTTCGCTTCTTTGACCATTTCAGCCAATGTGCTCAATGAGTTGTTTTACGTTGCAACAGGGCTTGCATTTATCCACCTCTGGGGTCTCGTCGTTTTTCGATTGCTGTTGCCGGTGTTGAGGTTTCGCGGTCCTAAAATTGTGGAAGATTTATCGATTGCGGTGGGCTACGTTGCGTGGGGGCTGGTATGTCTGCGGCAAATAGGCCTAGACCTGAGTCAAATTGTGACGACCTCTGCGGTGATTACTGCTGTACTCGCGTTTGCTCTGCAAGATACGCTTGGCAATATTCTGGCGGGTTTAGCGCTGCAACTAGACGAATCGATCAAAGCGGGCGATTGGGTTCAGATCGATCACTATAGTGGGCGGGTCGTCGAAATTAACTGGCGAGCCACTCGCATCGAAACCCGCAACTGGGAAACGGTGGTTGTGCCAAATAGCACGCTTTTGAAATCTGCTTTTTCGGTGCTTGGAAAGCGAGAAGGCGCACCACAGCAATGGCGACGCAATGTCACATTCGAAGTCAACCTAGAGACACTGCCCACACAGATTATCAGCATTGTTGAATATGCTCTGCATGAGGCCGCCCTCAAAAATGTGGCCAAGGAGCCCATGCCTAATTGCGTTTTGATGTCTGTTGAGAAAGGCATAGCACATTACGCTGTGCGTTATTGGCTGACCGACTTGGCGGCAGATGACCCGACCGACTCGAATATTCGGGCGTTGATTGATGCGGCGCTACGTCGTCATGGGCGGCGACTGAGCCCACCGCAGTACAACATTATGATGTCTGTCGACAATAAGCGGTTTATGGAGACCCGCCATAAACGCCACACCCGTGAGCGAATGAATGCCTTGCGTCAGCTAGATCTTTTGGCGCAATTTACGGATCAAGAATTAAGCCAGTTGGCCGATCGTCTGCGCTTTACGCCGTATGTCATGGGCGACACTTTGGTGCAAGAAGGCGAGCAGGTTGGATGGCTATATATCATCACTGTTGGGCATGCAGAAATGTATATCGGACGTGACGAGACGTGTACCGTGGTGGGGCAACTTGGCAAAGGCAGTTTTTTTGGTGAAATGTGCTTGATGACCGGCGCGCCTATTAACTACTCCGTTCGAGCAACCTCTAATGTTGAGTGCTACCGGCTCGACAAGGATTCGTTCCAAACTATTTTGCTTGCGCGCCAAGAGCTGGCCGAGGCGATTTCCTTAGTCCTTGAGCGGCGCTTAGCTGAGCACAGCGAATTATTACGCCATAGCGTAGCCCCTGCCGCTCTTCCGCACCAAAATGAAATTTTGGCGCGGGTTCGCAAATTTTTTGCGCTGGATTTATAAGCGTTTAATCTCGGTCGTGGCATCTTCAGTCGAAGCTATCTCAGTCGAAGCTATCTCAGTCGAAGCCACCTCAGTCGAAGCCACCTCAGTTGAAGCGGCCTCAGTCGGCGTTTTCTCCACTGAGGCGGCTTCATTGAGGCTCTCCTCGGTCGGTGAAGGGGAGTGGGGCGGTGTGGCTTCGGCAGAAGGTGGTTCGGTAGGCGCTGTCGCGAGCGCTGCAGCATTGGCGGCGGCGCGTTGCCGTGCATGCATTAAGTTGGCAATCGTATGATAAAGCGGCGGACTAATGAGCCGTGACAGACCCGAAGATAAGAGCGCAGTGGCCATCAGACCAATCACGATGGAGTAGCCGTCGGCCATTTCCATCACGATAATAAATGAGGTCAAAGGTGCCTGCGTTGCTGCCGCGAGAAAGCCTGCCATGCATAGCACGAGTAGCATTCCCGGTGTCGCGACTTGTCCGACGAGTGGTGCGAGATCGTGACCAATGCCTGCGCCAATGGCCAATGACGGCGCGAAAATTCCGCCCGGCAAGCCGCTCAGATAGGCAATCAAGGTCGATACAAATTTTAACGGGCCGAAGTACCATGGTAGGTCTGCATGCCCTTCGAGCAAGGCGCGGGTCGGTTCATAGCCGCTTCCAAATAAAATGCCACCGGTGAGAACCCCTAGCACTGCAACGACCAGGCCGCTGATGGCGGCAAAGCGTATCGGATGGTCGCGGCGATAATCGGCAATGACGCCGGTCCAACTGGTTGCGCTGCCAACCAAAATTCGTGAAAACACGCCGCCGGCCAAACCACAAACCAGCGACGAAACTGCGACAGCTTTAATGGTGTCACTTTGGCCGCCCCCGATAAAAATATGTCCAAAATAGTTGCCGCCCCCGAGCAAGGCTTGCGCGACCACCCCCGCTAAAATAATCGCTGTAATCACCAAACCACTCATGCGCGTTTCAACGCCACGGCTCATCTCTTCGATGGCAAACATGATGCCAGCAAGCGGGGTGTTAAACGCCGCAGCAATCCCCGCTGCGCCGCCTGCGATTAGCAGATGGCTGCGTTGAATAAATAGGGTTCGTGGCAGAAAACGGTGAATAGCGTCCATCAGTGACGCACCGACTTGGACGGTGGGGCCTTCTCTACCAAGTGAAAAACCGCATCCTACGGCGAGTGTGCCAATTAAAATTTTGCCGAAAATAATGCGGATAGACACCAATGGCTTCCACAAGCCTTGTTTGGGGCGGCTGAGTTCGGCAATCGCTTGAGGAATACCGCTACCTTCTGCGCCGGGGAAAAAGCGACGGGTGAGATAAACGCACAGTGCGCCGCCCAACGGCGTCACAATAAAAGGCATCCAAAAGTAGGCGTGGTAGGTGTTCATAAAGCGGTGCAAGGCATGCTCGGAGAGGTTGGCAAAGCCAACCGCGAGTAAGCCAACACCAACCGCTCCGCCCCAAAAGACGAGACGTCCTAGCCAGAGACGAAGGTAAGCAATATTGCGGCGACGAAAAGTGTAGCCTTGAACCAACCGCCCAGAAATCATCGGGCGAAGGCGGTAATGAGCACGGGAAGACATGGAACCAAAAAGAGGAGTGGTGCTTGAGGTAAGCTAAGTCAGTAGATTAGCACATACCTATTTTGTTTTTTGGATGGACTGACAAGATTCGTATCGATCTGTCGCTTCTACTTGGTGTGGAGTGGTTTCGCGTTTTGGTAAATTCAGATACAAAAAAGCGGCTGGATGGCGTTGGCCGCCCTAAAAATCCGCGTACAATCGGCCCTACCTTTTTTATGACTCTGACTTCTGGACGTTTGTTATGTTGTTTCGTTCCTTGGGTTCTTGGTTTGCTGCCGCGGCGCTGGCCGTTTCGGCATTGCCGGTGTGGGCTGACAATACCTTGCCGCCAACTGCTCTGCAATTAGCGGTCAATACGCATCAAGATTCTGCCCCGAGTTTGTATTCTCACGCGGCTCTCGTCATTAGTGGATTGACCGGTGAAACGCTTTACCAAAAAAATGCACAGGCCGTGACGCCGATTGCTTCCATTACTAAATTGATGACGGCGATGGTGACGTTGGATGCGGGGCTGCCGCTAGATCAGGCGATTACCGTGACGGATGCGGAGATTGATCGCCTTAAAGGGACGAGTTCGCGTCTTGCCGTTGGTACGACGCTCAGCCGCCGTGAAATGCTCCTGCTGGCGCTGATGTCGAGCGAAAACCGCGCTGCGGCTTCTTTGGCGCGTACTTACCCTGGCGGCACGGCGGCATTTGTGGCGCAAATGAACCGTAAAGCCCGTCAACTTGGGATGCAAAATGCCCGTTTCTACGATGCGACCGGTTTAAATAGCGGCAATCAGGCGACGGCGTTGGATTTGGCGCGAATGGTGCATGCCGCTTCGCAATATCCCCTGATTCGCCAATTCTCGACGACGGCTTCGCACGATGTTTGGGTGAGCGATACGCGTCAGCTGCATTACAAAAACAGTAATGCGTTGGTGCGTGAGGGCGAGTGGCAAATTGGTTTGTCCAAAACCGGTTACATTCAAGAAGCCGGCCGCTGCTTGGTGATGCAAGCTACGGTGGGTTCTACGCCATTGATCATTGTGTTGCTGGCAGCAAATGCGACTTCTGCGCGGATTGAAGATGCTAAGCAATTGCGTTCTTGGTTGGAAGATCTGCCGCAAACGTGGCTGGCCGGTTAAGGATGTGTAAGGCACAAAAAAACCGCGTCTCGAGAGGGGCGCGGTTTTTTTATGTATTGCGTGCTTGCTACTGAATCCAGCTCGGAAGACGCTTGTCTAAAAAGGCTTGAATGCCTTCTTGGGTCTCGGCGGAGTCTGCATGCAAGCCCGCTTCTTTGACGAGGTACTCGAGTTTTTCGGGCGGACACACTGGGTGGAGCGTGTTCACAATCCGCTTAACGCTGGCCATGGCATTCGGACCATTGCTGAGGAGGTTTTGAACGTGGAAATTGACGGTATTTTCGAGTTCTTCAGTTTCGACCACTTGGTGCAATAGACCAAGGCGACGGGCTTTTCCGGCGTTGAGCCGTTCGACGCTCATAAAATAGCGGCGGGTGGCGCGTGGTCCAATGGCGCGAATAATGTAGGGCGCGATGATGGTTGGGGCGCGGCCCAGTTTGACATCAGAGAAGCGAAATAGAGATTCCGAGGAGGCGATGACCAGATCACAGCAGGCGATCAACCCAACGCCAATCCCAAAAGCGGAGCCTTGAACGCGTGCCACGACCGGCGCCCGAAAATTGTCGAGCGTTTGCAGTAAGGCAGCGAGTTTGCGGGCGCTATTTTCGAGTTCTTCGCGTGAAAAGCGCGCGCTTTGGGCGAGCCATTCTGCGTCGGAGCCTGCCGAAAAATTCATACCGCCGCCGGTTAAAATCATCGCTCTAACGTTGGGGTTGGCATTTAATTCTTGTAAAACCACATGCAGTCGATCGAGGAGCTTGCCATCGACTGCATTGAATAATTCAGGTCGATTCAGACTGACGGTGGCGACGCCATTGGCCGCAAGGTGATAGAGAACGGAATCGCTCATTCGGACTTTCCCTGTAGACAAGTGAGGGGTGTAAAAGGGGCGGTGTGTTGTGTGTGCCCATTCAAAGTGAGTGTAGACCGCATGAATAGGCTATGTGCTTTTTTCTTGCGCAAAATGTGGTACCGAGTATGTCATGTGATTGAGCCTGCGTGGGCAAAATTGTCCACTTTTGTGCGGTGTGATGTTGTTATCGCGTGACGTAAATAGAAATCGGCCATGCTGATGGCTTGTCGGGCGGTTTACGGCGTAAGTCTGTTAAAATGGCGGTGCTTTGTTGCACAAATTGTCAACGCTGGAGACACCATCAAATGAGCATCATCCGTCAGGACGACTTTATCCAGAGCATTGCCGATGCGTTCCAATACATCAGCTGCTATCACCCTAAAGACTATATTGATGCGCTGTACAAGGCGTATCAGCACGAGGAAAGCCCCGCCGCCAAAGATGCGATGGCGCAGATTCTGATTAATAGCCGCATGTGCGCCGAAGGTCGCCGCCCAATTTGCCAAGATACCGGTATTGCGGTGGTGTTCTTGAAGGTCGGCATGAAAGTGCAGTGGGATAGCACGCTGTCGGTACAAGAAATGGTGAATGAAGGCGTGCGTCGTGCCTACAACAACCCTGACAACAAATTGCGGGCGTCGGTGTTGCTGGATCCGGCTGGTAAGCGTCAAAACTCGAAAGACAATACCCCTGCTGTGGTGCATTTTGAGATCGTCGAAGGCGATGGCGTCGAGGTGATTTGCGCGGCAAAAGGCGGTGGTTCTGAAAACAAATCCAAGTTCTACGCACTGAATCCGTCTGATTCGATCGTGGATTGGGTGATCAAAACCGTGCCGACGATGGGGGCGGGCTGGTGTCCGCCGGGGATTCTTGGTATTGGCATTGGTGGCACGCCTGAAAAAGCGATGTTGCTGGCTAAAGAATCTCTGATGGATCACGTCGACATTCACGAGCTGAAAGCCAAAGCTGCCAGTGGCGCTGAGCTGACCCGTGTCGAGCAGCTGCGTCTGGAAATCTTCGAAAAAGTGAATGCGCTGGGCATCGGCGCGCAAGGTCTAGGTGGTTTGACGACTGTTCTGGATGTGAAGATTCTGGATTACCCGACTCATGCAGCGAGCTTGCCGGTGGCGATGATCCCGAACTGCGCTGCGACACGTCACATTCATTTCCATCTCGATGGCAGTGGCCCTGCGCATCTGGAAGCGCCGAAGCTGGAAGACTGGCCAGAAATCACGTATGACAGCTCGAATGGCAAGCGCGTCGATCTGAGCAACATCACACCAGAAGAAGTCGCCAGCTGGCAGCCGGGCGATGTGTTGCTGTTGAATGGCAAGATCCTGACCGGCC
>CAZWRK010000150.1:0-9078 GCA_964635875.1 uncultured Aquaspirillum sp.
CGTTGGTCTTGTTCGAGTTTGCGCGCATAGTGGCCGGTGGCGATGCAGTCGGCCCCGAGCGACATCGCATAGTCGAGAAAGGCTTTGAATTTAATTTCGGCGTTGCACAACACATCTGGATTCGGCGTGCGACCGGCGGCGTATTCTTCCAAAAAATATTTGAAGACGCGGTCTTTGTATTCGGTCGCAAAGTTGACGACTTCCATATCAATGCCGAGCACATCGGCCACACTCATGGCATCCAGCGCATCTTCTTTGATCGAGCAGTATTCATCCGTGTTGTCATCTTCCCAGTTTTGCATGAACACGCCGATGACTTCATGGCCTTGCTGTTTCAGCAAATGCGCGGTCACGGAAGAATCCACGCCGCCGGACAAGCCGACGACAATCCGTTTTTTCTGGCTCATATTTCCAATCATCCTCACGGTGCAAGGGGTTACAGGTGCAAAAGCACATTCAGGGGGAAGCGTTGGCCTTGCACATAGTCCTGAAAACAACGCATCACCAACGGGCTTCGATGCCGGTCAGCTTGGGCTTGAATCTCGTCGAGGGTGCGCCAATGCGCCGCCACAATGCCCGCATCCAAAGGCCCCTCTTGGTGACTCAACGCACGACACACAAAGGCAAAGCGCAGGTAAACAATATCCGAGCCATCGCCTTTGGGGCCGCTATAAATCCCGACCAGCGATTCTGGCTCGACCAACCAGCCGGTTTCTTCGCGGGTTTCACGCACCACCGCTTCAAGCAAAGTTTCGCCAAACTCCCAATGACCGGCAGGCTGGTTAAAGCGTAGCCCATCTGAGGTGTGTTCTTCGACAATGAGAAATTGGCCTTGCCGCTCCACAATGGAGGCGACGGTGACATTGGCTTTCCATTGGCTCATTCGGCGCGCTTTCTTTTGAAGGAAGTCAGAAATTATACCCGCCCCATCAGGGGATGACAGGGCGGAAAACCGGCTTATTTCTCCGGCGTCAGGCGCGATTCTTTCGCTTCGGGCAGGGTTTCGGGGAAATCACGGCTAAAGTGCAAACCGCGACTTTCGTGGCGCTGCATCGCTGAACGCACAATCAATTCGGCGGTGTCGACCAAATTCCGCAATTCAATCAGGTCATTGCTGACGTGGAAATTTTGGTAGTAGTCGCGAATCTCGCTACTCAACAACTGAATCCGACTGAGGGCGCGTTCGAGGCGTTTGGTGGTGCGGACGATGCCAACGTAATCCCACATACAACGCCGCAGCTCGTCCCAGTTGTGCGAAATCACGACTTCTTCATCGGGGTCGGTCACACGGCTGTCATCCCAATCGGGAATCGCCGGAATCTTGATCGGCGGGCTGCTCAGGATGGTATCGGCGGCGGCACGGCCAATCACCATACACTCCAGCAAGGAATTGCTCGCCAAGCGGTTCGCTCCATGTAAGCCGGTACACGACGCTTCACCGACCGCATACAGATGCTCGACATCGGTTTGACCTTTAAGATCGGTCACCAAACCGCCGCAGGTGTAGTGCGCGGCAGGCACGACCGGAATCGGCTCTTTAGTAATGTCGATGCCCAGCTCAAGGCAATGCGCGTAGATGGTCGGGAAATGCTCGCGGATAAAGTCAGCCGATTTGTACGAAATATCCAAATACACGCAATCCAAGCCGTGTTTTTTCATCTCAAAATCAATCGCCCGCGCCACCACATCACGCGGGGCAAGTTCGGCGCGCTCGTCGTGGAAAGGCATAAAGCGAGTGCCATCGGGCAGACGTAAAATCCCGCCCTCGCCGCGCACCGCCTCGGAAATCAAGAACGATTTGGCGTGCGGGTGGTAGAGGCAGGTCGGGTGGAATTGGATGAATTCCATGTTGGCGACTTGGCAGCCTGCGCGCCAGCCCATCGCAATGCCATCGCCGGTCGCGGTGTCGGGGTTGGTGGTGTAGAGATAAACCTTGCCCGCACCGCCAGAAGCCAACACGGTATGCGGCGCGGTCAGGGTCATGACGCGATCGGCCAATTTATCCAAGGCATACACCCCGTAGCAGCGTTTGCCTTCGAGGCCGAGCCGTTTGGAGGTGATCAGATCAATCGCAATAAAATCTTCTAAAACGGTGATATTCGGGTGGGCGCGCACCTTTTGGCCGAGGGTTTCGATCACCGCGGCACCGGTCGCATCGGCCGCATGAATAATCCGGCGATGGCTGTGGCCGCCTTCACGGGTCAGGTGGAAACCTTGGTAATGGCTGGCGGAAGTGTCGTCCGGCTCGCGGGTAAACGGCACCCCGAGAGAAATCAACCAGTCGATCGCTTCCTTGGAGTTTTCGACGATAAAGCGCGTCGTGGCTTCGTTACATAAACCGGCACCCGCCACAAGGGTGTCATGAATATGGGCTTCAACAGAATCGCCCGTGTCCAATACGCCTGCAATGCCGCCTTGCGCCCAATTGCTGCTGCTGTCCGAAAGGTTGCGCTTGGTGATCAAGCCGACGCGACGGGTTTCCGCCAAATGCAGGGCGAGGGTCAGACCAGCGAGTCCACTGCCAACGATGAGAACGTCAAAACTGTACATATTCTTTCCTTCGTACAACAAAGCCTAAGCGACAAGTCGCATCACAGGCAGACTTGTCGCTTAGGCGAATGGCCGTACAAATGACCGGCAAAAATCAATGATTAATGGCTTGCGCGCAGCACATCCACACCACCCATATAGGGGCGCAGCGCCAGCGGAATGGTGACGCTACCGTCGGCATTTTGATAGTTTTCGAGCACCGCCACCAGCGTCCGACCGACCGCCAAACCCGAGCCATTGAGCGTATGCAGCAGATGGTTTTTGCCTTCGCTGTCTTTAAAGCGCGCTTTCATGCGCCGCGCTTGGAAGTCGCCCATATTCGAGCAGCTCGAAATCTCGCGGTAGGTATTTTGGGCAGGCAACCAGACTTCGATATCGTAGGTTTTGGTCGCGCCAAAACCCATATCGCCGGTGCACAAGGTCATCACGCGGTACGGAATCTCCAATTTTTTCAGGATGTTTTCCGCGTGGCCGGTCATGTTTTCCAGCGCCTCGAAAGACTGCTCAGGGTGCACGATTTGCACCATTTCGACTTTGTCGAACTGATGCTGGCGGATCATGCCACGGGTATCACGGCCATAGCTGCCCGCTTCGCTGCGGAAGCACGGGGTGTGCGCGACAAAGCGCATCGGCAGTTCGTCGAATTTGACCAGCTCATCGCGCAGCAGATTGGTGAGCGGCACTTCGGCGGTCGGGATCAAATAATGAGTGTGTTCGCCGTGCGGGACGCGGAACAGATCTTCTTCAAATTTGGGCAACTGGCCGGTGCCTTTGAGCGAATCGCTGTTGACGATATACGGCACATAGGTTTCGGTGTAGCCATGTTCTTCGGTGTGCACGTCGAGCATAAATTGCGCAAGGGCGCGATGCAGTTTTGCCATTTGTCCATGCAAAACGGCAAAGCGGCTGCCCGAGATTTTACTGGCGCTTTCAAAGTCCAAGCCCAGCGCCGCCCCGACATCGACATGATCTTTCGGCTCAAAGTCGAAGGTTTTGGGCGTGCCAATGCGACGCACTTCAACGTTACCGGTTTCATCTTGGCCGACCGGCACCGACTCATGCGGCAGGTTGGGAATGCTCATCAGCCATGTGTCGAGCTTGTCTTGTACCGATGCAAAAGCCTCTTCGGCGGATTTCAGCTCGTCGCCCAAGCTGGCGATTTCAGCCATGATCGCGCTGACGTCTTCGCCGTTGCGTTTGGCGATACCGATTTGTTTGGAGCTGGCATTGCGTTTGGCTTGCAGCTCTTGCATGCGGGTTTGCTGGAATTTGCGCTCATGCTCAAGCGCCGAAAACGCTTCGGTGTCGAGGCTATAGCCGCGAGCGGCTAAACGCTCTGCAACGTGGTCGAGATGACTACGAAAAAGTTGAATATCAAGCATGGTTCAGTCCTGATGTGTTTTCTTGGCTTGCCGATCCAGCTCGCGCAGAAAAGCGAGTTTATCGGCTATTTTTGTTTCCAGTCCGCGTGGTACGGGTTGGTACCAATTTGGCCGGTCCATATTCTCTGGGAGATAGTGCGCTCCCGCCGCATACGCATGGGGTTCATCATGGGCGTAGCGGTATTCATGCCCGTAGCCCAGTTCCTTCATCAGCGCGGTGGGCGCATTGCGTAAATGCAGCGGCACCGCCTGCGAGCCGGTGCGCCGCACAAAATCACGCGCCGTATTGTACGCCTTGTAGCCCGCATTGCTCTTGGCCGCGACAGCAAGATAAATCACCGCCTGCCCCAAGGCCAATTCGCCCTCGGGTGCGCCAAGGCGTTCGTAGGTTTCCACTGCATCCAGCGCCACACGGGCCGCACGGGGATCAGCCAAGCCGATATCTTCCCACGCCATCCGCACAATGCGCCGCCCAAGATAAAGCCCATCCGCACCGCCGTCTAGCATCCGGCACAACCAATATAATGCCGCATCGGGGTCCGAACCACGAACCGATTTGTGCAGTGCGGAAATTTGATCATAAAAGGCTTCGCCGCCTTTGTCGAAGCGGCGCACTTGCACGCTCAAGACTTGCGCTAAAAAATCGGCGTCAATTTGGGTGCGATTTTGGCTGTGGGCGGCGTGGGCAGTTTGTTCAAGCAGATTGAGGAAGCGCCGTGCATCACCATCGGCGTGGCCGATCAACACGTCGAGGCTCAACGCATCAAAGATAAGATCGCACAGGATGTCGGTCCTGTGGGCGCGGGCAAAGACGTGTTTGAGTTCTTCAGGCTGCAAAGACTGCAGCACGTACACTTGCGCCCGCGACAACAGCGCAGGGTTGACTTCAAACGAGGGATTTTCGGTCGTCGCGCCAATAAACGTCAGCAAACCCGATTCGACATAGGGCAAAAACGCATCTTGCTGGCTTTTGTTAAAACGGTGAACTTCATCGACAAAGAGAATGGTTTTGCGGCCGCGCTGCTGGCATTGCTGCGCACGCTCTACGGCTTCGCGGATGTCTTTGATGCCGGAAAACACCGCCGAGAGCGCAACAAATTCAGCGTCAAAAGCCTGTGCGAGAATGCGCGCTAATGTGGTTTTGCCGACACCGGGCGGCCCCCACAGCAGCATCGAATGCAGTTGACCGGCTGCGATGGCAAGGCGGAGCGGACCGCCCTCGCCAATGAGATGACTTTGCCCCATGACGTCATCCAGATGCTGGGGGCGAAGCTGTTCGGCCAGCGGGGAAGCGAAGGCAGGCGCTTGTGCGAAAAGATCAGTCATAGGAGCATCTCGTCCTGTTAGATGCACGTTCGACAATAGAAAAAGCCCGACACAGAATGTCGGGCTTTTTCATCAAAACTTGGTCGGAGTGAAAGGATTCGAACCTTCGACCCTCTGCACCCCATGCAGATGCGCTACCAGGCTGCGCCACACTCCGAACCGAAAGAGGCGCGATTATGGCACGAATTTGTAAAATGATCTAGATCGCCGCGCAAAAAATTACGCATTCATCCATGCCAATAATTCTTCCAGCTCCGAACGCAGCGCCAGCGGTGTGAGATAGCGCCCATGCGATTCGCCATCTAAGCGCTCGCGCACGCCGCTGAGGCTATAACCATGCGTGATCAATAACTCACGAATCCGCCGAATCAGCATCAGTTCATGATGGCGATAGAAACGGCGACCGGTGCTTTTTTTGATCGGCCGCAGTTGGCTAAATTCGTTTTCCCAACTCCGAATCACATCCGCTTCGACTTGGGCGAGCTCGGCCACCTCGCCAAGCGTGAAATAACGCTTCGCGGGGACGGGCGGTAATTTAACGACTGAGCTTGTCATGATTGGCGTCCACCATTCCCTTGAGTTTCTGGCTGGCATGAAACGTCACCACCCGACGCGCAGTGATGGGAATTTCCTCGCCAGTTTTTGGATTACGACCGGGGCGTTGCGGTTTTTCACGGAGTTGGAAATTTCCAAAACCGGATAGTTTAACGGTGTCCCCTTGTTCCAGCGTTTGACGAATTTCTTCGAAAAACGATTCCACCATATCTTTGGCTTCCCGCTTGTTCAGGCCAACCTTATCAAAAAGCAAGTCGGCGAGTTCAGCTTTGGTGAGCGTCATGATATTTCCTCAAATGAAAAGCGACCAGCCGGACAACAAGCGCAATATCGGATGTGGGATATTGGATCGCTGCCCGGCGTGGAGTGTTCAGTAATACAAAGGCCTTAACGACTGGCATTTTTTGGCGACGCCGAAATGATTTTTCGCGTCATAAAAGGGGCGCGGGATACGCGCACCCATTGTCCAAAAAATTACAGTCTTAACTTCGCGTTGTGGTCTTGGTCTGCAGCAGCAACCAGAGCTTGGATCACGGATTCGACTTCTTCATCCGTGAGAGTGCGCGAAGTATCCTGCATTAACACCTTGAATGCAAGGCTCTTTTTCCCTTCCTCGACGCCTTTTCCGCGGTAAACATCGAATAAAGCAATCTCAGTGACCAGTGCCGATGCTGCTTTGCACAACGAAGCCTGCAGGCTCGCCGCCTCAACCGATTCATCGACCAACAGGGCCAAATCACGGCGTACCGCTTGGAACTTCGACACCGGCTGCACCACGACGGCTGGACGATTGAGCAGCGTATCCAGCGCCAATTCAAACAGAAGCGGCGCAGCAGGCAGATCGTATTTTTGCACCCACTGCGGATGCAATTCCCCGATCACACCGACCACTTGCCCATCTAAGCGAATCTCGGCACAGCGTCCCGGATGCAAAGCAGGATGCTCGGCGCGGTGGAACTCGGCCACGCGCGGCGCAAGCAAGGCCTCAACATCGCCTTTAAGGTCAAAGAAATCGACACGCTCAGTTTTCGCGCCCCATTGCTCCGGCAGGCGGCTGCCATACACCAAAGCGGCAACACGCTCCGGCTGGGCAAAACCGTCACCCTCACGGCTAAAGACCCGCGCAATTTCAAACAAACGCACGCGGCTTTGTTTGCGATTGAGGTTGGAAATCAGAGTATCAATCAGACCGCCGATCAAAGTAGAACGCATCACGCTCATTTGGCTGGCGATTGGATTAAGCAAGCGCACCGGTTCGGCATTGCCCGCAAAATCACTTTCCCATGCTTGATCGACAAAAGCGTAGCTCACGATTTCTTGATAATCGCGAGCCGCAATCGCACGGCGCAATTCATGACGCGGGGTTTCGGTTTCCGGCAACGGCAACATCGATTGGCCTGCACGCGGTGGATTCGCCGGAATCGCATCGTAGCCGTACACACGAGCCACTTCTTCGATCAAATCTTCTTCGATTGCGATATCGAAACGGAACGGCGGCGGGGTGACGGTGAAGCCAGTCGCATGGGCGACAAACGGCAGGCCGAGGCCCTCCAAAATCGCCGCAATTTGTGCCGCCTCAAAGGCCACACCCAACACGCGGGAGACCCGTTCGGTGCGCAATTCAACTGGCTGACGAGTCGGCAATTCACCGATGGATTCGGTCACAGGACCAATTTCGCCGCCACAAATTTCGGTGATCAAGGCGGTTGCGCGCTCCATCGCCTGCGCTTGCAGGGTGAAATCGACACCGCGCTCATAGCGGAAAGAAGCATCGGAGCTAAAGCCTAAACGGCGCGCACGTCCGGCAATCACATCCGGCGCAAAGAAGGCGGATTCGAGGAAAATATCGGTGGTATTTTCATCCACTTCACTATTGGCACCGCCCATCACACCGGCCAGCGCTACCGGCCCATTTTGGTCGGCAATCACCAACATATCAGCGTCAATGGTCAGCTCTTTGCCATTGAGCAAAGTCAGCGTTTCGCCTGCGGCAGGGAAGCGCACGCAGATATCGCCATTCAACTTGTTGGCGTCAAAGGCGTGCAGCGGCTGACCCAGTTCGAGCAAGACATAGTTGGTCACGTCAACAATCGCGGAAATCGAGCGCAAACCGGCACGAGCCAAACGGGTTTTCATCCAGTCGGGCGTCGGCGCTTGGGCGTTGACACCGCGAATGAGTCGACCCAAATAGCGGGCGCAGGCGGCGGGTGCAGCCAGTTGCACGGATTTTTTCTCGTCCAGCGTCGGCGCTTGGGCGGCAATGGCCGGTTTGTTCAGCGGACTATTGCTAAGCGCCGAGACTTCGCGCGCCAAGCCAAGAATGCTGAGACAGTCGGCGCGGTTCGGGGTGATCTTGAGTTCGATCACGGTGTCATCAAGGCTCAGATAATCGCGAATTGACTGACCAATCGGCGCATCGGCCGGCAGCAAAAGCAGACCATCCACGCCATCTGGAATGCCGAGTTCGTTGCCCGAACACAACATACCGTTGGATTCAACACCGCGCATTTTGGTCGGTTTAATTTTGAAATCACCGGGCAAAATCGCACCGGGTAGGGCGCAAGGAATCCGAACGCCTTCGGCGACATTGGGCGCGCCGCAGACGATTTGCATCAACGAACCGGTACCGGCATCGACTTCGCACACGCGGAGACGGTCGGCATTTTCGTGTTTTCTGACGGTTTTAACTTCAGCGACGACAATCCCGCTAAAAGCAGGGGCGGCAGGGGCGGCGGACTCAACCTCTAAACCGGCCATGGTCAATAAATGTGTTAATTGCTCAGTATCTAGCGCCGGATTCACCCACTCGCGCAGCCAATTTTCTGAAAATTTCATGATATTTAAGTCCTCTGGCGAGATTAGTTGAATTGTTTTAAGAAGTTCAGGTCGTTCTCGAAGAACAGACGCAAATCATTCACGCCATAACGCAGCATGGCAAAACGGTCTAATCCGATACCAAAGGCAAAGCCCGTGTATTTTTCGGGGTCAATGTTGACGTTGCGCAGCACATTCGGATGCACCATGCCGCACCCGCCGACCTCCAACCAACCGCGCTCGCCTAGCACGTCGATTTCAGCAGACGGCTCGGTGAACGGGAAAAACGACGGACGGAAGCGCACTTGCAAATCGTCACGCTCAAAGAAGCGGCGAAGAAAATCAACCACGGTGGCTTTGAGATCGGCAAAACTGACGCCCTCTTCAACCCACAGGCCTTCCATTTGATGGAACATGGGCGAGTGTGTGGCATCAGAATCGACGCGATAGA
>CAZWRK010000151.1:0-8950 GCA_964635875.1 uncultured Aquaspirillum sp.
CTCGGGGGCTTCGGGTTCTTTGATCCAGTCCGGCCACTGGTCGAGCGGCCACTCGGCTTTGCGATACAAGTCGTACAAAATATTGACCCATTGCCGCAAGGGGGCGGTGCCAAATTGAATCCGCGCATGATGTTCTGCCGCCTCGACGCCCAGCGTTAACTCCAGCGCCTCGGGGTGAAAAGACACCGAGATCGCATGAATTAAATGCGCCGCATCTGAGGTTTGTGCCTCTACGGGCGGCTGCGGGGTGTGTGCCGCGCGGGCAGCTTGTTGGGCAAAGCTGTTGAGCAGATCGGTATGTTGCTGATCGATGGCTTGTTGGCTGCTGAGCCAGTTGAGGAGTACTGGCACTAAGCGTTGCGCCAGTCGCAGATTTAGCCAGAACACGCTGACTTTCTGGTCGGCACAGGCGCCGGTCAGGCGGATTCGGTCTTCAACTTCGATATATTCGGTGGTAAAGCGCTCAAGTAAGCGAGTCATAAGCCATTTCAAATGTTTAAAAACGCGGTGCCGAATACACATCAGCACCACGAAAAATTAGCGTTTAATCAGCGGTCGATTTTTATGGATCGACATCAAAATACCAAAGCCGACCAAGAGCGAAACCATCGCTGTTCCGCCGTAACTCACCAGCGGCAATGGCACGCCTACCACCGGCAAAATACCCGAGACCATGCCCATATTGACAAAGGCATAGGTGAAAAAGGTCAAGGTAATCGAGCCTGCCATGAGGCGGCCAAATAGTGTGGTGGCCTTTGCGGCAATCATCAGCCCTCGCCCAATCACTGCGGTATACAACAGCACCAAAAATATATTGCCAACCAAGCCAAACTCCTCGGCATAGACCGCAAAAATAAAGTCCGTCGTGCGCTCGGGAATAAAATCGAGGTGGGTTTGTGTCCCATTGAGCCAGCCCTTACCAAATGGGCCGCCCGATCCAATCGCAATCATGGATTGAATGATGTGGTAGCCCGCACCGAGTGGGTCTTCCATCGGGTCGATGAGCGTCAAAACACGCCGTCGTTGGTAGTCGTGCAACATGTTCCAGACAAAGGGCAGGCTGGCCCCAAACAGCACTAAGCTGCTAAAAATCACCTTCCATGGCAGCCCGGCTAGAAATACAACAAAAAGACCGGACGACATGATCATCGTAGCGGTCCCCAAATCGGGTTGTTTTAGGATGAGTGCGCCGGGCAGCATAATCAACAGCATGGCGACCAAGTACTGTTTCCAACGAATGCGGCCTTCGTGGCGCTGGAAATACCACGCGAGCATCATCGGTAAAGCGAGTTTCATGACTTCAGAAGGCTGAATGCGCGTAATGCCGATATGCAGCCAGCGCCGAGAGCCATTGACCACTTCGCCAAATAGCGCCACGGCGATCAGCAACAACATGCCTGCGATATAGGCGGGTAAGGCCAGTACCATCAGATGCTGTGGCCGTAAGTTGGCGATGCCCCACATCACACCCATCGAAATCACCATAAAGGTCATTTTATTGGCGATGCGATCCATGCTTTGATTCGAGGCGCTAAACAGCACCACCATACTCAGAATAAACAGCAGGCTTGCGAGCAAAAAAAGCCAGCCATCAATCGGTGATTTAATCCGAACCCATGCGCGGGATAAGAGATCATTGACAGAGGTGGTCATGGGGTTTCCTCGCTTGGCGCGACAGGCGCTAAAGTTTCAGCACGAGCGGTCGCAGGACGGAGAATGCTGTCTTCACCCCCTTCGTCAACTACAACAATCGGCGTCGGTTTGGCTGCACGCTCCCCGAGGGCGCGGCGACCGAGCAGGTGGTAATCAATCGTTTGGCGCGCCATAGGGGCGGCGGCGGCGGCGCCCCAGCCTGCATTTTCGACAATGACAGCCACAGCAATGGTCGGCGCCTCTGCCGGCGCAAAGGCGATAAACCAAGAGTGGTCGCGGTGTTGTTCTGCAAGCGCCGCGGCGTTGTATTTTGCACCTTGTTTAATTTGTACCACTTGCGCGGTACCGGTTTTCCCCGCAAGGCGGTATTGCAAGCCCGCGCTCAGGCGTGAAGCGGTGCCGCCGGGCTGTAAGACCGCTTCCATCGCGGTTTTTACAAAGTTGACGTTTTCTGGTTTGAAGTGGTTATCGAACGCAGGCTTAGGCTCAATGAGGCGCTCTTCTTTGGTGTGAACGTCTTTCACCTTGCTCACCAAGTGGGGCCGGAAGCCGATGCCGTTATTTGCCAAAATGGCGGTGGCGTTTGCCAGCTGCAATGGGGTGTAAGCGTTGTAACCTTGGCCAATGCCGATTGGTACGACGTCGGCAGGGAGCCAGCGGCGATGCTCAGGCTTGTAGCGCTTGCTGCTAAAGCGTTCTGCTTTCCACTCTTTGCTCGGTAAGACGCCGCGCGATTCTCCGTTCAGGTCGATGCCGGTGCGTTCTCCAAAACCAAATTTGGCCAGCTGAGGCGAAAGCCGGTCGATCCCCATATCCCACGCTAATTTGTAGTAATAGGTGTCTGACGAAACCTGAATCGACTTCAGCATGTTGACCGTGCCCCAGCCGGAGGGCTTGGAGTCGCGGAAACGGTGATTTGAGCCGGGCAAAGAGAAATAGCCCGGATCGGGAATCGTGTACGAGGGTTCTCGGAAGCCGCTTTCGAGCGCAGCCATCGCCATAAAGGGCTTAAACGTTGATCCCGGCGGATAAAGGCCCCGCAACGCTCGGTTGACCAGTGGTCGCTTCCAATCTTCGTTGAGGTCTTTCCACGTTTGTTGATCCAGCCCATCAATAAACAAATTGGGATCAAAGCCGGGTTTAGACACAAAGGCCAAGACGCCACCGGTGCGCGGATCGATCGCTACCAGTGCGCCGCGTCGATCACCAAACAGATCGTAGACGTATTGTTGCAGGTAAATATCGAGCGCGAGATGCAGGTCTTTGCCATTCGCGGGTGCGGTTCGGCGAAGGGTGCGAATCGCGCGGCCGCCCGCATCGGTTTCAATTTCTTCAAAGCCGGTTTTGCCGTGCAGATCTTGCTCGTAACTGAATTCCAAGCCGGTTTTACCGATATGGGTGGTGCCACGATAGTCGGCGGTGAGGCCATCTTCTTCGAGGTTTTTTTGGTCGCGTTGGTTGATGCGCCCGATATAGCCCACGATGTGGCTGGTGACTTCTTTAAAAGGGTAGTCACGGAAGAGCCGCGCTTTAATTTCAACACCGGGGAAGCTATAGGCCCGCGCTGAAAAGCGCGCGACCTCTTCGTCGGTCAGGCGCGTGCGAATCGGTAGGCTTTCAAAATTGCGACTTTCATCGAGTAGTTTTTTGAAGCGTTTACGGTCGCGCGCGGTGATTTCAACCACGGTGGCAAGGCGATCAATGGTGGCATTGAGATCGGTGAGCTTGCTGGGGGTGATTTCTAAGGTGTACGCGGAATAGTTTTGCGCGAGAACAACACCATTCCGATCGTAAATCATGCCGCGGTTGGGCGGGATCGGCACCAATGAAATACGGTTGTTTTGTGCCAGCGTTGAAAAGTGATCGTTTTGGATGACTTGCAACCATACGAAACGACTAATCAGCAGAGAGAATGCAATGAGTACAAGCCCAAAGGCGATGATGAGGCGTAGCTGAAATTCGTTGTCTTTGTTCTTCGTGGTGTGCGAAGTGTGACGACGATGGGGCTGGCGAAACAGGGGGCGGTAGCGACGGCGGGCCATTTCGGGTTATCTCGGTTGGCTGCTGCGGCGTTGCGGAATAATCAGGATCTTGGCGAATAAAGGCCATAACAGCGCACCCAAAAAAGGTGGCAGGAAGTATCCCCAGCCAATGAAACTCGCACCGAGCGCTAAACGTGACAACATCATGATGGCTTGGCTGAGGAGCAATAGAGCTAAAACGATCAGCGATTGATGGCCGTTGTTATACATCACCAGCTGTCGTTGCCGTGTCGACACAAAATAAGTGATGGTCGTGTAGGCGAGGGCATGTTGACCAATATACGTCGCACCCGCGACATCCATGACGATCCCGACGCAAAACGCCGCGACAATCCCAACTCGCGAGGGATGGTTAATACTCCAGTACAGGACCAAGAGGGCTGAAAGGTCAGGTAGCCAGAGCAAGGTGCTGGCGTTTACGGGTAACAGTTCCAGCATAATCGACACGGCAAAACTCAGTAGGATGTACCGTGTTTTAACGGGCCGGAGAAGTTCTTTCGGTTGGTTCATTGATGCGCTTTTTTATTCATAGACGAGCTGTTTTCGACAGCTTCTAGCTCGGGTGGGGCGGGCAGTTGGATTTTTTCGGTCAAGATGAGTGCGAAGCGCTCTCGACCAACGCCACCGATAGGCGTGCACCGAATCTCTGCAAACGGGCTGGCGGGGTTTCGGTCGATGTGTTGCACCCGAGCAACCTCAAGCCCTGCAGGGTAAATGCCATCAATGCCAGAGGTTAACAAGAGATCATTAGGCTGAATGTCGGCACCATTGGCGACGAAGTGCACTTCTAGGCCTTCACCGGTGCCAAATAAGACCGCGCGCAACCCATTGCGCTGCACCATCACCGGTACTGAGTGATTTTTTTCAATAATCAGGGTGACTTCTGAGGTGAGCGGGGCGACGCGAGTGACTTGCCCAATCAATCCATGCGCATCCACCACAGGGAAGCCCGGTTCAATCTGACTATTTTGGCCTTTGTCGACAATGATGCGATGACTAAATGGGTCGCGGCTGGTGTACAGCACTTCAGCAAGGCGCGCGTCTCCTTTGTTCGGAAGCTGCAAATTATTCAGCTCACGAAGCTTATTATTTTCTTGCGTTAACTCTTCATAGCGTTGCTGACGCGCGGTCATGATGATGAGTTTTTCGCGCAGTTGGCGGTTGTCTTGTTCGAGCTCTGCTTGTGTGACCAAAAAGTCCCGTGCTTGGCGGCTGAATGCGATGGGGGTATTGATCGCCCATTGCATGGGGTACAGCATGACCGAAACCATTTCGCGAACTTGTTGCAGGAGGTTCAGGCGTGCATCGCCGACCAGCATGGCGAGCGAGAGTGAGGCACAAACGAGAAACTTCGTCAGCGGCTTCGGGCCCTGACGAAAAAATCTTGGGGATGTGGCGATTTCCATCAGAGTCAAATCTCGGAAACGCCACCGCGCCCGATAAGGGGCGCGGCGGGTTGGATGGGGCAATACAGCTTAGTCGTTCGTGAAAATCGTACCGACAGTGCTATCCATTTTTTCCAGCGCTTTGCCAGAACCCAGAACCACGCAGGTCAGAGGGTCTTCGGCAACAAACACCGGCAGGCCTGTTTCTTCTTGGAGCAGGCGGTCGATGTCGCGCAGTAATGCACCGCCACCGGTTAAGACCATGCCTTTATCGGCAATGTCGGCACCGAGTTCGGGCGGCGTTTGTTCAAGGGCAATTTTGACCGCAGATACGATTTGGTTCAGCGGTTCAGTCAGCGCTTCTAGGATTTCGTTAGAGGAGATGGTGAACGAGCGCGGAATCCCTTCTGCGAGGTTGCGGCCTTTGACTTCCATTTCGCGGACTTCGGTGCCCGGGAACGCGGAGCCGATCGTCTTTTTAATTTCTTCTGCGGTGGTTTCACCAATCAACATGCCGTAGTTGCGGCGGATGTAGTTGATGATGGACTCGTCGAATTTGTCACCGCCGACCCGCACCGAGTTGGAATACACAATCCCGCCTAGAGAAATCACGCCCACTTCAGTCGTGCCACCACCGATATCGACCACCATGGAGCCTGTGGCTTCTTCGACTGGCAAGCCCGCACCAATGGCAGCAGCCATCGGCTCTTCAATCAATTCAACGCGACGCGCGCCTGCACCCAACGCCGATTCACGAATCGCACGACGTTCGACTTGGGTCGAGCCGCACGGCACACAAATCACAATGCGCGGGCTGGATGAAAGGAAACGGCTCGGGCTGACTTTTTTGATGAACTGCTTCAGCATTTGTTCGGTGACGGTGAAGTCGGCAATCACGCCATCTTTCATCGGGCGAATCGCCTGAATAGAGCCTGGGGTACGGCCTAACATCTTTTTGGCTTCGGTACCGACCGCCAGAATCGATTTTTTGTTGGTGCTGACTTCGTGGTGAATCGAAACCACAGATGGCTCATCCAAAACGATGCCTTTGCCTGATACATAAATCAGCGTGTTGGCGGTACCAAGGTCAATCGCAAGGTCATGGGAAAAGTAGCCAGTAATAGAGCGGAGCATTGTCAACCTGTCGTATTTGTACGGTATGGAGAGCTGTCGTGTCTCGCAGCCGGGCCCGGAGAGCCTCTCTAGCCGGAGCCGTGTTGTGTTTGGCACCGTGGGCCGCAAAAATAAGTGCGGCAGCGCATGCGGTGCATCCTGTTTGCCGTTAAACGGCAGCCCGATAGCAAGACTGTCTGGCTATTGGGTGAAAATAGCGGGCTATGATACCCTACAAAACTTGAATTATTAAAGTCTTAGACGGGGACTCTATGTCGTTTTCCAATGAGCAGGTGGTGCGTATTGCGCGACTGGCGCGAATTCGCGTCGATGAACAGGAAATTGACGTCGTTCGCAATAAGCTTGATGGCATTTTCAGCTTGATTGAAGCCATGCAAGCGGTCGACACCGAAGGCGTCGAACCTATGGCGCACCCACAGGATGTCAGCCTCAGATTGCGTGATGATGTCGTCACCGAAACCGATCGTCGTGCTGCTTTCCAAGCCGTTGCACCGCAAACCGATGCGGGCTTGTATCTGGTGCCGAAAGTGATTGAATAAACTCCATAGTTGATCGCGTTTTGCTCCGATGCGAAGCGCGGGTCACCTTATTTCCTCTTTGGGATATGTCCTTAAATGATGCAAAACACGCTTAAACAGCTTGCAGATGCGCTCGCTGCCAAGACCGTGTCGAGCCGCGAACTCGTCTCTGCGGCGTTGGCGCGCATCGATGCGCTGAACCCGCAGCTCAATGCTTTTATTACTGTCGCCGATCCTGAAAGCGCGCTCGCGGCGGCCGATGCGGCCGATGCGGCACGGGCGGCGGGCACTGCACATTGGTTGGCTGGCATTCCGCTGGCACATAAAGATGTCTTTGTGACCGAAGGCATGCGAACCACTTGCGGTTCGAACATGCTGAACAACTTTATTGGTCCTTACAACGCCACCGTCGTTGAAAAATGTTTGGCAGCCGGTTTGGTGACTGTTGGTAAGACCAATATGGACGAATTCGCCATGGGTTCGTCGAATGAAAACTCATTCTATGGCCCCGCCAAAAATCCATGGGACTTCACTGCCGTTCCCGGTGGCAGTTCTGGTGGCTCGGCGGTGGCAGTGGCGGCCCGACTGGTGCCAGTGGCGACCGGCACCGATACCGGCGGCTCGATTCGCCAGCCCGCAGCGTTCTGCGGCATTACCGGTATTAAGCCGACGTATGGCGTGGTGTCGCGTTATGGCATGGTCGCGTATGCCAGCTCGCTGGATCAAGGCGGCCCGATGGCGCAAACCGCCGAAGATTGTGCACTCTTGCTCAATGTCATGGC
The DNA here is from genome assembly GCA_964635875.1 of uncultured Aquaspirillum sp. Lineage (GTDB taxonomy): Bacteria > Pseudomonadota > Gammaproteobacteria > Burkholderiales > Aquaspirillaceae > CAZWRK01. Next base: position 7,515 of record CAZWRK010000151.1, read on the forward strand.
TGGTTTTGATCAACGCGATTCGACCAGCCTCGAGCGTGCACCCGAAGATTACAGCCGTGATCTTAAAAACCCGATTCAAGGCCTCAAAATTGGCTTGCCCAAAGAGTTCTTTGCTGCAGGCTTAGACGCTGAGGTCGCCAAAGTGATTGATGATGCGGTGGCCGAGCTGAAACGCCTCGGCGCAACCATCGTCGAGGTGAGTTTGCCAAAAACCGAGCTGTCGATTCCGGCTTACTATGTCATTGCGCCCGCCGAAGCTAGCTCGAATTTGAGCCGTTACGATGGTGTTCGCTACGGGCACCGTGCCGCCGAATATCGCGATTTAAATGATATGTACGAGCGCACCCGTGCCGAAGGCTTTGGCTCCGAAGTCAAACGCCGGATCTTGACGGGGGCTTATGTGTTATCGCATGGCTATTACGATGCGTATTACTTGAAAGCCCAGAAAATCCGCCGCCTGATTGCTGAAGATTTCCAAGCCGCTTTTGCCGACTGCGATGTGATCTTAGGGCCGGTTGCACCAACCGCCGCTTGGAATTTGGGCGAGAAGACCGAAGACCCCGTGGCGATGTATCTGGCGGATATTTACACCTTGGCCGTGAACTTGGCCGGTTTGCCGGGGATGAGTTTGCCCGCAGGCTTTACCGCCGGTGGTCGCCCGATTGGGGTGCAATTGATCGGCAATTACTTCGCCGAAGCGCGCTTATTAAATGTGGCCCATCAGTTCCAGCAAATTACCGATTGGCACAACCGGACACCTGCCCTGTGAGCTTAAAGCTGCGCTATATCACCAAACGCGGAAAATCTGTCGGTACGACACTGACGCCGCACCGTTTTCCTGATGGCCAATTTGCCGCCAGCCCGACGCATCTCGAACAGGATTTTATTCGTGTTCGTAGCGAGCGCGAGTTGGTCGAGTTGGCCCAGCAGGGGCTCAAAATTTTGATGAGCAACATGAAGGTACCCGGCCACACCGTGCCGGTGCCGGTTGTCGCGGAAATCTACGAAAAATAGGTCTAGACCAATGAAATGGGAAGTCGTTATCGGGCTTGAGGTCCACACCCAGCTCTCGACCCAGTCGAAAATTTTTTCCGGTGCCTCTACCGCTTTTGGCGCAGAACCCAACACCCAAACCAGCACCGTCGATATCGCCTTGCCGGGCGTGTTGCCGGTTTTGAATCGGGTGGTGGTGGATAAGGCGATTCGCTTTGGTTTGGCGATTGGGGCCAAGATCAATCGCAAATCCATTTTTGCGCGTAAAAACTATTTTTACCCTGATTTGCCCAAGGGCTACCAGATCAGCCAGTTCGAGCTGCCGATTGTTGAAGGCGGCACGCTGACGATTCAGGTCGGCGAATACGAAAAAACCATCAACCTGACCCGCGCCCACCTGGAAGAAGACGCCGGCAAATCGCTGCACGAAGACTTCCACGGCA
>CAZWRK010000152.1:0-8710 GCA_964635875.1 uncultured Aquaspirillum sp.
TCAACTCGACGGGATACGAGAGCCTCGGCACGCCGCTTACGGGCACGGGCCTGATACCCGTAGAGACCGGTAGCAGCAGCGCGCTCTACGAGATCACCACCGACGGCCAGATCCGCAAGACGGGGCTGCGGCAGCCCGACCAGTACGCGACCGTCAGCATCGGCCGCGTGATCCCTACCGTTGCGCGTGGAGGCCGCGTCCGCCTGTGGGACGGCGCCACCGGACGCGACCTCTACCAATGCCGCAATCTGTCGGCCATTGTCCTGGACGTGCTACAGGACGGCGACCAGTGGATCATGGCCGGCTGGGACGGTGACAAGCCGGGAGTTGAGTCGACGGCCGGCTGGTACGTCCCGGGGAAGTTCGGCGCTATTGGCATCGTCGCTGGACGGCTGTGGGCAATCGACACCCGTGGGGACATCTACGATATCACCCATGGGCAGCAGGCCGCCAAGCCGACCGCCAGCGTGGGCGCCAACCCGTTCCGCGCGCGCGTGCGAGACGGAATCATGTGGATCGTGACTGACGATCCGCACCGGCTCGCCGCGTTCAACGGACGCGAGGCGCGTGTCATGGTCGACCACGGCATGAAGGATACCATTGGCTCTATGTTTGGAGGGTCCTTTGACTTCGCGGGGCCCGACTCGCTGGTCTGGCTGCACGTTACGAAGGGCGACTGGAACGGATTCAAGGGCTATCGCGTCCGCTGGAGCGTCGAATGACAAACCCTGCCACGATCTCTGCCCGGTGGCGCCTGATACTCGTCCTGGCCTCAGTTTGCCTTCTGGCGGGTCTTCTGGGCTGCTCATCGACCAATCCTGAACCACAAGGAGACGGCTATGTCGGCCCGCCGATCATCCCCGGCCAAACCAACGCCATCCCGCCCCCGACCTATTGACCGCCGGTACCCGGCCGGCGGGCTCCTCGCCCGGCCGGAAGACGAGGTCTATGACCGTGACGACACCTTGGGGGACATCCCGCCGGCACCGGTCGCGCCCTGGCACGAATGGATGATCCCGACATGGTCGCAGCGGTATTCCGACTGCGCTGCGCACGCGACCGTCAATGCCATCGAGGGCCTATACCGCAGGGCGCTCGGGCGCAAATCCATCCCTGCCGGCAAGCAAATCGACCCGGTACCGGTCTACAAGCGCGCCCGGGCGGATCACTTCCCCGGCGAGCGGTGGGATGCCGGCGGGCTCCTGCTGGAGCACGGCTACCTGGCCGCGGTCGATCTGGGCTACCTGCCGCCCGGTAGCAAGCCCGGACTCGTCGATCTGCCGCTGGGCGCGCTCTGTCACGTCCTCCTCAACCAGCCCGTGCTGCAGGGGACGGCCACCCACGGCGGGTGGGCGCGGCCGAACCCGGACAACGGGCAGATCCCCATCCGCGGGTGGGTGCCCAACCCGGCCGCCGGGCACGCCACGGTGATCACCGCCGTCCTGGAGCAGCGCGGCGAGTTCTACATCCAATTCCTCAACAGCCACGGCGCCACGTGGGGCTACTACGGATACGGGCTGATGCGCGTCGACCAGTGGGAGCAGGCCCGCATGGGGCCGCTGTGCATCATCACGCTGCCCGACGGATGGGAGCACTGGCGCGGCTGGCGCGACTTCCTGATTGATACCCCGCGATGACCACCATCGACCAGCCCGTTGGACGCTTCGATGCGGAGACCGGCCAGTGGATTGCGGCGGTCGACTGGTGCGTTGACCTGGCCGACGGCCGCGTGCTGGTTGTCCGTGCCGGGTTCCGCTCCGACGGGGCGAGCATCCCGAGGCCGCTGTGGCCGCTCGTGGGCCCACGCTTTGCCGCCCGGACCTTCCCTGCGGCGCTCGCTCACGACGCGCTCTACGCCGGCGAGCTGGTGCCAAGGGAGATGGCCGACGCTGAGTTTCATCGGCTCCTCCGGTTTACCGGCGTCGGACGCGTGAAGGCGCGCGCCTACTGGATAGCTGTTCGCTCCTTCGGGTGGCTCGTCTGGCGGTCCCACACGCGCGGCGGGATCGCTCTGGCGCGCCGATGGGTCAGCGTGTTCGATGCGGTCCGGCTACAGCAGGGGTAGCCAGAGCAGCACAAGGGCGGCGGCGATACACGCGCAGACCCACAGCAGGCAGCCTATTCTGTAGGCCAACCTTCCGCGCCGATACGCACCGCCATCGGCCTGGCCACTCACAACTTTCGCCCCCGGATGACCTTCAGGCGTCTCGCAATTTGAGAGCGTAAGTAGTCCGCGGCTGCTTCGGCGTGGGTCGATCCGGCGGCAAGGGATCATCCCAATCATACTTTCCGGTGGCGATCGTGTTGTGCAGCAGATCCCTGAACTCATCGAGCGTCGAAGCGGCATCGAGCAGCGCCGAGATGTCGCGCAGATCGATGCGCTGGGCGCCGGCCGCAACCTCCGTGTCCGCCGCCCACCGATGGACGAGCCCGGACATCGATATCCCCGCCCTATCTGCCGCAGTCACGACAAGCCGATGCGTCTCGTCGCTCACCTTGATGGTCTTCTGTGCCTTCATGACGTAACGAGTATACGCAAAGTGGACACTTTTTCAAGCAAGTATATTTTCGCCTTGCGGTGTGCCTAAAGAGTGCCTACAACGGCACCCATGAAAAAGAACCAGCGCACCATCAAGATCTACGACTCCTCGCACCGGCTGGCGTCGCAACTCTCGGCCCGCTTCGGGGTGAGCATGTCGGCCCTGGTGGAAATCCTGCTGCGGAAGTACTCCGACGCGACCACGCTGGATATCCATGCCGTGAAGCGCAGCGGTCGGCGCGCGAACGTTCGGACGGCGCTGGCTGGTATCCGCCAGAAGGCGCAGGCGGTATGACCACGGAGCGCCTGCCGCCCCCGTTCTGGTTCCTGCTGGTTGATCGCCTGTGGGATCTCATGTGGCGAGCCGTGACGGCCCTCTTGGTGGCCGCGTCGATTACCACCGGCGTGATGGCCGGACTTCGGATCTGTGGGCTCATCGCTCGGAAACTGCACCCGTAACCAAGGAGACTGCCGTATGACCGACCTCCGCAAGCCTGTTCGCCGGCGCACGTCCGGCGTCTACGACCACAGCGCGCGCCGCATCGTCGTCATCCTGGAACCCGGCGACGTGATCGCCATGCGCGAGGAGCGTGGCCGGAAGCTGTTCAGCGCCTCGATCCCGCGCATCTTCCGCCAGCTCATCATCTGGAATGTCGAAGCCGAACGCGCCGCGAAGCGCGCCGCGAGGCGGGCGCAATGAACGGGCAGCGTACGTTCATCGACGAGGTGCGACCGCCATGGTCCGAGGTCTACCGCTGGCAGCGCAGGGCGGCGGTCTCGGCATGCTCCGCCGTTGTGGGTTGGGCGATCGTGGTGGTCCTGCTCCTCTTGATGTGGTGGACGCCATGACGGAGACGGTCAAGTTCCAGCCGTTGCCGGCGGCTTCGAGCCGGTTGCTCGAACTGCTCGAAGCGGCGGCGAAGCGGTGGTGCGCGAACTCTGCCCTTGCGCTGCTGGCGCTGGATGAAGCCGAAGCCGAGGAGGCGTCCGGCATCCTGTGCCAGAACGTTGCGTCCATCAAGGCCGCCGCTGTAGGGGTTCCGGCTGCGCAGCGCGTGACGGTATACGCGGTGCTTCTTCGCGACGCGCTGCGCGAGTGGTCCGAGCATGGGGCCGACCATCCGCAGGTGCCGGTATGACCGCGCCTGCGCCAGCGCGGGTGCGCGTACTCCGCGCCGATGACGTGGTTGATTTTGTCGGCATCAGCCTGGTCTGTGATGTCAGTGAGGACGCCTGGGAGTCACTGCGCGGCGCTCTGGATCAGTGCGCAGACCGAGCCGAGATGATGGCGCGGCTCCGCCCGAATAGACGCGAGGACATCATCGCCACGCACAACGCCAACCTGCGCGCCTTGGCACGCACCGGAGTGGAGCGAGTGCTGGAGGAGGATGGGCGCGAGTTCACCGATACAGATATCTGCTTCTGCTGCGGTCGCGTCGCGGCCATGAACCGGTGCTTCACCTGCCGCCCGGAGTACTACAGATGAGCGTCTACTTGGCTATCGATCCGGGGACTCACTGCGGCTGGGCGCTCATGAGCGCTTCCGGTGGGGTCTTGTGCTCCGGGACGTGGGATCTGTCGCCGCGCCGGCACGAAGGCGGCGGGATGCGCTTCGTGAGAGTGCGCGCGTACCTGGATCAAATCGTGTGGACCAGCAAGCCGGACGCGATCTTCTATGAGGAGGTCCGCCGCCACCTGGGGACCGACGCCGCGCATATCTATGGTGGGATCGTCGCTGTGATCACGGAGACGTGTGAGCACATGAGCATCCCATACGCTGGCATCCCCGTGGCGACGGCGAAGAAACTGGCGACTGGAAAGGGCAATGCCGACAAGGCGGCCGTGTTGGAGGCCACCAGGAAGCGGTGGCCGGACTTTGCAGGTGACGACAACGAAGCCGACGCGCGCTGGATCGGATTGGCCGGTCTGCGCCTGCTCGGGAAAGGAGATGCCGTATGAGTGACCCGGTTAAGATTCATGCCCTGGAGGTCGAGAACGTCAAGCGCGTGAAGGCCGTGAGCCTGGACTGCTCGGGCCAGGCGCTCACGATCATCGGGGGCGGTAATGCCCAGGGGAAGACCTCGCTCCTGGACTCCATCATGTGGACGCTCGGGGGCGACCGGTTCAAGCCTTCGCGGCCGCTGCGCGATGGTGCTGAGAAACTGGCCACGCGGGTGGAGCTGACGAACGGGATCGTCGTGGAGCGCCGCGGCGTCGGTGGCACGCTGAAGGTGACCGACGCGACTGGAAAGAGCCGTGGCGGCCAGCAGCTCCTGAACGAGTTCGTATCGCAATTTGCGCTGAACCTACCGGCGTTTCTGAACGCCAGCGCGACCGAGAAGGCCCAGATGCTGCTGGATTGCTTTCCGGGCCTCGGCGCGACGCTCCAGCGGTTGAACGAGGAGGCGAAGCGTCTTTACGACGAGCGGCACGCAACGGGGCAGATCGTCACACGAAAGAAGAAGCACGCAGAAGACCTGCCATTCAACGCGGACGCGCCCGCCGAGTTGATGACGGGCACGGCGATGACCCAGCGGTTGCAGGACGCGCTGCGCGTGAACGCGGAGAACGATCGCCTCCGGCGTGAAGTCGATGCCGTCAGGATTGCGCAATCCGCCGCTGCGGCGCGCGTGAAGGAGCTGCAGCGTCAGTTGGTTGAGGCCAACAGCGCGCTGGGCGAGTTGGACGCGCAGCTGGCCCGGGCCGAGAGGCAGGCCGCCGGGATCAAGGACGAAGACACGACCGCCCTGCAGCGCGAACTGGAGGAGATCGACGCCATCAATGCGCGCGTGCGGCAGAACATGGACAAGGCCCGCGCCGAGGCGGAGGCCTCCGAGCTTGCCGAACACTACAACGGACTCACGGCGAAACTGGACGACGTGCGCGCGCAGCGGATCAAGCTGCTGGCTGGTGTCCAGATGCCGCTCGACGCGCTCACGATCGACGACGATGGCCGGTTGATCTACCGCGGCGCGCAGTGGGACGGGATGAGCGGGGCCGAACAGCTCCGCGTCGCCGTGGCCATCTGCGCAGCCACGAAGCCCCAATGCGGCTTCGTGCTGCTCGACGGATTGGAGCGCATGGACATCAACCAGCTCTTCGACTTCAGCGTGTGGCTGCAGGAACGTGGACTGCAGGCCATCGGTACGCGCGTCTCGTCCGGTGATGAGTGCTCTATCGTGATCGAGGATGGCGTCGCCATCGAAGCCGAGCACGCACCCGCCTTCAAGTTCTAGTCACACCCAAACAAAGGAGATCCGTATGGACTCGTCAGCACCAACCACGGGCGCGATGGACAAGCTCGCGCCTGCCCTGGCCGCCGCCCAGGGTGAGATGACCAACCCGAAGAAGACGAAGACGGCGCTCGTGAGGATGAAGTCGGGCGGCACGTACAAGTACCGCTATGCGGACCTGTCGGAGATCCTCGACCACGTCCGCCCGGTCTTGTCCAGGCACAAGCTGGCCGTCACGCAGCTCGTGCTGACCGAAGCGGCCCGCACGGTGCTGCTCACCCGCTTGCTCCACGAGTCGGGGCAGTACCTGGATGCGACGTACCTGCTCCCGACCGGAGCCGCGGCCCAGGAGATGGGCAGCGCGGTCACGTACGCGCGCCGGTACAGCCTGTCGGCGATCCTCGGAATCGCCGCCGAAGATGACGATGACGGCGAGAAGGCTAACGACGCCGGTGCCGGCGCGGAGAGCGATGCGGAGAAGATCGCGCGTGACGAGTTGATCGAGCGCATGGGTCTCGCCGGCCTGGGCAATCACGCGGTCATGTCCTACGCGGCCGCCAACGGGATCGGGAACGGGGATACGGTCGAGGCGCTGTCGCTCGACGCGGCCCAGAATCTGTTGAGCAACTGGGATCGCGTAGTTGAGCAGATCCGCGACGCGCGCAAGAAGGCGCCTCCGGCGGCCGATACCACGCCCGTGCGGAAGGTGGACGCCGAGGCCGCGCCCGATGACCTGGCCGGGATCGCTGCCGACCTTGCCGCGCTGATGCGTCGCGATGGGATCACGGCAGCCATGCTGCGCGACTACTACACGAAGGCAGGCCACTTCACGGCGGCGATGAAGATGACGCCGCAGAAGCTCCCGCCCACGTACATCAAGGGCATCACCAATCCCGAGAACTGGAAGAAGGCCACCGCCAAGATGAAGGAGACCGCAACGTGACCGAGAACAACGACGCACTGAACTGGGATTCGCCGATCGAGAAGGGCGACGAATTCGTCATCCTGCCCGAGGGGCTCGCCGACTTCGAGGTTCTGAAACTCGACCGCGCTCGCAAGGAGATGGGGAAGCTTGGCACCTGCAACGTGGGTGTGCTGAAGCTGCTGCTTACCAGCCGCGGGGACGGCTCGTCCGCGACGAAGGACGTGAACCTCCCGCTGCACCGGAAGGTGCAGTTCAAGCTCTACCAGTTCTTCACTTCGATCGGCCAGCGCAAGCATGGCGAGGACGGCCCCTTCGTCCCGAACTGGGGCAAGGTGGCCGGGGCGACCGGCGTCTGCGAGATCGAGCATCGCAAGTGGATCGGGAAGGACGGCAAGGAGCGCACGGACTACGACGTGAAGAAGTTCATGGCGGCCGACGACGTTCCGAGCGACACGAAGGGCGACGACATTCCCTTCTGATCGTCATGCAGCTTCGCCCCTACCAGCAAACCGCGCGCGCGCGCGTTCACGAGTCGTGGCAGACCGTGAACCGCGCGCTGCTGGTCATGCCGACCGGTTGCGGGAAGACCATCGTGTTTTCTGCCATCGCCAGCGACGTGGTGGAGGCCGGGGGGCGCGTGTTGATCCTCGCGCACCGCGGCGAGTTGCTTCAACAAGCGGCGGACAAGCTGGCTCGTGCGACGGGGCTGATGTGCGCGGTCGAGAAGGCCGACGAAACGTCGCACGATTCCCTGGAGCGCGTCACCGTTGGCAGCGTGCAGTCGATGATGCGGCCCGCCCGCCTGTCGCGATTTGCGGAGGATCACTTCACTCACATCATCGTGGACGAGGCGCACCACGTTCTGGCCGATTCCTACCAGGCGGCCGTCGGCTACTTCAACGGCGCCAAGGTGCTGGGCGTGACGGCTACGGCCGACCGCGCTGACCGGCGCAACTTGGGAAGTTACTTTGAGCAGCTCGCGTACGAGTACACCATCCTAGAGGCGATACGCGACGGCTGGCTGGCGAAGATTCGCGCCCTGTCGATCCCGCTGCGGATCGACCTCACCCAGGTCGGAATGCAGAATGGCGACTTCAAGGCGTCGGACCTGGGCGATGCGCTGGCCCCCTACATGGAGCAGATCGCCGCCGAGATTGGCGAGCACTGCCGCGACCGCAAGACGCTCGTCTTCGTGCCGCTGATTGCCACGGCGGAGCGGTTCGCGGCCGTTCTGTCTGCGCGTGGGTTCCGCGCGGCGTGGGTGTCTGGCGATCACCCGGATCGCGCTGGCGTGCTGCAGCGCTATGCGGCCGGCGAGTACGACGTGCTCGTGAACTCCATGCTGCTCACGGAGGGGTACGACGACCCTGCGACGGACTGCATCGTCTGCCTGCGGCCGACGAAATCCCGACCACTATACGCTCAGATCGTCGGACGCGGAACCCGCATCCACCCAGGGAAGCAGGATCTCCTGCTGCTGGACTTCCTCTGGATGACAGAGAAGCACGAACTATGCAGGCCGGCGCACTTGGTAGCTGACTCTGATGCGATGGCCAGGGCCATGACGGCCATGACCGAACAGGCCGGCGTCGATGGCATGGTGATCGACGACGCGGCTCTAAGCCAGGCGCAGAAGGATGTCGTGCGAGAGCGTGAGGCCGCACTGGCCGAGGAACTGCGCAAGCAGCGCAACCGCCAGCGCAAGCTCGTTGACCCCCTGCAATGGGCGGTGAGCGTCAACGCGGCCGACCTGGCGGATTACCAGCCGGAGTTCCCTTACGAAATGGGACCGGCGACCGCCAAGCAGTGCGAGCGGCTCGAAAAGGCAGGCATCTGTCCTGACGATGTGAGGTGCTTCGGCATGGCGTCGAAGCTGCTGGAGCGGTTGGAGTCCCGCCGCAGCGCAGGTTTCGCGACGCCGCGGCAGGTGCGCCTGCTGGAACGCTTCGGCTTCCCGCACGTGGGTGAGATGACCTTTGCGGAGTGCAACAAGATGATCACGCGCATCGCGGC
>CAZWRK010000153.1:0-8667 GCA_964635875.1 uncultured Aquaspirillum sp.
AAAAAGGCGCCGCAGGTTATACCGCATGTCTCATCCCTTTCGGGGGCGCCAAAAGGTGGCGGCGAGGCTTTTATAGAGTGCCCAGCCAAGTCGTCTCATTCGCTTGCGCAGTTGGTTGTGACCCAACGTAACGCCCCGGTGATCAAGCGGGCCGCGCCTCCACGCTTCAGCCTTACGCAAGCGCTGTCCCCCTTTGGGAATCGAGCCCAAGATTCCCTCTTGCGAGGGCGTGTTGCCATTACACTAAAGGGTCGTTTGTCCATTAAGCCGGTTGCTCTGAAATGATTCGGTAGTGGCTCACGTTGGCATAGTCCTTAAGGACTTGCTCAAAGTTACCGCTCGTCGCCCAAACGTACATAGCATCTGGGGCATAAAACAAAAGAAGCGCGTTGGGTGCCACTTGAGGGACCTCTTCTCCTTGAATGCGGATCCATGGACTCATTGTGCCCCCTTTTTCGATTCAGGCTTCTTTTTCGGGTGAAAGACGCATTCTTTTAGAGCGCGTACATCGAGCTGCAGCTTATAGATCTCAAACATGAGTTCGCGAAGCGTATAGCCCTGCGTCTCGATGCGCTTGGTCATGGCCGCCTCGAACACGGCGCGCTCGGCCTCACGACCATCCTCATCATTGAAATAGTTTTCAACGGTCTCTAGCATGCTCATCAGCATTTCCCCATTTTCGCTTTCTTGATGATCGGATCGCGCACGTTCTTATCGATCTTGACTAGCTTCTCATTCTTTTTCTCTGCGCCCTTAAGGACTTTAACAGCGGCTTTTGCTTTGCCCTTCTTAATGTCCTTCTCGGCGACTTTCATTTTTTCAGTCACCTTGTGCATCTTTTTATCCATATATCCTTCCATGTAATTGTACATTGCAAACATGAGTTCATACATCGACTTACACCCGGTGTAGATGTCGATGTCGGGAGCCAAGTTTTTCTCTGTTAACTCGAACTGGGTTTTGAGGAGCGTTTTCTCTATAAATCTTGCCATTTTCGGTTCCTTTTATCGTTCATGACCCCACACGATCATCATGATCGCAAGCAAGGTTCCTATCATAATAATCGTCGTTTCCATAGGCTTCATACCGGCTCTTCGTTGACATAAACGTTGAAATGCACTTGGGTCGCTTCATCGGGCTGCTTGTCGCGATAACCAAAGCGGTTTTTGGACAACCAGATCAGCGCGCTCATGTCACCATCTTGTGCTTTTTGGAAAAGGCGGCGCTTCAAAGAACCATTGCCTTTTAGGCGTCCTTTCTTTAATGCCTCGGAAAATCTTGCATAGATCGTGTCTAGGTGAACGTTGAACTCGGCGGCCAATTCCTCCATCGTATAATCCATAGAAGCAAGCTCCTCGAGCTTTTCTTCGTCAATCACAGCTTCAGGTCGGCCGGCTTTACCAGGTATCTTTGCGACGGGAAGTTTTGCCATATTATCCTCTTAAAAAGTTTGTTATACATATCCCCATTATAAGTGTAAACATTTGTTTTGAGTAGCTTTAAATTGGGGGTGATTTTTATAGTAGAGGGGTTTATTTGGGGAGTGTTATGGAAAAAGAACCAGAAAGGGGGATCAGTTTTGTCGAATATATGGACAATCTGGCTCGTAACGTTAACGCAAGTCAACGTGAGGAGGAGGCAAAGATTGATCTTGCTCTTTCGCTAGATTCGCTTGCCTTTTGCGCTGCCACGGTGATTTGTGCGAAAAGCGATTCCCCCGCTGATTGTGTTCAGTTTTATATGGCGCGTCTTTCTTTGCATGTGGGAAAGCTAAAAGGGGAAAGGGAATATCGAAAGGCACAGGAGTCCAACAAGTGAAACTTATCACCCATCAATGTGCCCTAACCGCCGTCGCGCATATCGAGGCCCAAAAAATCTATCATGAATTAAAAAGGAAATGGCCTTTCGATGACACGATTAGCGACGAGCATATCACCTATGCGCTGGTCTATGCGCTTAATTTGCTCTATCATAAGCGGCTTTATCTTGAGTATTCGATAGAGCAGTGGGCGACGTTCGTGGAACTATTGATCAAGTCGGACATTTATCGGGAAACTGTTGAGCGGGAGGGTTCTGTTGAGGCCGCCAAGCGGTAACAAAGAGATCTGGAAGGTTGAGCGATGTAGGATCGAATAAGTTTGGACGTTTTAACCGATTGCTTCTTTCAGGCTTATTAGAAATGATTGAAACGATCCTTTGAATTTCACAAGCGTCTCTTTGATAAAGCTCATTGACATCGTAAAGTTCAATTGCAAGGTTCCAGATCTTTTCTAAAATGGTTTCGATTGTGTCTTCATTCATCCTCAAACTCCAACTCACTCCCCTCTTGACACGGCTTCTTATAAGCAAATCCTTGTTCGAACCGATTTATCTGGTCTTTGACAAGATCCCTAAAAGCGGATTCATCCAATACAACGGTTCTAAGATCTTCCCAAATTTCTCTCGAGACTATATGCAATTGACTGTTTCCTGTCCCTTTAAGAGCATTGGTTAAGCAATAAAGCCTGGCTTCGATGCTTTGAAGACATTCAAGTGAATCGGCCATCATTTGCAATCTTTCATCATCTTCAATCATGCTTATTTTTTCCCCTTTTTCTTCATTCCCGATCTGCGGGCATTCGACAGCGACGCCGCCACGGCTTGCTTTTGGGGATAACCCGCTTCCATCATTTCTTTAATGTTCTCTGACACGACTTTCTTGCTCTTTCCCTGCTTTAGCGGCATCTTTTTTCCTTTGTTAAATACCAAATTGGTAGATTTTGGTAGCAAATTGGTAGAAAGCTCCTAACCGAGCGGATCTACTCTTATAAAAATGTTCAAATTCCTGTTTCCGTTTAGCCCAAACGGAAATTCTCGCACAACTCCCTTTTCTTTAAGCCCTTCGGCTTCTTTCAAAGTCAAAATAATCTCTAAAAAGTCGGAATCTTCAATGTTTTCTTCAAACAGAACTTTCATGATATCCTAGCTGATCTAGCTGTAAAATTTCACGCACTTTAATCACCGTTTTAGGCTCCTCGCCATAAAACTTATAAACATGTTTTACACATACTTGATTGTCGTCTTTATACACGATGTTTTTAAGGGCGTTGCTGACAATATAAGCCAGGTTATCTTCATCTGGTTTAACGACCGGCAAGATGATCCGATTAATCATCGCTTTGCGCGTCTTTGAGGGGGTGCTTTTTGGTATGGGAAGGTAAAAGTAGATGCTCAATTCGATCGCCCCAGTCAACGGCTCTTTGGGCGCAAAAGGCTTAATCTGCCATTGGATCTTTTCCTTGTCTGCTTTAGACGGATCCCAGGTCCGGGGCTTACCGCCTGCGCAAGTGAAGCGGGTCTGCTTCTGAGGTATAGGCGGTCCATAAATTTCAAATATAAACATAAACCTCAATGGTAATCTTTACTTTACCATTTATAAAGTTTATCTTTATTTGTAAACTTAATTAGCCATTTTGTGGAAAAGCATATCTGAAAACCTCTCTCTCTCTATGAAATCCTGCGCGTCCTGACGCGTGATGACAAGAGCTGTCCCCTTTTTGTAAGCCCGAAGTCGTCCTTTTTTAATTAATTCGTACACGTTATGTTTATGGATTGTGCGGTTTAGCTCAACAGCGAAAATCTTGGTGATTTGGGAAACTGAGAAGTGGCCTTTTTCAATGCTAAAAACAGGTTCTCCATTAAGTTTTCTGTTGTCTCCGACGTATTTGTTGATCCGGTACTCATACAGATCAGATTTGCTGATCATCCACTGTTTAGCTATTTTCCGCGCTTTAAGCTTTCCCATTTTAATGGCCATATAAAAAGAATGGCGCGTGATATGTAGTTTGTTGGCCGCTTCTAAAGCTGTATAAAATTCCTCTTTCTCTTTTTTCATTCAATCCCCAAAAGTTCCTCGACCGTTACTTGGTTCTCAGTGAATTTTTCGATCGCCTTTGCAGTGGATAGATGCATTTTTTCCCCTTTCAGGTATCTATAAATGCTGGCGATGCTGAGATTCTTTTTCATTTTCTTTTTAAATTCAACGACAAATTCGGCCGGTTCAAGCCTATTTTTTATTAAAAAAGTTTTTAGGTTCATTGTCCCCCGTGATAAACAGTTAGTCTAATTTGTATTGATCCTACCAGGGAAATATGATAAAGTCAAAGGTGATTTTCATAGGAGAGATCATGCTATATAATGGAAAAGAGTATGCCCGGGTGTCCGATGTGCTGCGCCCCTACTCGGATTTTTCGCACATTGACCCGGAAGTTTTGCAACGCAAAGCTGAAATCGGAACCCAAGTGCACGAAGCTATCAGCGACGATATTAATATGAGGTTCCCGGTTGTTTCACCCAGTGGTCAAGGATATCTTGACAGCTATCTCAAGTGGAGGCATGAAACGAACCCGATTTTTCTGCAGTCTGAGAGCCGCTATTTCGACGATACGAAAATGTTGACGGGCTGCATAGACGCTTTGGCCATTTTACAAGGCTCATCTGAGCCTGTTTTGGTCGATTTCAAGACCTCAGCCCAGGAGTCGCGAGAGGTTTGGCCTATGCAGGCCCATCTTTATGACTATCTTTTGCGTTGCAATGGCATCGATCCAGATACCCGATTTCTGTTCGTAAAGCTCAATAAATGGGGTGATTTACCTATCGTTTTTGAGTACAAATTTCAGAAAAATATCATGGCTAAATGTATGGAAGCCATTGATTTATACTGGAAGGATAGAAAAAGTGATTCCAATTAATCCTCAAGTTTGGTAAAGTGATAGGCATCACCTTGAGTGATAAACGAAAGGAACTAAAATGAAACAAAATCTACAAACTAATTACATACAGATCGAGGAAAATGTAAACTTAATTTTTGCATGCGATAAAACTGAACGCAAAATAAATTTAGAACAGTGCGCTTTTGATGCCGAGATGGCACTCCTGCGCCACTTACAAACCGCCTTCAACCTCATAGAAAGGAGCACAAAATGTTAGATTATTTACTTGAAGAAGATTATGAAGAAAAAAAAGAAATCTGGTGCCCCTGCTGTTTCCGAGAAGGTTTTTTGAATGAATGGGGCGATATAGAGTGCAGACGGTGCACTCGATATAGTGACGGTGGTGTAGCGTGGCATGATGACTGTGAGGTGGCTTATGGCAACTGAAATAATCGAAACAAACGAAACATTCGAAATAACCCTGGAATCCTCCCAACGGTTCCAGATTAAGGGCATCATCGCTGATATGCTCGCCTTTTCTGAGCAATTGATCGTTAATACGGAGGAATCCTACAAGCGGGTGACTTCCCTTTACCGCCAGGCGCGGGACTGGAAAAAGGCGATCGAGGCGAAGCGCAAGGAACTCGTCGAGCCTCTGCGCGCTCAGCAATCGGCCATTAACGATAAGGCCAAAGAGCTTTCGGATCCCCTGGATCAGGTGATCAGCGTGGCCAACTCTAAGGCCAATGGCTACCAGCGTATGTTGGAAGATCAGCGGCGCAAAGAGGAGGAGGACTTGAAAATAGCGGCGGACCTCTTTGACGCAGCCGATGAAGTCTACGTGCCTCCTGTTGAGCGGATTATCCGCGGAGACGGGGCCGTAGCAGTGACCAAGACCCAAAAAAAGTTCAAGGTCGCTGATTTAAGCAAGGTGCCCCTCAAGTACCTGACGCTCGATGAAAGAGCCGTCGAAAGAGATATCAAGTTGGGGATTAACTCTATCCCAGGCCTTGAAATCTATGAGGAAACAACAACGCAATTGAGGGTTCGTTAAGAGCTCTCCAAAAACAGGAAACTTTAAAATGTCTTTTTTACCAGATGGATATGAAACTTTGAAAACAGAAAAACCGTACATGAAGCTCTCTGAACTTAAGGACGGCGATACAAAATTCAGGATCGTTTGCAAGCCTATCGGAGGCTGGCTCGATTGGCACAATAATAAGCCGGTCCGCTATCGTCCGCATTGCAAGCCGGCAAAACCATTCAACCCAGAAAAGCCGATTAAGCCTTTTTGGGCTTGCTATGTATGGGATTATAGCCGGGAAGGGCTTTTCATCCTGGAAATCACTCAAAGCAGCATTCTAAAAGCTCTTAGAATGATTGCCGAGGATGAGGATTGGGGTGATTTTACCCAGTATGATATCAAGATCAACAAAAAGGGTGCTGGAAAAGAAACGCGCTACGCGCTCACTCCCCTTCCTCACAAGCCTCTCTTGATGGAAATTCAAGATGCTTTGCAAGAAAGTCCGGTCCGCTTAGCCGCTTTGTATGAAGGCGGAGATCCTTGGACTGACTTGGATGAATTGGAGGTGAATGAAAACACAGGCGAGGTTTCGAGCTCTACGCCTGTGGGGTCTGCTTTCGAAACCCTTCGTGAACATCTTGAGATCGACGGGATCCGGATCGATGGGCTCAATGCCTACATCGCCGGGCTGTCGGTTGCCAAGGGCCAAAAGGAGGACATGATCATTGAGTCCGCCCTAAGGCCTCAGCTGTTGCCGAAATTCAAGTCGGCTTATCTGAAACATCTAGAAAAGTCATCTCAGGCGGTGGCTGTTTAGATTGGGAGGCGGCCAGTGCCGCCTTCTTCCTTCTTTGATTCGCCCACCACTTTCTTTTTCTTTCGGAGGCTTTGCGCCGTTGTTCGTCACTCACTTTTGAAGAAGTTGGTTTTGCGATTTCTTTTTTGGATACTTCTTTTTTCGGAATCTCTTTAATTTGATAATGAGCAATCAATTTTTTAAATTGTTCTAAATCTTTTTTAATTACTTCAGATTGCATGCGCATACCCTTTTCAATTAAATGAGATATTTCATAATTCAGTTCTTCGTTTTTCTTGATGAGAATCCTGCAAGCTCTGAAGACCTGCAGCCCGACAAACCCGATCGCAGCCTGGCTCAAAATGTAGCACCAAAACAAAATCACGCTGTCCTCCTAAAGTTAGGCGCTTTTTTCCCTAGCAATCCAACTGGAATGTTTGGAATAGGCATTCTTTTTCTAGCCGCATCGAACATATCCGGTTGAACAGAACGAGGAACGGCATGTTCTTTCTGAACCTCGGCCATTCTTTTTTTCAGCCAGCGCGTTTTGTAGGTCCAATTTAGATAATCTTCCTGAGCAAATTTCTTAGAAATCATATGATTTAAGAAGTGCGAGGTCTCCTCATCCAGGAACCCATCAAGCAAACATCTCTTGATTAAAATTAAATATCCGTTATGCTGGACTTGTATCGCCTCGTCATAATTTTCTAAAGCTCGGAGCATCTTTTGATGAATGTACAGCTGACGAAACTTTCCTTTCAGCGTGTCAACTTGATCGATAAGATTATGTTGGATTTTCATGCTTCCCCCTTAAGTGGAACAGAAGACAATAGTCATGTGTCTATTTTTGTTCAAGGGTGGAAAAAGGGGATGAGGAGAATTTTACAAGTTTTGAGTTTTAACAAAAAAAATGCCTCGAGGCTTCTAGTAACCCCGAGGCAAAGACTCAACTACCGAACGGAAACTAAACTAAAAATATACAGGAGAATGGAGAAAAACCCCTGAATACTTAACGAGCTACAACCATAAAAACCTAGTGATAGGTTTTGCATTTGATTCTAGCAAAGGCCGATTTAATTTCAAGGGTTTTTCTTCAGTTCTCTAAAAGTTTTAGTTCGGTAGTTGAGTCTCCAATAGACAAAAGGAGGCTATATGCCAGCATCTATCATTCGAGTCGTTCACAATCGCGAAAATCCATACGTTCAGCTTAATAAAGGAGCTCTTTGGGATAGTCGACTATCCCTAAAAGCTGTAGGCCTTTGGGCCAGATGCCTATCTAAAAAGGACGACTGGAAGTTTAATGTCAGAGAACTTGCTTCAAAGATGAAAGAAGGAAAAGCTTCTATTTATGGGGCTATAGAAGAATTAATTGAAAACGGGTATGTCATAAAAATCGAATATTCTGAACGATCCGAAAGCGGCAGATTTTGCGCAAAACGAGTTGAGTATATATTTTTTGAATTCACTTTAACCAAAGAAGATGAAGAGGATTACATAGACAAATTCAAAAAAAGTTTCCCAAATCGCGATTTTCAGTATGACGGTGTTTACCGACGTTCCAAAAGTCGGGATATCGGTGACTGGCCTATAATAATATCTTCTTCTTCCGAAGAAGATCTTAAAGAAGAGAGTGAGAAAGAACCAGAGGCTCCGCCTCCTCCCCCACCCCCCAAACCAAAAGAAAGAAAAGAAGAGCCTAAAGAAAATGAAGATCTGAAGACTTCTTGGGAATTCAGACATGGAAGGGTGAGGATGAAAGAGAAAGAATTCGGAGCCTTGATAGAAGAGTTTGGAGAGGAAAGAGTAAAACTATATCTGACTAAGCTTGATAGATATGGGAACACCAATCCGAAGAGGTTTAAGCAATATGAGAACCATGCAGAGAAGATCAGAGAGTGGATCTTAGAAGATTCTCACAAGAGTTCTTTAGCTAAAACGGATACGGCCGCCGGCCGGGCCGCCGCCCGCGCTGAGTCCGAAGCTGACAACCGCTATCTAGCTGACCGAATAGCCAAAGACCTTTCTAGCATCGGCATGGGCAACGTGATCTATGCTGGAGCCAGCTACATCCAGTTCACCTATGGTGATAAGCTGTTTGCGATTCGATATCACGATCCTGACTTTAGGAAAAAAGTGGCTGAACATCTGAAAAACCT
>CAZWRK010000154.1:0-8516 GCA_964635875.1 uncultured Aquaspirillum sp.
AACAATGTTAATTCAGATTTAGGTATTAATTCCCAATTATATAAGAATATCATTTTGTTTCTCCTCTATAATTTGTTACTGCTTTACAAAAATTAATCAAATCTTCTTCTGAGTAAGAATTTTTTGCAATTTGCGCCATCCAACATATAAATTGTAAATTGCCTTTTTCATAACCTTTGGAAGAGTCAATTCTATCTAATGATGCTCTATCAGGAGTTAATTTTAATTTATCAGTATGACTTTTTAAATAAGTCATTTTCCATCCAGTATATGGGCATATTCCATTTTGAGATTCCCACAATTCTTTTAAATATTCTACTGTTATTTCTGTTTTACAAATACCCTTTTTAGCATTTCTCATTCTAATATTTTTAAGAAAAACTTTAAATGGTCTTATTTCTATAGGAAAGGCTTTGTTACTTATTTTATTATCTTGACAATATTTTGCTAATCTCATTCCCATTTCTATTTTTGTAGTTTTTGATACTTTAGACATTCGTAAACAAGAAGAGCAAGATAAACTACATGTAACTGACCTACCTTTTGCTAAATTTCTTTTGTGTTCAGACGCTAATCTTTGAAAAGATTCTTTGCAAAATTCACATTCTAAAGTAACCATTTTAACAGGCATAAAAATCTCCATATCCAGTATAATTATGTTTCCATAATACATACACTAAAAATGGAGTTTCTTGATTAAAATGGAGGATTGGACTATTTCGGATTTGAACCGAAGTCTTCAGTGTTTTTCATAAGTAAATCTACAACAATATCTAGTGACTGCACTAGCACAGTATTAAAATCGCTATAATATCCTTCGAGATAACAGCTTAGCTCGAATTATCAGATATTAATGGTTACCTGAAGACCAAAACGATTAAGCTGCCAGAGCATAAGTTGCGTTTAATTTTTGAATGATTTTTAGGTAGCCATCATCCTCTACCTGTTGCATTATCCTACTATTACCTGAATCGAATGCCTTTATAGCCCTAATAATTATACACTATGATGCATGATAAACTACACGATTTTCACATTCATGTACAAGTTTCACAGTATTAAAACCAACAACTTTCAACGCAGATTCTATCCACAGTTTATTTGGACCAAACCAATTAGTCGGGTCATTCGCCATCTCGTTACCAGGATAGAACTTAAGGCAAGGAAAAGGTTGGTCTTCACCGTCTATAAGGGTTTCTAAAACCAACAATTCTTTAGTAAGTTCTCTAACCTTTTTGAGTGCGCCAAGCGGATTTTGGAGATGATATAAAACACCCATAAATAGCACTACATCACAAGCATCAAATTGACTATTTATATCAAATAAATCCTGATTTCTACAACAGATACCTGTTTCGTCAAAACCAAATTTTTTAACAGCTTCATTAAAATTGGCCATCCAATCAGTTTTGTCCCAAGGATTTACATCAATACCAAGAACAAGAGCGGCACCCTTTTCCTTTGCCTTCATTGAATAAAAACCATCCCAACAACCAATATCTAACACGGTCTTATTTTTAAAATCAACATCGCCTAACCATTCAAACTGTCTATTTAATAATTCTGTTGACAGTTCTCCAGTAACTTTGGTGCCATCTGGAAAATCATAACTATGATATCTAGCTCTAGATTGTAATTTTTCTATTTCTTTTAGATATTCAAAATCATGGTCGACATATCTGGATTCACCTTTAGTTCCATAGATATATGTGCCATACATTCTGTGAACCTGTTCATAATCCCAATTCTTGATTTTCTCTTGAATTTCTTTATTCATTGTATTTTCAAGAGGATATCTATTTAGACTATCTACAATTGGACCATATACATAATTCATGTGATGAGTATAACCAATGTGTGGATTAGATGACCAATTTGGTGTTTTTAAACATGGAAATGGGTCTGTTACTTGGTCTAATTGATAATTATATTCATCTTCTACTAAGTCATAATTGTGAAAATTAAGTCTCTTAATTAAGACATTAGATGACATCTTTGATAACACATCTGTTAAATCAACAGATTTTATTGCGGTCATGTCATCTTGCGAGTATAAGTAATACGGTGTGCTAACATGTCTAGTTCCATAGACTATGGCCCCATCCATATATAAATTTGTAGATGGAGTTAAAAATAGTATTCCATTTTCTTGACAATATATTTGTAATCTAGCTTTATATTCATTATACAAATCTTCAGATAACATACCTAATGTATTATAAGTTTTATTATTTAAATTACGTTCAGTATTAAATCCATCAGCAACTAAAATTTTCTTACATTGTTTCAAACCAAATTTATCATTATAACTATCAAACATCCTTTTAATATGTTCAATAGATGAATTATTATGTTTGGCAGATGTGGTTACAACAAACGTAATTAATTGTTCAAGAGGAAATGTTCTTGCTAAATAATGATTATACCATAATGGACTAACACATTCTGGAGTTCTTAATACTAAATCTTTATAAGTATTATGGTCTATTAAATGTTCTTCTGTATTTTTTTGATGTATAATAGCATTTGAAATAGTACCATATTTAGACCCATGTTTAGGAACTATACCACCATGTAAATAATTTTTAAATACACAATTAGCTTTTTTAAATAATCTATATTGATTTGTTTCGCTATTAATTAGATTATTTTCAATATAGTTATGACGCTCTAATAAGTAACCATCATACTCTTGACTACAATAATCCAAAATTTTATCACCAAATTCTTCAGTAATATATTCGTCAACATCTAGAAATAATATCCAATCAGTTTTACAATTTAGAGCTGCGATATGTCTAGATGGTTCTGCTAACCCTTGATTATCGTCATAATAACAAGTTACTCCTAGCTCAGATAGTATTTGAGCTGTATTATCAGTAGAACCTTGATTAATAATTATAATATCATTAACGTATTTTCTATGATATTCAATAAATTGTTTTATTCTTTTAGATTCGTTGAATACTACCGAACACAAAGTAATCATTTAGTTTTACCCGTTAATCTTTTTAATCTAGCTAGAATATGTGGCTCATTATTTTTACCTAACATAGCATCTATCATTTTTCTATTTAATGTACTTCTAATTCTTGGTAAATAGTCATTAATATCAACCGCGTCTAACTTATTGATTTTAAATAATTTACATAAAAATCCAACGGCCCACGCTTCACTTCTATTTTGACGTTCGTTTTCTTCTCGTTCTTTACGACTTATCACTATTTATATCCAAAAAATTTCCAGAAAATATTTGGTTTCCAGTGTCTAAGAAACTGTTCTTTTGTTGCTACACCCCTACCACGACCATAACATTCTTGAAAATAATATTTATTGTCTTTAATAATGATAATTTTACATAAAGCAAAAGTAAATTCGTTACATACAAACCAATATTGTCCTTCTTGAGGTTCTATTACTACTAATTTTTTAGCTGCCATTATGATTCCTAATTATATAGTCCTGTAATCTTCCATAAATTTTAATTCTTATTGAATGTAACGCGTTAATTTCTTTTACTAACTCAAAATAATTATCTGTACCATACTTATATTTTTTTAACTTTATAATTAATTGACCAATATTTACACATAAATCGTTTAGCAATTGTAAATCATCTAATAAATCACTCATATTAACTCACTACAATATTGATGATTGTTATAAAGCGTTATTTGACTCGGATTCATAAATAGATACCGTCCATTTTCAATCATTTGTTTATGGAGAGTAACACAATCACAATCGGTCTCATTATATCTTAAATTCTTAATTGAGTCCCATTTATAAATTCCAAGTCCACCAAAGCAAGAGAAAACTCTCTCTGGTTCATCTCCACGCTCCCAAAGAAACAGATTACCAGCTTTTCCAACATCATTCCATGAGCCATATCGTCTAAATGCCCAGGTATCAAAGAACAACCGTTCAAATCTATCGTCTCTTTTTCTAAAGAGTAAACTATTAGACCCAATAAAATCCCACGGTTGCTCATAACCTAAACTATTTAAAATACCTTCGTATGAATATCCACCTAATAGGTCAGTATCTAACACTATCATATAATCAGGAACAGATGGATACAACACATTACCATAATGCGAACTGACAAAATTCAAGTATTGATTTCGATAAAAAGCCATATCAATTCGTCGTCTTAATGACTTATCTTGACAATGCCTTATTTTTCCTTGCTTTTCACCAATTATCATCCATTTGTGATTTGTTAATTGGATTTTTTCTAATTCTTCTCTTGTCCCATCTATAGAATCATTTTCTACAATAATTACACTATAGTCTTTAAAGAAACTACCTAAACGTTGGATACGATTATATAGATATGGAATATATTGTCTAATATCCCGAGCCAAACCACAAATCACAAGATTAGAAGAAAAAGCGGTGCTGAACCCCTTTTGAATACGAGATTCATACACCGCATAATCTTCTTTTCTTGTTTTAAATAGTGCCTCAGGAAATTGAGACATTAAATAATTAGCTTGCAACCATTAATCTCCGAATGTCACTATGACGGAAGCTCTTATAGTTTACTGTTTCTTGATACTCAGACCAATCGTCTTCAAATTCACCAAGACTTACTTCAAATCCTCTGAAGTAATTAGAGTACACGTCGGTTACTTTAACTAGTCGTGATACATCATGATAAACAAATGAAACTACATCACCAATAGAAACATTTTCTGGCATCATTGGTGTGTAATTTACTTCACGATATTCGACTTCATCATCTTCAGTATCGAAGACATCCCAACCGTCTAATGTACCAGCCTCTGGATTATAATTATACACTGGCTGGTCAAGCTTACCAACATACTCTTGTACAACTTCATAACGACAACAACGAAGTTTTTGAGCGTTATGGTCAGTTGGAACAGATACAGCATCTCGTGGATTTACCTTAACGATGACAACCTTATCACCTGTACAATTGAAAGAGCCACCAGGTCCAGCATAAGCGAATGCGCCAACATGTAGACCAACAGAACAGGTACGACCTGCAACATCGTCTACTTCATTTCTTGGACATTCAATTACTTCACCCACACCATTATAAATTTGTCCACCAGCATTTGCTTTACCACTAAGAAGTGTAAGCTTTCCAGATGTCTTACTATAAAAATCTGAACCAACAGTCTTATAAGCAAGGAAACAACCATCTTCTGTTACTGGTAGAGATTCATTTTCCAAGAATGGATACAATTCTTCAACTGCACGACTACTTGGATTCTGAAGAAGATTTGTTAGGAAATTAACCAACGGTTGGAAATCTAATCCGCCTCGCTGGAATTCTAAGATACGAGTTACTAGAGCGTTATTTAACTCTTTACCATTCCATAGAACACGGTCTTCTTCAACCGTGACTCCTACAGAACTTAGTTTAGATACTGCTTTGGTAACAACATTCTTTACAGATACGTTATTAAGAAATCGTTCTTCGTCACCATCTGATACAGCTTGTAAAAGTAAACTATAAGCTGAATGGTCTTCGCGAACATTATAAGGAACACCATTAACGATAGTTGAGAAACCGGTTTTGTTTTTGACTAGTGGCAATGACATTATGGATTACCTTTCTGATTAGCACCCAAGAGATAACACTCAATATCTCTAGTTAAATTGGGAAGCTGTGATGAATTAATATATTGTAAGAGTGGATACATTTTGTTGTATTTATCAAGTTTTTCTTTAGTCTTATTTACTCGTTGAGTAGCATTAAAATTATGGACTACATTCCAAGAATAAAAAAGATTTAGCATCTGATAGTTTTTGTTATAATCGTTTGATAGTTTTTCAAGTTCTGCTACATCTTGGTCTAATCCTCCGAAGTATTTTGCGATTTTGGAGTTAAGTTTAATAACACGAACTAAAGAATGATGTTTAATTTCATTCCAGTCACGATTACCGTGATACAATTTCTCCATTAATATTGTATTCGTTTTGAAGAATTTTTCAATCTCAGTTTCTAAATTTTGCATATTTTGACTCGTTACTTTATCAAGATGTGCCCTTTTAACACCGAAAATATCATCCTTAATAGACATAAAAGTTAAGAGTGATTCAAGTTTATCTGGAGAAATTTCTTGGTCTTTATATAAGATTCTATTATTATAGATACCTATGTAAAATCCAGAATCATTTTCTAAATCTACTTCATCATCTTTCCAGTAAGAACCTGCATACACACTCTGACATTTCTTGTCAAATTTAAGAACTTTAGACTTATGTCTGTTCGACGTAGTTGTTTTAGCTATTTCTGGTTTTGGTAAAGAAGAAGCAAGTAACAATCTATCTTTTGTTATACCAAATAAATCGACATGACTTTGTTCTTCGCCTACAGGAATTAAAAACGCTTTTCTTATTGTGGAGTCTTCTAGATATTTTTTAATTCTTTGTCTTAAATAAGAACATTTATCTTCAACAATAAATACTACGCCTTCTTCTGGTGAAATACCATTAGTAGTAAATACTCTAGTTCCATATCTTCTTTCTTGATAAGAAAACACAAGATTAATACTTACATTTCTTTTTTTACCAGGATTAAGTGGGTCATCTTCTACAATTGTTTTTTTAGGATAATAAGACTCGTCCAGACTTCTATTTAAATAATTAACCTTTATAAAGGAATATTTTTGTTTAGCTGGACGATAAGCAATAACGGCGTCCCACCAACAACTTTGCTTATCCACATCTTTTTTAACTAAATCTTCAACACTCTCTTTAATTTTAGCAAGTTTTTTCTCAATACTTTTGATTGTATTTTGATTGAAAGATAATCCTTCTCTGTTAGGTTGAGGTTCGATTTCACCAATATTAAAAATCAATCTCATACCGGGAATATTAATAATTTCTTTAAATTGACCAGTATAATTCGATAGAGAATAAGCAACATTACCCATAATAGCAAAACTGTCATAATTATCAACAGTTTCCCATCCATCTCCCTTAACAACCACTTTTTCAGGTGGAATATTTAAAGTAGCTCCTTTAATTATAGGTCTTGTTTTGAAGAATCGATAAACAAAGGATGCTTCAGTGGCAAACTGACTAACGTCATATTTACTAACAGCTATCTTAATTTCTAAACCAGTTGGTTCGTCCGAATCTTCTGAATGCATGAGAGAACATGTTGGAATACCCTCATCATTCTTAGCTAGAATATAAGTACTTTTCTTACCACCATGAATTGAAATTACGATATAATTATCGCAGTATGCAAATGGAGACTTACTACCAAGTCCAAAAGCGCCACCAAATTCATTTGAATTATCTTTAGTAGAATCAAAGAATGTAGTATACAGATTCATTACGTCATGATGAGACAAACCTGGACCATAATCACGAATTGAGAAATTATTATCCCAATGCGATGGAAGATTCACAAGGAATGGTGTTGATTCTTTCTTAAGTAACTGATGTGCTTCATAAGCATTTGTTGATAGTTCACGAATAACTGCGCGAATTTTATTCGAATACATCTTATCCATAAGAACAGTAAAAGCTTTAGCGTTAACTTTAATTTTAAGCTGTTCTGTCTTTGATGGGTCAATAGTATTAATTGTTTTTTGTTGCGTTGATACTAATTGCATTATTAATCCTTAAAAATCTTTATTTTCAGTTTACGTATAATTATTTTTCTTCATATTGATAAATAACAACGTCGTGTTCAGCCCACACTTCTTTAATAATAGGAACAATATCCTTTTGAAAATCTGCTCCAGCCCTTAATCCACAAAATTCTGGACCAATAATTGTTACATCATCTCCATCATCTTTTAAAGAATAAGCTAAATCAGAAACACTAACCATCGCTTCTTTCATAGCCCACAATCTTACTGGTTTTACTAAGACATTATTTAATAACTTTCTACCTGGACGTTTTTGACCAACACAATTACATACAATGGTATTTCCATACGGAACAAACTGAACTTCACCTAATTCGGCAGGAATCTTTTCTCCTCTAAAATCACAAAAATGATATCCCTTTCTACCCCAGTTTACATATTGTTCAACACTACCAGCAAAATGATTATTTATAGCAACGGCAACTCCAGAACCAAAATAGAATCCAGAATTAACGCAGTGAACGAGAAGTTGTATACCTTTCTCTTTTGCTTTTGTAACATCGCCAGTTTTAAAAGTCAACATTCAAATCTCCTAAATTAGTTAGTTTTGTTCAATTTTTGCGTATTAATAAATGTAACTGTTCAATTTTTAGAAAGTAAAAATAATGAAACATAAAGAAAAAATTTTAGAATTACGGTCTCAAGGTTTGTCGTATGAAGAAATTAAGAATAGGTTAGGATGTTCTAAAGGAACGATTGCCTATCATTGTGGTAATCATCAAAAAGAGAAAAATAAAGATAGATATAAACAATTTTGTAAATTATCTCATCCATTTAAAAAGAAAATAGAACATTATTGTTGTGATATTGAATATAACATAATAACAAACAAAACAATAAGAATTATAAGACATAAAATATATAGATTTTTAA
>CAZWRK010000155.1:0-2355 GCA_964635875.1 uncultured Aquaspirillum sp.
ACTCGCTTCCTCGATAAACGAACTGACTCACTCATGATATGTGTCAGCTCATCCTCAGTAAAATGCTCCAGAAGACCTGATGACCAGACACAATCAAATGTTTTTTCTTTGAAGGGAAACCGTTTGGTTACATCTGCCACCCTTAGCGCAGCGAACGACGTTGGGAACCTTCCGTAGACTCTACCAATAATCTCATCTGACGAGTCCAGTCCAGATACGATTCTGCCTGCATCTTCAAGTCTGGCACTCTGGACGCCAGTTCCTACGCCAAGCTCAAGCAATGACCATCCCTTTTCAGTTTCATCGAACAATGGTGCCGTCCAATCTTCAGGCGGCGTAGCCTGTTGATGCGTCGCCCATTCTTCTCCGCTTATCCGGTTCACTTCCTCACCCTAATATAATCGTCCGTATGCTCGGCGATGGAGCGCAAACATCGTTCTAGGTGGTCCGGCCGTCCGCGTGTGGGGATCACGATGCTCAACCTCATCGCTTCACCCATGATTTATTAAAAGATATGTCTCCTTCGAGAACATGCGTGGAAACAGTGATAATACTGTCTCCCTGGCCCATCCGGTCGAGCGCATACTCTACCCTGTCCTGCTCGCCTTCTGCCGCGTCTTTGAATGTTTTATAAGTAAACGTCACAGCGGCTTCCTGACGCGGAGATAGTGCGTCGTTCCCTTGCGGATCGGGTAGCACTCGCCGATCTCGAACCCGACCTCGTGGAACAGCTGTGCAAGCTCTGACTTGCGGTAGAAGTAGTGGTGCTCGTCGTAGAAGTAGTAGCCGTTCCAAGGCAGTGGAATATCCCGGTAGTGGATGTACTGAGAATACCGACCGTTATTCGGGTGATACGTTCCTTGTAGCTCCTTCATCGGTGTCGTACAGATCAACTCACCACCTGGCTTCAGCGCGTCATAGAGCCGTTTTACTACCGGCACTGGGTTGTAGTTCAGGTGCTCGATCACCTCGGTAAAGTAGATTCGGTCGAATCCATCCCAACCGATCTCGTCCGTTTCGAGGTTCACTTTCTTGAAGTGGATACTGTACTTGTCGAATAGCTCCTTACTGTGCAACTCTGGCATCGCGTCAATTGCCCAGACATCATGTCCCTGGCTCGCCATGTAGGTAGCGAATGACCCATAGGCACAACCAGCATCGAGTATCTTAAGAGGTTCTTCTGGAAGTCGGTGGGCAAGCCAGTCCATCAGGTCGAATAGCGTCTCATCATACTCAGCCTTGTTCTCATGCGGCTTCAGCTTGGCCGCCTTCCGCATCAGCTGGCGTAGTTTTACCTCAGTTGAGCAAGGCATTGGTGAACTCCTCGTTCCATTCCTTGGCGATTGTTGACCAGTCTGAGTATTCGCGTGCCCATTTCATCATCTGTTCACGGAGTGGAGCCTTTTCCGACTCTGGTCTTCGTAGAATGGCGATTGCAGCATTCGTCCATTGCTCCATAGCCTCTTCAGGCATCGCTACACCGCCTTGGACGCTGTTGTAGTACCCACGGTTCGTCTTGAACCCATAGCGCACCGTCTCGGCCACTGCAGCGGTCGGTATGACACAAGGGATCGCACCTGCTACCTGTGCCTTGATCGCCGTAATGCAGCTGATCTCAGGCCACCAGGTAGGATAACCCCACAGATCGGCCTCCAGCATCTCTTTGGCGACCTCTTCGTGCGAGATACGGCCGAGATGGGTGATCCCCTCCTGCTGCATCATCTGTTCGAGCGTTTCCTTGACGTTCTTGAACGCCTCGATGCCTTCGTCGCCCTGTTTCTTGGCAATAGACTCCCAGGTATTCCACCCGTAGGCGATATGCAGTGTTGCGTCCGGTACAGCGAGCTTGATCTTCGGCCAGTTCTCTAGCAATTCCTTGAGTCCCCTGTCGTAACTCGACCCGTAGAAGATACGATGCGGTACGCGCTCCACCTTCTGGTCGAACTGCGAGGTGTTCACGCCGTTCCTGGTGAGATAGACAAACCTATTCTCAAGGTTGCCGTACAACCGACGATGCCACTTCGAGAGCACCATGACTTTCGACGCTCCAAGGTTCAGTGAGTTGATCACTTCTTCCTCTGGCGTGGTGTCGTGAAGCCATTGGTAGCCAATTTTGTAGTTCTTGCCCATCTTCCACGGCATGAGTGAGCGCCAACCTACGAAAATGTCTGTTTGTTCACCTGAATAATCAAGAAAATCAACGTATTTCACACCGTCGTACTCACCGGCATCGTCTTCGCAGCGGTTGTAGACCGTAACATCGTTGCCAAGCTTCACGAGTTCCCTAGAAATGTTGATGACAGCCTCTTCTGACCCGCCGATTCCTGTTTTCTCGTTCTTGGGCGACCAGGATTC
>CAZWRK010000155.1:2455-8506 GCA_964635875.1 uncultured Aquaspirillum sp.
TGTTTCACGTACTTTCCCTGCTCAATGACGCCGACATGTCGCATCACCTTCGCGTGGCCTGCCGTCATGCCGTCTATCCGGTGGATCACGTAGCCAGCGTCACGGCAATCCGTGTAAAACTCGTAATCTTCGCCACCGTCTCCTCCTGCGATGCCGTAGAGTACCTTTTTACCGTTGCGGAGCCGGTCAAACATCTGGCCACCCTTACGGAAATACGGTCGCTTGAGCTTGGAGAACACCTCTACCTTCACCAGCGTACAGCCCAGACCAGCCCACAGGATCTCCTTGCCGTCCGTTGGATCGCCTGGCTGCCAGTTGTCATACGCCACATTGCCCTTATTCCGCCCCTCAGCGCTCGTCCAATGGCTTGGGTAGTCGATCAAGGCGATATCCTGGTCAGCATCGAGCATTGCTTGTACGCCTCCCTCAGGAATAATCACGTCGTCGTCCACCATGAGCAGATGTGTGAACGGTACGCCGCTGTCCAACGCCTGCTCTACCAAGTAGTTCCTGCAATCAGGAATAGGTAGGTCGGTCGTATAAAACTTTGCATTGGGAATCGCTACCAGCTCACGGTCTAGGGATGCGATTGTCTTGGTAAACAACAATCCTCTAGTGGGTATAAGTACAGCAAGGAGCGGCTTCATACCCACCTCAGCCAATGGCTCAGCTCTTCTTTGTCGATGATGTACTCCCTTCCAGTCTGTTCGTCCTTCAAAAAGAACTTGCTCGTCCGTTGCGCCTCGTTCTCGATCTTGTACATGCTCTGCCATTTCACTCGTAACCATCCTGGGCCGTTCCCAGCACCGGCGTAGTTACGGATATGCGCCGTTCCACGGTGAGCCGCACCAACTTCTTGGTGATCCATCCATGGAGGCTTTCTCCAGGTTCTCATTGCGCTGTTACTCCTTCCTCGACTCACCGGAAGGGCCGAAGCCCCTCCAGGTCAACCGAGAATGGTTACGCTTGTGGGTAGGAAAGGACAACGCCGAAGGCGTCGCGGTATTCCTTGACGCCGTACAGCATCTGACCGATGAGTTCATCGGCGAGCTGCGGCGCGTTCCGCCAGTGCTCCATCTTCTTATCGACTTGGGCGCCGTAGACGAACGCTTCCTTGTGAACCACAAGGCCACGAGAAAGCGTGCCACCAACGACTGGCGTTGTCTGAAGGTTGGTCGTAACGAACACAGGCACGCCGTAGACCGAACCGAAGAGGCCGTTTGCACCGATCCCATTGTTGACGCGGTTGGCGCCATCCTGGGCAATCGAGTCGTAGCGAGTGAACTTGTCGATCAATCGCAGGTCTTCGATGCCGTATGGGTCGATGATGACCGATCGATCCTCTTGAGGAGCATCAGCCATATCGAGGAAGCGCATTGCCCGAACGAGGTTAGTATCTGAGATACCACCGTCTGTCGAAGCAGTTGCGCCAACGGTCTGAGAAAGACCACTGTAGAGCGCCAACAGACTCGTATCTAACGCCTTCGCCAAGCCGTAGCCGATCTTTGACGTGTAGAGACTCATCATGTCGTACGAGCTCTGGACGCGAGCGATATCTTCCAACGTGACGCGGATACCCTTGTGGGTGTCGATCACGAGTGTGATTTCAGACTCGGTCGTAGCCGTGCTTGGGAGCTCGGTGTTCGCTGTTTTCGTAACTGCCGACATGTTCGACAGGATCGGAACATGGAGCGTATCGCCCTTGCTCTTGATCTCGCCGTAGCCAGAAGCATCAAAGAAGCGGTTAGCAGCAACCAGATTTGACTGGGTCGCCTTTTGTACTAAATCGCTCCACAGCTCTGGGATGTAGACAGCAATAGTGCCAATACCAGTGTTTGCCATAGTTTCTCCTGAGAAAGCTCAGGTAGCTTCAGTGCGGATCGACCGTTAGGCCGACTGGTTAGCCAGCTCTTCTTGCAGTCGTGTCCAGTTGGCTTTCGTCTCTTGTTCAGAGAGTTGACCTGACCGGAACTTCTTTAAGATGTCTGACTCGCCGCCAGAGTCTTTCTTCGGCACGGGTGATCCCGGCCGACTTGCTATTTTTGAATCAATAGACTTGTACGCATCCTCACGCCCTAACGTCCGTGCGGCGTCTACTGCCTGTGACGAGGTGCGGCCCTTGGCGATGAAGTACGCGGTTCCCAATGGATCACGCAGCTTACCCAGTTCATCCTTGCTCTCGTTGAGCACTTTAGTGATCTCTCCCATGTACTGGTCGAAATCCTGGTGCTGCCGACGCATTGATTCGATCTGCGAGGTCATCTGCTGTTCGCGAACGAACTGCGTAACGCCTGCCAATCGCTGGTCAACTGCCTTGCCCATGAGCTCCACGAGTTTCTGCTCGGCATCTGGGTCGAGCCCAGTTCCGGCAGCCTCATAGCCCTGTGGCTGCGCGTACGGTGCGCTTTGCGCTGTTGGTTGGAACTGCAATGCCTCACGCATCTGCTTCAGTTGGTCATTGACCTCCTTGAAGCGCTCGTAGGGCACATGCCGCTCCTGTCCAGCATCATCAGGCTGTGTGTTTACGTCTTCACTGACGGGAGCCGACTCCGCTGGTTGACTTGACTCGGTTGGCGAGACCTCAGCGGGTGTCTCCGCTGCTACGCCTTGGGACTGTTCGTCCATACGCTCTCCTACACTTGGTATCGCGGTCGTGTCCGCGTGGGCTTGCTAGGCTCCTGGGATGGAACCCGGATGGAAGCTGGTGGAGGAAACAGCGCGTAACCTCTACTTTCCAGCCCCCATCCGGGGCGCTGTTATATCCCGAGTTCCTGGGTAACTTCCCGGTGGTATTGGATCTTGGCTTGTAAAAGACTTTTCTTGTCGTTGTCCGCTTCGTAGATGAGGTTCTTCGTCAGCTGCTCTACCCGATGCTCCCAGCGCCGTTTCAGTTCCTTGCCGACCGGGTGCTTGCCGAAGAACTGGGCAAGGCCGGTCAGGAACTCTTGGTCATTCATGCAGGCACCGCCCCAACAGGTTGCTGACCCGGCTGCTCAACCAGGCCGCGCAAGGAGTTCATGTGGTCGACAAGCAGTTGCTGTTCGTCGGGGCGCATCATGGCGAAGTCAGGCGAGTTGATCTGCGTCGCTACCTGCTCCAGCTCCATCGAGGCCTGCTCCTTGGCCATCTGCTCCTTGGACTTCTTGATCTGGTCGGCGTCGATGTCGAAGGAGTCGAGAATCATGTCGTCGAGCTTGTCCTGGTCGATGGACGGGTCTTGCTCGAACAGCTGCTTGAGTTGCAGCAGTTTTTCCCGCTTGGCAGACTTCGGCTCCACAAGCGTGCTTTGTGGCATAACCTTGAAGTCGAAGCGGAACTGGCGCATCGTGTTCGGGTCGTACTGCCGCCACTCGCTCACGTCGTCGCCGGTGATCGAGAACACCATCTGCGAGTCGACGTACTGCTGGATATTGCTGATCGTCTGGTTGCCGATCTCCTGCATCGCAATGTCGATGAGGATGGATTGCGTCTTGAAGCGCAGCGAGGTCTGTTCAGCAGCGATCGAGGCGCCAGTTGCGGTATCCCCTCCTTGTACCCCAACGTCATTCGCACCCGTCACCACGTCGTTGATGCCAGAGCGCAGCTGCATGTCCCGGATCGTCGTCTCTTCCTCAGTGTTGAGCTCGAGCAGCTTCGACTCCACACGCATCGGCACGATGGGATTGGGATTCTGCGTCTGGTCGTAGAGCCAGACCGCTGAGTTCTCCCACTTCATCTGGTCGATGTTCACGTTCGAGCCACGATCCACCAACAGCGGTGTCCGTAGGGCAATGGCACGCGCCTCACTGCGGACGTTGCGGATTTCATTCAGTTCAAGCTGCAAGTCCTTGAGCTGCTTGACCAAGCCTTCACAGAAGAAGTTGGTGGCGCTCGGTTTGTAGTCGAGCTTCACGAACGGCTTGCACTGGTGCCAGAATGGGTTGCGCTCCATGCGGCAGACCACTGAACCGTTGACGACAGCGATCACCGACTCCTCGCCGTCGAACGGCCCCCAGTAGGTCAGTTTCACGAGCACGTCATCGTCCGGGTCTTCGCTCGGGTTCTTCTCACCGTTCTGGTTGCGGCTCGTATTCCGGTTTATCTGGCTGAACCACTCATCTTCATTCTGTGGTGCACCGACTTGGCCCAGGGAGGCGTTGTCGATGTTCGGATCGTTCTTGAGGTCGCGGCGTGAGACTTCCTCGCGGATCACGATGCCCCACTCATCGTCGATCTTGACCTTCTTGCGGTGCGGAAACAGGTTTTCGATCGGAACGATTTGGTAGTAGGGCTCATCCTTGTAAATGTCCTCAACAACGCCAGTCATCTCGGCTACGTCCCGGTGCGCTGGCTTTTTCTGTAGGTTCCACCCGATCTGGGCCACCGACGTGCCGTAGATAATCGCCTGCTGGATGAAGTTCACCTCAAATTCATGGAAGTTCGTCTTGTCGAGGAAGTAGTCGACGACCTTCTTCATGAGGTCACCATGGGCGTCATCGTCCGGCGAGCGGCCCGCCACGTCGAAGATCGGCAAGCGGCCGGCAATTCTGGGAAGGATCAGGTCAATGTACGCAGGAATAACCGGCACGAAGCGGTTGAACTTCTTTTTCTTCTTGTCCGACTGGCCTACCGACAACTTGTACAGCTGGTTCCACTCATCACGAATGGAGCTGTAGAAGTCCTTGGAGTCCCTGTAGACGTTTAGGACAAGTTCTTTGGCACGCTGCTTCTTGTTCACGGCCTATGTCAGTTCGGTATCCGTACGGCCCGTGTCAAGGGTTTATAGCTGGTGAACGTCAAACAGTGCCCGATCCAACCGCTCAGTCAGTTCCCGATGGTACTCGTTCACTTGGTTGGAGTAGCGCTTGTAGAAGGTACTCAACCTGATCTTATAATCGTCCCGGCACTGCACTGAGCAAAACATCATCTGGTCGGTTGTTAGCCTCGTATGGCAGAGTAAGCAGTCTATAGCCAGTCCTCACTCGACCGTGCTTGCGCCATGCGCTGCGCTACCTGCCTATCCAGGTTGTTAGTAGTTTCTTTGTAGTTCACGCACCAGTATTCAAACGCCCGCATCGCGTGTGAGAACTGGTCGTGGATCGGTATCTCGTTCTCCTGGTTGAGCTTGGAGCGTTTCTCAACACCCATCGTGGGATAGCGGTAGTTCAGGAGGCAGTCACGGAAGCGTTCGGCTTTTTCCGAGTTGACCCAGAGGCGCGGAATGAAGCTGTGGGCTTTTCTGATCTGTTCTTCAATCCTTACTCCATCAGTAGTGCGGACATGTATCCCTTTGGAAGCAAGAATCTCGATGGGTGACGTTCCAGTAGTGAGTGAACGCGCTTTGCCCGCCGGATCGCCGCAGATAAGTTCGGGACTCTTGAATGGTTTGGATCGGATAACCGATACATAGTGTTCGATATTGGCATCAGTAGCTTCGTAGTAATCCAAGATGCGAATTTCAGTTGGTGAAGGCTGTATCCAAACCACAACAGTCGGATCATTAACGCCAAAGTCCATAGCAACATGGAGTGGTAGGCTCGGATCATAATCGAAGGCTTTGTAGTGGCTGAGATCCCACTCTTTGTAGACGAGACCGACCGGCTTGACGTACTCCGCAAGGATTTCTTGGGCATAATAGTCCTCTCCCATTGATTGATACTCTTTGACCAAGGCATCCAGTTCTTCTGGGTCTAGGTCAGGGTTGTCGTGGCTCTTGTAGTGGAACTCCTTGAACTCAGGCTGTTGCGCCATCTTGTACAGGATACGCATACCCTTGGGCGTACCAGCGACGATAGCCGGAGCTTTATGCACGATCAGGTTGGGCCGGATAATCGTCGGCCAGATATCCTCTTCCCAGTCGTCCGTCTCATCACAAAAGACGGCACCCCAGTTGGATATGCCGCGCAGCGCTTCTTTGTTCTCCACACCCATCAGCTGGATTCGTCCGCCATTAGGGAAGGTGATAGACAGTTCCGTCTCGTTCACCTTGTGCGGTACGTTCTTGGTCTTCAGTTCGTCCAGCAACCGTGCTACGTGGTCACGCCAGGCGATGTTCTTGGCTTGGATACGGTT
>CAZWRK010000156.1:0-8500 GCA_964635875.1 uncultured Aquaspirillum sp.
CGGACTGTAGGAAGAAAATACACGGCCAGCCACCGAAGAAGCTCTCGGTGAAAAAAAAACCATCAACGCCTTTCGCAAAGACCATTCTGAATAAACCCAGCCAGGTCGCCGCGGAAAAGTAGTCACCCGCAATAGCCAGACCGTTTTGGAAGCCCGAAATGCCACCGCCAGCGGTATAGAAGTCGGAGGTTGATTTGGTGCGGCGCGCAGCCCAGTAGGTAATCCCTAATGTACCCAACACAAACACAAAGAACATGCCGATGGCAGTCATGTTGAGCGGTTGTTTTTGGGCTTCTTCGACAGCACCCGGACCCGCCCATGCCAAAGAAGCACTAGAGGCGAGAAGAAGCGCGGAGAGACGTTGTAAAAGACGTGACATCATTTGCTCACCTCTTTGACCAAATCGGCGCTGATGCGGTCGAAATCGCTATTGGCTTTGTAAACATACAAGCCAGTCAGCAGCCAAGAACCAATAATGATGGCAGCACCAAGCGGCACCCCAATCGTCACCATGCCACCTGCGTGCACGGGAATGCGTAGGGTGTCAGGGCTAAACGCAACCAACATCACAAAAGCGTAGTAGCTCCCTAAAACCAGCAGAGATAACAGCAGACCTAAGCGGCCGCGACGGGCAACCAGCTCATTGAACTTCGGGTTTTCACGCACCCGTTGATAGATGTTTCCAGACATTTTTCCTCCTAAATAGTGACCAAGGCCCGACTCTGTAAGCATGCAGGAGAGTTCTAGCGACTCTCTTCATCACAACACGTTCCTCATTGCCCACCATTCAGCACACCGCATTTCATGCCTTGGACATAAAAAAACAGAAAGAATGATTTTGGGTTAAAACAGAGGTACGGCCATAAAGCATGTTTATGACAGGCAGGAGAGTCGCAGGAGAAGCTGTCAGAACTATTGTGAAATTGTAACGAATCGTTTCGCATAACCCTCTTGGCGCAAGGATTAGGCGCAATTTTGGACAAGCAGTGGTGAAAGCACCTGTTTAGGGTTTGGCCTAGCACACTGAAGCGACAAAGTGTGTCGTTAATCATTCCCCACAACAAAAAGCACACCAATTTAAACAAATTGGATAAAAATACAGTATCTGCACGACAATTTTGTCCACGTGCAGCGCGAGCAAAATTTGATCCACCCAGCCGAAAAGCGTGGCCTGCAATGCCTAAAACCCCACCTCAAGACACCACAAAGCTCATGCCCCAAACCTTAGGTTGGAGCGTGTTTTGGTTATGCGTGCTCTTCACGGCACTCGCCACGTGGGCCATACACCACTATCAAAATGCCGTTTTGCAACAACGTCTCGAAACCCTCACCCGCTCGGCTGTCACGCAAATTCATCAGCGGTTTGAGTTATACCAGTACGGATTGCGAGGGTTACGGGGGGCTATCGTCACAACGGGGGTTCAACAGTTTACGCGCACGTCTTTTGATACCTACATGGAAAGCCGCGATGTTGCAAAAGAGTTTCGCGGTGCGAGAGGATTTGGTGTTATTCGCAAGGTCGCAGAATCTGATCAAGCAGCCTTTATTGCCCAAGCCAAGGCAGAAACCGGTCCTCATTTCAAAATTCGCCAAATCACCCCCCACGGCGGAGAACAGTTCGTCATCCAATATTTATGGCCGTATGAGGGCAATGAAGGTGCGGTCGGACTGGATATTGCATCAGAAGCGAACCGGCATCAGGCTGCACTGCAGGCGGCGCAAACCAATGAAGCCCAATTAACCCGCCCCATCACCCTCGTTCAAGCGGATGGACTCCCACGGCGTGGTTTTTTGGTGATGCTGCCGTTCTACCGCCCCAACGTTCGTCTGCAAACCGCTGAAGACCGCATTCAGGCCACATTAGGATGGTCTTACGCGGCCTTGGTCGTCGATGATGTTTTAGATGGCTTACAGACTTCATTCAGCGAAATCGCGATGACGCTGACCGACACAGAAGAAGCCATTCCGTTTTACACATCCAGCCAAGAAAAAAGCTTCGCCGATAAAACAACCGCCCTGAGCATTCAAAAAGAACTTCAGGTGCAAGGACGGACGTGGCGACTGCAAACCACCGCATTACCCACAATGGCCACAGCAGCAGGCATCTGGCCGCTTGGAAACATCCTCATGATCGGTCTCATGCTATCGGCCGGCGTGGCGCTGGTGGCTTACCGCACCCGACTCAGTACGATGGCCACATCCAACACCCCTTTAGGGGCGGAGGGGTTTGGTCTACGGCAATTTGCTAAAACGCCTTGGGTGCATAGCACGATGCTGACCTATGCGGGTATCACTTTCGTTGGTGCCGTCTTGGGGTTGACGTACCAATGGCAACAGCAAATGCAAGAAGCCGCAAACAAGCTGCAGCAGTCGGTCACCGCGGCGGCCGCACTCAGCCAGCAAGCAGGGGCGGAATATCGAAAAGCAGTCGCTTTTCTAGCCTCAACCGCATCGACGATCGAACTGGTTCAAGAACTTGACCCCGCGACAACCTCTAACAATCCAGAAAAAATCGAAGCCCTACGCACGAACGTGGCCAACACGCTCAAAGCCTATTTGCTGTCCTCGCCAGAAGTCTTTCAAGCGCGCCTGATTGGCATGGACAATGACGGCTTAGAACTGGTGCGTGTCGAACGCAATGGCGAGCAATTCAAAGTCGTCCGCAAAACCGACCTCCAAGCCAAAGGCCAAGAACCCTATATGCAAGCCGCAAGGGGATTGTCAGAAGGACAAACATGGGTTTCTGAGCTATCGCTCAACCGTGAATATGGTCAAATTACCCAGCCAGAGCGCCCCACATTACGCTATATCAGCCCTTTGTTTACCGCCCACAACAAGCTCTTTGGCGTCATTGTGTTAAACGTCGATGCACGCTCGTTGTTAGCAAATTTGGCAAAGCACGCGCCCCAACATGGCGCGATATATGCCACCACAAGCAGCGGCAATTTTGTCCTACACCCCGATGCAACACGCACCTTTGGGGCCGACCGTGGACACCCGTACACATGGGCTAACGCCTTTAGCCTCGCCACGATGCCGTGGGGTATCGATCCAGAAGGATGGCGGGCATGGCATGGCGAACAGGGCGATATTTTGGCGGCAACCGCAGACGTTTCTCCAAACGACTCCGTGCGCACAGGTGGCCTGCGCGTCATTGCAGCAATTCCGCTCAACAATGTGGTCACGCGCTTTTGGCATCCTCTGATCCTGCCATTTTTAGGGTGGTTAGGACTCGGGCTCATAGGTGGATTGGTTTTATATTGGCGCTGGAGCCAACACGCACGCGCCGAAAAAAGCGCACAGCAAGACGCGCAAATGACCCAGCAGCAGCAAGAGCGCTTGCTGTTTCAGGGCATTCTAGAATCCGCACCAGAAGCCATGCTGGTCGTTGATGCAACAGGAACAATCTTGCTCGCGAACGCGCAGTTAGAACAATTATTTGGCTACCCAAATGATGACCTGCTGGGTCAGCCGGTGGAAACGTTGCTACCAGAAGCGGTGGCCGCAACCCATCGGACACACGTCCAGACGTTCTGCCAAAGTCCGCGCGCGCGCCCGATGGGAAAAGGACAAATATTGTTGGCGCGCCGTGCCGACGGAGAATGCTTCCCTGTCGAAGTGAGCTTGGGGCCTATTCAGCATGCGAACCACCTCATGATTGTGGCCTCGGTGCGGGACTTAACCCACCAACGCCAAT
Organism: uncultured Aquaspirillum sp.; assembly: GCA_964635875.1. Taxonomy (GTDB): domain Bacteria; phylum Pseudomonadota; class Gammaproteobacteria; order Burkholderiales; family Aquaspirillaceae; genus CAZWRK01. The sequence continues at coordinate 3,698 of CAZWRK010000156.1, forward strand.
TCGAAGACTTGCTTCGCCAAGCCCGAGACCAAGCCGAGCAAGCCAATCAGGCCAAAAGCACATTCCTCGCGAATATGAGCCACGAAATTCGCACGCCGCTGAATGCCGTCATCGGTCTGACGAGCTTGCTATCCAGCGATGATCTCAACGCACAGCAGCGCAGCCATGTGCAAAAAATCCAACTCGCTGGGCGAGCGCTTCTCGGCATCGTGAATGATGTGCTGGATCTCGCCAAAATCGAGGCGGATGAAGTCACGCTCGAAGCCGTGCCGTGCCGCCTTGATGAGCTATTGGCCCATCTAGAAAGCGTGTTTGGCACCCAAGCGGAGGTCAAAGGTCTGACGTTCGTCTTGGAGCAAGACCCTCACCTGCCGGAGTGGGTTCTGGCAGATAAAAATCGGCTCGGACAAATCCTGACTAATTTACTCGGGAATGCACTAAAATTCACAACGTCAGGCGAAATCAAACTCAAGGCGGAAGTGCTTGATCCGCCGAAAGTGGACGAAAACACGCGACATACGGTGAATATTCAATTCACCGTATCTGATACCGGTATTGGTGTGCCAGAAGCGGCCCTACCGCGCCTGTTTGATCCGTTCAGCCAAGGCGATGGCAGCACTGCGCGGCAGTTTGGGGGCACGGGGTTAGGACTCTCAATCGTCAAACGCATGGCAACACTCATGCAGGGCGAAGTCGGCGTCCAAAGCATCAGAGGACAAGGCAGCCAATTTTGGATCCGCCTGCCTTTTCACCGCCTCGAGGCTGACCAAATTCCCCCATTACAAGGGGGAGAAGATCCAATTCGCGTCTTGCTCGCAGAGGATCATCCTGAAGAGCGGCAACGGCTCATCGAAATGATTCATGCGCTCGGCTGGCATCATCTCAGCGCAAGTAATGGCAAAGAATTGGTTGAAATTTTCCATCAACGGCACGCAGGCGGGCGACGGCCCTTTGATGCCCTTATTGTCGACTGGCAAATGCCGGAAATGGACGGGCTCACCGCCCTTGATGTCCTCGCCCGTGAAGTCGGTGCCGAGCAATTGCCAGCCGTTTTAATGATTTCAGCGTACGAGCATGAACAGATTGTCGGACTGGATAAAGCGCACCTCGTCGACAAAATTTTGCATAAACCGGTCAATGCCTCGCAGCTCTTCAATGCCGTCAACGATATTGTGACCGCACAAACCGGCAAAAATATGCGGGTGCTACAGGCGACAAGCCCCGAAGCGGTGACAGCACGTTGGCTGCCCAATATCCGCATATTGGTGGCCGACGATAGCGAAATTAATCTAGAAGTGGTGATGGAAATTTTGTCCCGTAGTGGCGCAATTGTCACCACTGTGACCGATGGGCAAGCCGCGCTCGACTGCTTGCGTGAACAAGTTGATGCGTTTGACGCGGTGCTGATGGATGTGCAAATGCCCGACATGGATGGCCTTGAAACCACACGCCACATCCGTCACACCCTAGGGCTGACGCTGCCAGTGATTGCCTTAACGGCAGGCGCACTCCTCGAAGAAAAACGCCGTGCCATCGAAGCGGGAATGAATGACTTCCTGACAAAACCGCTCGAGCCGAACCAGCTTATCAGCCGCGTGCGGGCTGCCGTAGAGCAATACCGTGGCCAAACCATTCCGATCGAATCTACATTGCAGGATGCTGCACCGACCTTCAATCCATGGCCAGACATTGCGGGGATTGACCAAGAAACCGCCGAGCGACTGATGCTCGGAAATCTCCATTTATTTACGACCGCGCTTTCGCGCCTATTGGCGACCGACCTCACCCCGCACCACCCCTCGACCGACGCCGACATCGAGGATCCGGTGTGGCGGCAAACGGCGGCCGCAAGCGTTCACAAGCTACGCGGAAGCGCGGGAATGATTGGCGCAATTCAACTTCATCAATGCGCCACGCAAGCAGAACAAGATCTACGCACCCTAGAAACCAACCCGCTTGAAGCGCTGGCCGCCTTACATGCAGAACTCGAAAAGCTCAGAATCGCCAGTCAGCCCACCCTTACTGCGCTAAAAAACCAACAGTCCACAACGACAATCGCTGACAACGAGCGCATTCCTCTGGATGATACATCCTTGGCTGAGTTAAATCGTTTACTCACACAACATGATCTTGAAGCGCTCGAGCAGATCGAAAAATGGGCGGACCCCTTGCGCGCACGTTTTGGCGAAGAGATTTACGCACAACTCCATACACAAATAATGGGGCTAAATTTCAATAACGCCCATGCGTTACTGCAATCTCAGCCGGACTCAGCGAGCGCCTCCTCAATGTAGATTGCATGCTGGTTTGCGAGGAACATTCTGAGATGAATCGTCGGCAGGATTGACTCGGTCTAATCTGGAACCAAAAAATGCAATATGCACAAAATACCCCCTTAACACCATGATCAAGCACTAGTACACAGCCTAGGCAAAAAAGCACCATCATGAAAAGGATATACCGCTGAAATGGAAACGCGACCATCCTCCCCTTTGCGCGTCCTGATTGTGGACGATGACCCGACCGTCGTATTGGCGTTGCATGGAGCCTTGCGCAACATTGCCCAAGTAGCGTTTACGATTAATAGCGAAGAAGTCCTCGGTCTCGTTCGAGACCAGCCGCCGGATGTCGTGCTGCTTGATTTATCGATGCCCGGCTACAGTGGATATGATGTCTTCCAGCAATTAGCCGCAAACCCCTCGACCCAACAAACTGCGGTCATTTTCATCACGAGCCTAGACTCGCCACAAGAGCAACAGCGCTGCTTTGAAATGGGTGGGGCAGACTTTATTAGCAAGCCTTTTGACCCCATCGTCGTTCGGGCGCGTGTCGGCGCGCAACTCACCATCCGCCAAAAAGCGCGTGAAGCAGACCAGGCATGGCGACAGCTACAAGAAGAAAAAGAGCGGCTACGGGTCACGCTCGAATCAATTGGCGACGCAGTGATCGTGACCGATCTAGACGGGTACGTCACCTATACCAACCCCGTTGCAGAGGCGATGACGGGCTATCCTTCCAAGGATGCAATCGGCCTCAGCATTGAGCGAGTCATGCCGCTGCGCACAAGCACAACCCGTATTCCACAAACAAATCCGATCCGGATTGCTCTCGACCAGCGGCGAACCGTTGGCATGGCGCTCGATGCAGAAATGCAATCACGCGATGGGCGTTGGGTGTATGTCGAAGACTCAGCAGCCCCCATCCGCGATGCCGATCACACCATTATTGGTGCCGTTATTGTCTTTCATGATGTCAGTGAAGCGCGGGCGATGGCAATCAAAATGACCCATATGGCGCATCACGACCAACTTACCAACCTGCCCAACCGCATGCAAATGGTCAAACTGAGCAATCAGTTTTTGGGCATCGGCAGGCTCATGCACCTCAAAGTCGCCTTGCTGATCATCAACCTCGACCAGTTCAAATATTTCAACAACGCACTCGGCTATGCGGCCGGTGATTACGCCTTGAAGACATTGACCGAGCGCTTTAACAGCTTGCTTAAACATGGAGAAGTCCTCACCCGCAGCGCAGGCGATGAATTTGTACTGATCGCACCCGCCATAGAACAAGCCGAGCAAGTCGGCGATCTGGCCAGCCAATTACTCAAAGCCGCCCGCGAACCGATCTTGATCCAAGGAGAACAACAAAACCTCAGCGTCAGCATTGGCGTCAGCGTCTATCCCGACGATGCCGAAGACACCGAAACACTGTTACGTCACGCCGATGCCGCACGCTACCGCGCCAAAATTGAAGGCCGAAATTGCGTGCGATTTTTCTCGCAAGACATGGAAAGCCTGCTGCGCGAGCGCCATAGCACTTTAAGTACGATTCGCTGGGCACTCGAAAATCATGCGGTCGTGGTGCACTACCAACCCAAAATGAACGTCGCCACCCATCAGCTCGATTCTGTCGAGGCCTTGATGCGGCTACACGATGCCGAAGGTCACCTAATCGCGCCTAATTCCTTTATTGCGGTCGCGGAAGAAACCGGACTGATCGTACCGTTAGGCAATGAAATTTTGCGCCAAGCGTGCGTACAGGCGCGACAGTGGCGAGAGCATGGACGACCCGTTAAAGTCGGCGTCAATGTCTCAGCGATCCAATTTCATGAGCCTCATTTTTGCGAATCGTTTAAAGAAATCATTCATACCGCGCAAGCGCATCCTGAAGATATCGAATTAGAAATCACAGAAAGTTTGCTGATCGAAGATTTTCATGTGGTGTGCGAAAAGCTGCATACCATGCGCGAATTTGGATGCTCTATTGCGCTAGATGACTTTGGCACCGGCTATTCCAGCCTCTCCTACCTCAAGTCGCTGCCGATTGATGTACTCAAAATCGACCGCGCCTTTGTGCAACAAATGCACAACTCGGCAGAGGACATGGCATTGGTCGAGACAATCGTGAGCTTGGCGTGTAACTTTAAGCTAGGACTTGTCGCGGAAGGGATTGAAACCAAAGAGCAGGGAGAAACGCTCCAGAAGTTAGGCTGCAATGTCCTGCAAGGTTATCTCTATGCCCGACCATTACCGGCCGAGGAAGTCGCGCGATTTTTCTGATTCACGCAACAGACCCCTGAAACCCGCATTGGCGCGGGTTTCAGGGGTTTTGATGGAGGTGTACGGAAGGCTTCGGAAGGCTCCGATGCAGAATCAATCAAAACATCAAAACACATTGAATTTATTAGGTTTATTGTTTTGCATCATTTTAAAGTGGGCACACATATGGGCACACATTCAAAATCGGCCATTGTTTTGCACCTTGTAAGCTTGTTTGCTTAAGTGGCCAATCGGAAGAAAT
>CAZWRK010000157.1:0-8486 GCA_964635875.1 uncultured Aquaspirillum sp.
GATGTACAAAGACGTCCAAAAACTGGAAGATTTGCCTGCATTGTTGTTGGCGCAAATCAGCCACTTCTTCGAGCACTACAAAGACCTCGAAAAAGGCAAATGGGTGAAAGTTCAAGGCTGGGATAACATCGAAGCTGCGAATAAAGAACTTGTTGACGGCGTTGCACGTTACAAATAATTCGGCATTTTTGACCGACTAAGCCAGCACAAAGATGCTGGCTTTTTTATTTTGTACTCTATTTTCACAAATTTAATTTGATTGGTATAAATTGTGCCTATTTTGTGAAGAATGATGCATTACGTCTAGTCTAAAGTCTTTCAGGCTGTGTATTCTGAATTGTGTGCAGTTTTGTTGAATCCCTCTTGCTTTACGAAAGCGAATAAATTGAATGAAGCTTTCTCTTGATGCGCTATTGGTACTAGATTCAATTGATCGAAAAGGGAGCTTTGCTGCGGCGGCAGATTACTTACACCGCGTTCCATCGGCCATTACTTATGCAGTGCAAAAACTCGAGCAAGATTTAAATGTCACGCTATTTGACCGTACCGGCCACAAAGCTAAACTCACACCGATCGGGCTTGCATTGCTGGAAGAAGGACGTGATTTATTAGAAACCGCATTTCAGATTGAAAATAGAATCCATCGCTTATCGACAGGTTGGGAAAGTGAGTTACGTATCGCTTTTTGTGATTTGATTCCCTTCTCGCGTTTTATTCCCTTGATCCGCGCTTTTGAAGCGCTGAAAACAGGAACACGACTGCGTTTTTCTCGTGAGGTTTTAGGCGGAACATGGGATGCATTGGCAGGAGGACGGGCTGATCTTGTCGTTGGTGCGAGCGGGGAAGGCGGTATCGGGTCGTTATCAAAACGAATGGGGCAGGTACTGTTTTTATTTGCGTGCGCACCAGACCACCCTTTGACGAATTTGCCCCAGCCGATTGCCGCATCAGAGCTAAAACGCCATCGAATTATTGCGGCGGCAGATAGTTCTCGTCATTTACCAGCAAAATCAGCGGGCTTGATCTCAGGATACGAGGTGCTCACCGTGCCGTCGATGGCCGATAAAATTGAATTGCAATGTGCGGGGTTAGGGGTCGGTTTTCTGCCCGTTGAATTGGCGCGGCCCTTTATGGAGCAAGGACGTCTAGTGGAGCTGCAAGTGTGTGTTGAAAAACCAGAAGCCCCCGTTTCATTGGCTTGGAAGGAGGCTCAACCTGGTCTGGCTTTAAAGTGGTTTATTGAGCATTGTGCTCGGCCGGAAGTCTGTGCGGCCCTTCTAGGCGATTCTCAACCGTGAGTCACACTTGGCACATCTATGGCAGCAGCGAACGAGCGCACTTGATTGCGGCTCGCCTTGGGCTCGCTTGCGTCAATGATGTTCCAACGATAGAACATGTTCAAAAGGCAATGGGTTCTCAGCACATTTGGCTATTGGACCATCAAGCCGTGCAGGCCCTTTTATCCCTCCCGTGGACAACATTGCCACCGATTATGGATATTTCTGGTGATTGGTTTGGGCGGCAGTCTGCACGGGCGGAGTTTTTTGCACAACGGGGTGTGACGTACTTAAATTGTGATGGCGTGTTTGTAGCGCCGGGGGAGCGCTTTGGATTTGCTTTTTGTGTTGGGGGAACGGTTCCGCAGCATATTCAGTCAACAGGTTTACTGCATGCGTTGGCTCCATGGCCAGATGCATGGTCACACACTAAAAGCGCCTCTGGTGCGGGATTCTTAGTCTTATTGATTCATGCTTTTCAGCATATTGCCTTAACATTTTTAAATACACCGCAATCATTCACGCCCCAACCCGCCGACTTACTGCAGCTATTAATTCAGAATACGCAGCTTGATATTTATTATTATCTGTTAGCAGCGTGTTCACATTATTTGGCACTTCAAAATGAACCAGAAGATTACCCCAAAGACTTGGCGAGATTGCTAAAGTCATGGCTCGAAGGTAATTTATCGATATTTCATACCCTAGAACAAGCCATCGCGCAATTGCCCTTGGCGATAACAAAGACAACCGAACCCAAAACGTAAAAAAGCCTCGGATATCCCGAGGCTTTTTTCTAACAGCAAGCTAAGCTGTTATTAGGCTTTTTTGCTGGTCGCAGCAGAAGTTGCATTTGCTGCAGCCGCTGCAGTTTGTGTGACCGCTGCATTTGCAGCTTCAACACCTGCCTCAGCCAATTCGGTGCTGACTTTTTTAGCTGTTTTAGCGACGTTGTCGTACGCAGCAGTTGCAGAGGTCAACACGTTTTTGATGGCGCTGATTGCAACATCAGAACCTGCCGGTGCGTTTTTCGCGATTTTGTCCAAGTTGGAGCACAGTTGTTTGTTGAACTCAAGCAGTTGATCTTCAATGAAGTTTTGCACTTCGTTTTGTGTCAAAACAGCAGCGTCGTATACGCTACGTGCAGTGGTCATGGCTTGATCAACAGCAGGCTGTGTCAGGCTAGATTGGAAAGCCATCAAAGCTTTCGGGTCTTTGATTTCGGTCAGTTGCTTCACGTTTTGCGCATTGTCGTTCATCAGCTTTTTGCCGAGTTCCAATTGCAGGTTCGCAAAGCGTTCTGCGCTAGACATGACGATGCCAGACAGGCGAACAGCTTTTTCGAATTGAGCTTGACCGAGGGAGGCGAGTTGTTCGTTAGGTGTAAACATGGCGGTAATCCTTAAAATGTCGGAGTTTCTGTGACGAAGAGGAAACACACGGCACTTAGGCCGCGTTTAAATTCAAGCAATTGCTGCACTGCAGCAGTAAGGCAAGATTAACCATGTTCGGCGGAGATGTCAAGAAAATGTTGCGTTGCAACAATGCAACAACAGCCTATTTTTATTCATTTTTTTAATGTTTGTAACAAAAATGTATCCCACCTTTTTAGATTGGATAGAATGCATTGAAAAATGCAATACAAATAGTGCCTATATAGAAAGCTCTCTTGAAACTCTCATCTACCTTGAATGCGAATAGTGATACAGGTAGACTCAGCGCCATTGTCTTTTTAAATCACGTCAGCAACGATCATGACTGCGCCCAAACCTGTATCGTTCGAAATCAAATCTGCCAGTCTGGATCTCCTCGCTATTCATCTTTATACCCATGATATTGCCGCGATTGAGAACGAGTTTTCCCTGCGCTTTAAAGGAAGAGCCTCAACATTTTCTCATGAGCCTACGCTGATTGATCTCTCTGCTGTAAGCCATGTCGCGGAGATGGATTTAGTGGCCTTGCGGATTTTGTTATCGCGTCATGGGTTGCATGCAGTGGGGTTAAGCCACCCGTATCCAGAAAGAATTCCTCATGCGTCGCAGGCAGGTTTAGCTTGGATTGACGCAAGCCACCAAGCAACGTCGCCATACACACAAAACAGCACACCGCCCCAAGTTGCAGCGCCGCCGCCTCCCGAGCCAGTGCCAGAACCGGCCCCGCCCGTAGCGCCTCCGAGCTTAGGTAAAAAAACGATGGTGATTGACCGACCGATTCGGGCGGGACAACAAGTTTATGCGCGCGATGCTGATTTAGTCATTTTAGCGACGGTGAGTGCCGGTGCCGAAGTGATCGCAGACCGAGATATTCATGTGTATGCCCCCTTGCGAGGCCGTGCCCTTGCAGGCGCGCGCGGCATGATGGACGCGCGCATTTTTACGCAATCAATGGAAGCAGAGCTCGTCTCTATTGCAGGCGTATACCGCACTTTAGAAGAAAATTTACCGCCCAGTCTTCAAGGAAAAGCAGCTCAAGTTTTTCTAGATGACGAGCGGATCGTGATCACCCCCTTGTCCTGATATAAAAATATTATTTAAAGGAAACACCGTGGCAAAAATTATCGTTATCACATCAGGTAAAGGTGGTGTGGGCAAAACGACAACAAGCGCGAGTTTTGCGGCTGGTCTCGCTTTGCGCGGCCATAAAACTGTCGTGATTGATTTTGATGTGGGCCTACGTAATCTAGATTTGATCATGGGCTGTGAGCGGCGCGTTGTGTATGACCTCATTAATGTCGTCAACAACGAAGCAAACCTCAACCAAGCGCTCATCAAAGACAAGCACTCTGAAAACCTCTATGTGCTCCCTGCTTCGCAAACACGCGACAAAGATGCCTTGAGCGAAGAGGGTGTCGAACGGGTCTTAAACGATCTCGCCAAAGACTTTGAATTTATTGTGTGTGATTCCCCCGCAGGCATCGAAAGAGGCGCACTCATGGCCTTGTACTTTGCTGACGAAGCGATTGTCGTCACCAACCCTGAAGTGTCCTCAGTCCGTGACTCTGACCGAATTCTGGGCATTCTGGCCTCCAAATCAAAGCGCGCCATCGAGAACCGAGAGCCTGTTAAGGAACATTTATTGATCACGCGCTATGTTCCAGAACGGGTGGAAAAAGGCGAAATGCTATCGGTCGACGATATCCGAGAGATTCTGTGCATTCCGATGATTGGCTTAATCCCAGAGTCGCAAGCAGTTCTGCAAGCATCGAACTCTGGTACACCCGTTATTCACTCTCATGGCAGCGATGCTTCTGAGGCTTACAAAGATGTTGTTGCGCGTTTTCTGGGTGAAACTAAACCTCTACGTTTTCTTGAGGCGACTAAACCGGGATTGTTGAAGCGCATTTTCGGGGGTTGAGACCATGTCAATCATTGAGCGTCTTTTTGGGAAAAATGATAGTTATACCGTGACTCCATCTGCAGAAATCGCGCGTGAGCGTTTACAAATTATCCTTGCGCATGAGCGCAGTGGCGGGGCTGAATTTAACCCAGATTATTTGCCAGCATTGCAAAGCGAACTGATTGCGGTCATCTCCAAGTATGTCACCATCGCCAGAGAAGACATCAAAGTCCAGTTAGAGCGCCAAGGCAATATTGAAGTGCTCGAAGTCAATATTATCTTGCCCGATCGCTAACGATGACGCTGACAGAATTACGTTACATCGTAGCAGTGGCGCGCGAACGTCATTTTGGACGTGCCGCCAGCCGCTGCTTTGTCAGCCAGCCAACGCTGTCGATTGCCATCAAAAAATTCGAAGACGAACTCGGACTCACCTTATTTGAGCGAGGCTCTGAGATTTCCGTCACCGAAATTGGCAAAGAAATCGTTGAACAAGCGCAGGTTGTGCTTGAACAAGCTGAGATGATTAAGCGCATTGCCGGTGCACACCAAAATCCGCTCATTGGCGCATTAAAGCTCGGGATTATCTTTACGATTGGCCCCTATCTTTTGCCCAAGCTGATTCCAGTGTTACGCCAGCTTGCGCCCGACATGCCTTTGATTCTGGAAGAGAACTACACCGCGCGCCTCTCAGAAATGCTGAAGCGAGGCGAAATTGACGTGGCCATTCTCGCAGAGCCATTCGAAGAACAGGGCGTGGTCACCTTTCCGGTTTACGACGAAGATTTTTTGGTCGCTACCCCGAAAAATCATCCGTGGAAGTCTTTAGCCGCCATCCCTCGCCAAGCGCTGGCAGACGAAAACATCTTGTTGCTGAATCAGGGCAACTGTTTCCGTGATCATGTTTTGGCGCTTTGCGAAGACATGAAACGTCCTGCAAGCGGCGTCAACGAGCTGTGGCACAAAGGCTTACAAGGCAGCTCGCTCACCACCATTCGCCACATGGTGGCGAGCGGTTTAGGCGTAACTGTTTTGCCTGCAACCTCCATCGGCCCCGGAGATGAAGCGCTGCTCGAGTTGATTCCGTTTGAAAAACCTGCGCCAACCCGACGGGTAATCATTGCGGCACGGCGGCAGTACCCACGTATGGAAGTCATTGATATTCTGAAAGAAGCCATCCGGAAAGCAAATCTTGAGCACGTGACTTATCTCCCCGAATAAGAAACCGCGCTGCTTCGCAAAAGCCCCAACAATCAACCGTTGGGGCTTTTTTTGTGTACACATGGGCGTCGCCTGACTCGCCCTCATCTTATGCAAGACTGGCTCCTGCACTCAGTCTACGGAACGCTCTACGGTCAGGAACGTACACCCGAATTGAACGGGCGGCTTTTGCTAGGAGAATTTGCTGCATAAGCTTGCAGCAAAAATTAGCCTATTGCCTTTGAAGAAACAACCCATCCTAACCATGAGCCATCATCCGTGATGCCATATGCACAATGGAATTCCCCCCAACATAAGGTAGCCATAAGCCCAACATGACAAACAAGGAAGTCGAATTGAAATTGAAATGGCGACAACATGGAACACAACATTCCCTTAATCACGACACTCGCCGCGGGCTTTAGTGTTGCGCTCGTCCTCGGGTTTCTTGCCGAACGAATCAAAATACCGGCCTTAGTTGGCTATCTTCTGGCCGGCATCATTATCGGGCCGGGCACGCCAGGGTTTGTGGCCGACGTCAACCTTGCCGCCCAGCTCTCAGAAATCGGCGTCATGCTGCTCATGTTTGGGGTCGGCCTCCATTTCTCGCTGAATGATCTGCTCGCCGTCAAGCGCATCGCCGTGCCGGGTGCTGTAGTACAAATGAGCCTCGCGACCGTACTCGGGCTGGCCTTATCATGGGGCTGGGGTTGGAGCTGGGGCGAAGGATTAATTTTCGGGCTGTCGCTGTCATGCGCAAGCACAGTTGTCCTGCTCAAAGCGCTCGAAGCGCGCGGCGTACTCGACAGCATGAATGGCCGTATTGCGGTCGGCTGGTTAGTCGTTGAAGACCTTGCCACAGTGCTGGTACTGGTTTTGCTCCCACCGCTCGCAGGGGTTTTAGGCGGCACCGTCGTCGAAGTAGCCCATCCTCAAGCACTATGGGTCACGATTGGGCAAACCTTACTCCAAGTCTCGGCTTTCATCGCCATTATGCTGATAGCAGGACGCCGCGCATTGCCTTGGTTGCTCTGGCAAGTGTCACGCACCGGCTCGCGTGAGCTGTTCACGCTTGCGGTTGTCGTCGCAGCGATTGGCATCGCCTATGGCGCCGCCCAACTGTTCAGCGTGTCCTTTGCATTGGGCGCATTTTTTGCAGGCATGGTCATGCGTGAATCCGAGTTTAGCCACCGTGCGGCCGAAGAATCTCTTCCTTTGCGTGATGCGTTCTCGGTGCTGTTCTTCGTCTCGGTGGGGATGCTGTTTGAACCCGCGATCTTGATGGAAAAACCCCTGCACGTTTTAGGCGTGGTCGCCATCATCATCTTTGGCAAATCAATTGCCGCATTTGGATTGGTGCTCGCATTCCGCTACCCACTCAACACCGCGCTGACCGTTTCAGCAAGCTTGGCGCAAATCGGTGAATTTTCATTCATTTTGGCGGGCTTGGGCTTGTCTCTGGGGCTGTTGCCAGCGGAAGGCATGAGCTTAATCCTTGCGGGTGCACTCATTTCGATTGCACTCAACGCCGCCTTGTTTGCCGCGATTGAGCCGGTGCGGCGCTGGATTCTCCAGCATTCGGATCTGGCCCGCCGCTTGGAACAAAGAGGCGACCCCTATGCCGAACTTCCTATGGCGACCGAGCGTAAATACTTGCAAGGCCAAGTGGTACTGGTGGGATATGGCCGAGTCGGTAAACGGATTGCAGACGCACTGGCAACACGAAGCATTCCCTATGTGGTCGCCGAACAGAACCGAGAATTGGTCGAAGACTTGCGCAACAACGGCATCGTCGCGGTCTCAGGAGATGCGACCGATCCGGCGGTGCTGATTCAGGCACACATCGCCAATGCTGCGATGTTGGTTGTCGCCACACCGGATTCAATCGACGTGCGTCAGATGACAGTGGCTGCGCGGATGCTTAACCCGACGATTGAAATTGTCTTGCGGACGCACAGCGAAGATGAATCCGTTATGTTGCGCAAAGAGGGGGTCGGAACGGTCTTTTTTGATGAAGAAGAACTGGCCAAAGGGATGAGCAAGCATGTGCTCGAACGATTTGACCCACAAATCACAGCCGCCCACACCTAAAAACCACCCAAAAGCCTCTGTCCCGTCAGAGGCTTTTTAACATCAAAAACCGTTGATCAACGCCCGCGTAAGCGCCTCAGCCGAAATTGCTTGGCAACCAGAAGTGTTCTGCCCCGCCCACAACGGCGAGAAATCGCCACAGCCCACGCTCTCCGCCTTGGTGCGCAAAGGCGCAGAAGCGGCGGTTGCGAGTGGAAACGGCGGGGCATCGGGGCGCATTGCACCAAGCCGACGAATCAAACTATTGACGATTCCGCGCGCTGGTCTGCCTGAAAAAATATTCGTTAACACCGTTTCGCGCGCCATCTCGCTTTGCAACGCAGCGCGATGCACCGCACTGGTGGTCGCTTCGGGACATAGTAAATACGCCGTCCCGATCTGCACACCGGCAGCGCCTAAACTCATCGCCGCCCGAACCCCTGCTGCATCGGCAATCCCTCCGGCGGCAATCACCGGCACATTTACCGCTTTAACCACTTGCGGCACCAGCGCAAATGTCCCCATCTGCGTGCGAATGTCTTCAGTCAAAAACATCCCGCGATGGCCTCCGGCCTCGACACCTTGCGCAATAATCGCATCAAC
>CAZWRK010000158.1:0-8418 GCA_964635875.1 uncultured Aquaspirillum sp.
CACAAGGCCAAGTTCATCATGTCTTCGTCGCTGGTGCCGGGGTGGGCGGCGATAAAGTACGGGATCAGATATTGCTCTTTGCCCGCCTGTTTCGAGAAGCGCTCGAACAGTTCTTTGAACTTGTCATACGCGCCCATGCCCGGCTTCATCATTTTCGACAACGGGCCATCTTCGGTGTGCTCCGGCGCGATTTTGAGATAGCCGCCGACGTGGTGCTGAACCAGTTCTTTGATGTATTCCGGCGATTTGACTGCCAAATCGTAGCGCAGGCCCGATTGGATATTGATCTTCTTGACGCCGCGCAGGGCTCGCGCCTTGCGATAGAGCTGGATTAACGGGCCATGATCGGTGCCGAGGTTTTCGCAAATATCGGGATATACACAGGACAGTTTGCGACAGGAACGCTCGATATTCGGGTCTTTACAGGCCAGCCGGTACATATTGGCGGTGGGGCCACCTAAATCCGAAATTTGGCCGGTAAAACCGTGGGTTTTATCGCGAATTTCTTCGATCTCTTTCAAGATCGATTCTTCCGAGCGGCTCTGAATAATCCGCCCTTCGTGTTCGGTAATCGAACAGAAACTACAGCCACCAAAACAGCCGCGCATGATATTGACCGAGAATTTGATCATGTCCCATGCCGGAATTTTCGCATCGCCATAAGCCGGGTGCGGATTACGGGCGTAGGGCAGGCCATAAACATGGTCCATTTCTTCGGTGGTGAGCGGGATCGGTGGCGGGTTCAGCCACACATCGCGTTCGCCGTGTAATTGCACCAAGGCGCGCGCATTGCCGGGGTTGGATTCCAAATGCAAGGTGCGGCTGGCATGGGCGTATAGCACCGGATCGTATGCCACAGCCTCATAAGCCGGAATCCGTACCACGGTACGGGTGCGCTGGTCTCGGCGTAGGGCGACCCGCTCATGCACATTCATAAATTTGATGGGCTGGGCCGCGGTTGGATCGTTATTTTCTGTCTTGTCTTTTTCTGGCAAGTATTCGTAGGGGTTGAGATGCGGATCGACCCGTCCCGGTACGTCGACCGTGGTGGAGTCCATTTCGGCCCACTCTTCCGACGGCCGCCAGCCATGCGGAACAATAAACGCGGTGCCACGAATATCGTGCATTTCGGACAGTTTTTCGCCTTTCGCGGCGCGGTGGGCAATCTCGACAAGGGCGCGCTCGGCGTTGCCATACAGCAAAATATCGGCTTTTGAGGTGATCAAAACCGATTGCCGAACTTTGTCGCTCCAATAATCGTAATGGGCGATGCGGCGCAAGCTTGCTTCGATACTGCCAATCATCACGCCGGTGCCCGGATAGGCTTCGCGGCAGCGTTGCGCGTAGACCGTGACGGCGCGATCGGGGCGCTTGTTTGGTTCCCCATTCGGCGTGTAGGCATCGTCGGAGCGTGGTTTTTTGTCTGCGGTGTAGCGATTGATCATCGAATCCATATTGCCCGCCGTCACCCCAAAGAACAGATTGGGTTTGCCCAGCGCGCGGAAATCATCCGCCGATTGCCAATCGGGCTGGCTGATAATGCCGACACGGAAACCTTGGGCTTCGAGCAAGCGGCCAACCAAGGCCATACCAAAGCTGGGGTGGTCGATATAGGCATCGCCGGTGACTAAAATAATGTCGCAGCTATCCCAGCCGAGCGCGGTCATTTCGTCGCGGGTCATCGGGAGGAACGGCGCAGGCCCAAAGCGTTTAGCCCAGTGGGGACGATAAGAAAAAATAGATTTAGCAGAAGGGATTGGTGTACTCATGAGATCGGTCGATTTCAGCAAGCTGCGCATTGTGCCAGAGTTGGCGCGCTAACGCACGAAAATCCCTGATTTTTCATTGACATAGCACGAAAAAAGACCACGTAATTCATGTGGTCTTTTGAGTAGGTAGCGGGGGTTTTTTAATCTTGTGTCGAGCGACACGCCACCCAGATCGCGTTTTCTAATTCGAGCGCCAATTGGTCTTCTTGGTTATGAACCCACCACTTTAGCTGCACCACCCCGAAATTGGGCTTGGAGCTAGAGCGTTTTTTGCCGAGCACTTCGACGGTCACGCGCAAGGTATCGCCGGCACGGGTCGGACGCGGCCAGCGTAGTTTATCAATCGACAAGCCGACTAATCCGCCCGCAACCCGTGGCGCGAGCATGTCAACAAACTGCCGCATCGCGGTGACGGCAGTATGCCAGCCACTGGCCGCATGGCCGCCAAATACGTTATCGGTCGAAACGTTGGGGTCGGTGTGAAAGGGTTGCGGATCATATTGATGCGCGAAGGCGATAATGTCATCGACGCTCAGGGTATGGGTGATCGGGCTGGGAAACTGCGCGCCCACTTCTAAATCTTCAAAATAAATCAGCGCTTGCGATGTGGTCATAGCCGAATTCTTACGCGAGTTTAGGAACGTGTCATTCTATTGAAGCGCGTGACATCAGCAAAATTTAAATCAATGGATGGCATAATCTGACCTTCCTTTTTGATGCCAGAAAATTCATGAACTCCTCAGCCCATTTCGAGGCCTCACCCAAGGCCGAAACCCATTCTCTTGAGCGCCAACAAGCCGCTCATCGCAGCACCATGGTGAGCGTTGTCGTCAATATCGTGTTGGTGGTTTTGCAGATTGCGGTGGGGCTGTGGGCGCGTTCACAGAGTTTGGTGGCGGATGGTTTGCATTCTCTGTCGGATTTGGTCGCGGATTTTGTGGTGTTGTTCGTCAATAAATTTAGCCATGCTGGCGCGGATGAACGCCATCCGTATGGTCATGCCCGCTTTGAAACCGCAGCATCCTTATTATTAGGGGTGTTGTTGTTTGTGGCGGGGGTCGGCATGTTGTGGTCGGCGGGGAGCAAAATTCAACACCCTGAAACCATCGCCAATGTTCACGTTGTGGCGTTGTGGGTGGCGCTATTGACCTTGGTCGCCAAAGAGGGCTTGTTCCGCTACATGCTCAAAATTGCAGAGCGCGTGAAATCAGGCATGTTGATTGCCAATGCGTGGCATGCCCGTTCGGATGCGGCTTCTTCTTTGGTGGTCGCGGGCGGGATTATCGGGAACTTGGCGGGATATCCGTTTCTGGATCCGCTCGCCGCGGCTTTGGTCGGATTTATGATTGCCCGCACCGGCTGGAAATTTACGTGGCAAGCGTTGTCGGATTTGATGGATGAAAGTCTCGATGACACCGAAGTGAATGCGATTCGCGCGACTTTGGCCGAAACCGCCGGTGTCAAAGATGTTCATGATCTTCGGACCCGCAAAATGGGCGATTTGGCGCTGGTCGATGCGCATGTTTTGGTCGATAGCTATGTCAGTGTGTCCGAGGGGCATCATATTGCGGCGCTGGCGCGGCGGCGGGTGATGGAAAATCACGCGGTATTAGATGTGCTGGTGCATGTCGATCCTGAGGATGACCACGGCCACGCTTCGAGCATTAGCCTACCGAGCCGCGATGTTTTGGAACAACATTTTGAACAAGCCCTTGGCCCAGCACTGTCGAGCCATGTTCAGCTGCAAATGCACTACCTCAACGGCAAAATCGAGCTGGATATTGTCATGCGCGCGGAGTTTAACCAGCTCTCCGTGCAAGAGCGTGAACGCTTGCTGCAAGCGCTTCACGAGTGTACCCAAACACTCGGCCAACTTGGCATTAGCCAATTCCGCCATTTAGTCCCCGCTGAGTCGCCCGCGCTGTTGCGGGAGTGAAGAACTGTTCACGCGTGTTCTAGTCAAGAAAGCCCACCAAATAGGTGGGCTTTTTTTATGGACAAATTTGTCAAATCCATTCAGCGGTGAAAAAGGTGTCTCATGACATCTAGCAGTTGAGCTTGCTTTTGGAATGATTGTTTGATGTCACGATATTGAATGGCATTTTGTTTTAGCGTTGAAGTTTGTTTTGAATATTCATCTTCTTGCTGATAAAGGAACGCATATGCACGATTTTTCGCCTTCTGATTTGAAAACGATTTTGCATTCCAAGCGCGCCAATTTGTATTACCTCGAGCATTGCCGTGTGTTGGTCAATGGTGGGCGGGTGGAGTACGTCACCGAACAGGGCAAACAATCCTTGTATTGGAATATCCCGATTGCGAACACCACCACATTGCTGCTCGGCACGGGGACTTCTGTCACCCAAGCCGCGATGCGCGAATTGGCCAAAGCGGGGGTGATGGTCGGATTTTGTGGGGGCGGTGGAACGCCATTGTTTACCGCCGGTGAAATCGAGATGGAGGTGGCATGGCAATCGCCCCAATCCGAATACCGTCCAACCGAATACTTGCAAAAGTGGGTGGCCTTTTGGTTTGACGAAGAAAAAAGACTCGCCGCCGCCAAGCAGTTACAACAAGCGCGGCTGGCGCGGATTCGTCAACAGTGGCTGGAGAGTCGCCCTTTGCGCGATGCCGGTTTTTCGGTGAACAGCGAACAGTTTGAAAGCGTGTTGCACTCCAGTTTTGTCAATTTGGCGCATGCCCCCGATCACAACAGTTTATTGCTCGAAGAAGCGCGCTTGTCTAAGCAACTGTTCCGCTTGGCCGCCGGTGCAACATCTTATGGCGAATTTTCCCGTGCCAAGCGCGGCAGCGGCAGCGATCCGGCCAATCGTTTTTTGGATCACGGCAACTACTTGGCGTATGGCTTGGGGGCGACAGCGACTTGGGTGCTTGGTTTGCCGCACGGATTGGCAATTTTGCACGGTAAAACACGGCGTGGCGGGCTGGTGTTTGACGCGGCCGACTTGGTGAAAGATGCGATCGTCTTGCCACAAGCCTTTATCAGCGCCATGCGCGGCGACGATGAACAGACTTTCCGTCAGAACTGCATTAGCCAGCTGACGCGCAGCGAGGCGCTCGATTTTATGATCGACGAACTGAAAAACATTGCCGAACAACACGGAGCGCGCAAATGAACATTTTATTGGTATCGCAATGCGATAAACGCGCCCTCACCGAAACGCGGCGGATTCTCGATCAATTTGCCGAGCGGTGCGGCGATCGGACATGGCAAACGCCGATCACTCAAGCCGGTCTGGATACTTTGCGCAAATTGCTGCGCAAAACCGCTCGCAAAAATACTGCCGTGGCGTGTCATTGGCTGCGCGGTCGCGATCATCGCGAGCTGGTGTGGATCGTCGGCGATGCGCGTCGCTTCAATGCAGAAGGTGCCGTGCCCACCAATACGACAGGCCGAGACGTTTTGCGCAGCGATGATGAAAACGACTGGCTCAGCGGCGAAGACATTCGCTTATTGGCGGGACTGGCGGCGCTATTTCATGATTTGGGCAAAGCGTGCGAGGCGTTTCAGATGCGCTTGCGGAGCAAAGGCCCGCATCCGGCCAATGTCTACCGTCATGAATGGGTGTCCTTGCGCTTGATTCAGGCATTTGTCGGGCAGGATGACGACGCGACTTGGCTGGCGCGGCTACAAGATCCCGCCCAGATGACGACGGACAACTGGACAAATCGTCTGGAAAAAGCGCAGTTGCAAGACGGTGAACACGACAAGGCCCGCGATAACAAACCCTTTGCCGATGGTGTATTGCCGCCGATGGCCGCTGCCGTGTGCTGGCTGGTGCTGAGTCATCACAAGTTGCCCGTCAGTAATGATCAGACATTGAATGCTAGCCGTATCGCCACCGGTCTAATCGCGTTGGACAGCAAGTGGAACCAGCCTTTTGACAGTGTCACCGTCAAAGAAGCCGAACCTTATTGGGACTTTCCCTATGGTTTGCCCTGCGATGATTCCTTGTGGCGCGCCCGCGTTGCAGATATTGCACGGCAGTTAGCCGCCCGCCAGAACACAGCGACGACGTGGCTGGATCAGCCTTATCCGCTGCATCTGGCACGGCTCATCCTGATGCTGGCGGATCACCATTTTTCTAGTCAAATCGTTAAACCGAGCTGGGTGGCGGGAAAGGAAAAAGAAACCGCTTTTGCCAATACCCTATCTTCTACCCAGAAAAATAACCCTAAGTACGCCGGCCGCCAATTCAACCAGACCTTGCCCGAGCACCTTAACGGCGTTGCTCGCCACGCACTGACGACCGCCCGCGTCTTGCCGGACATTGCACGTGCGCTGCCCACATTGGGCCGTCATCCACTGCTGCAAAAACGCAGCGCCGATCGCCGGTTTGCATGGCAAGACAAAGCGTTTGATGTGGCGAGCAGTGTCCGCGATCAAGCGGCGAAACAGGGCGCTTTTATCATCAATATGGCTTCGACTGGCTGCGGCAAGACGCTGGCTAACGCGCGCATCATGTACGCGCTGGCGCGGCCAGATACGGGCTTTCGTTGCGCTTTTGCGCTGGGATTGCGCACCTTGACTCTGCAAACAGGGCAGGTTTTTCGCGATCGACTGAATCTCGGGGAAGATCAGTTGGCGATTCGGGTCGGTGGGGTAGCGAGCCGAGAACTGCTTGAGCATCAGGCCAAATTGGCAGAGGAACAAGCCGAGGCCTGCGGTTCGGCCTCTGCCGATAAAAACGCCTTGATGGACGAAGAAACCGCCATTCATTTTGAAGGCAATCCCGATCATCCTTTGCTGCAACAAATGAGCCACGACCCGCGTTTCAACAAACTGTTGGTCGCTCCACTCTTGGTGTGCACGATTGACCATTTGACGCCCGCCACTGAAAGCACACGCGGCGGGCGGCAGATCGCACCGATGTTGCGTTTGATGAGTTCGGATGTGGTGCTCGACGAGCCGGATGATTTTTCGGTCGAGGATTTACCCGCCTTGACCCGTTTGGTGCATTGGGCGGGATTGCTGGGCAGTCGGGTGTTGGTGTCTTCGGCCACGCTACCTCCGGCGATGTTGCAATGCTTATTTGATGCGTATTTGCAGGGGCGGGCGTATTACCAAGCACATCGGGGCGAACCTCATTTGCCGTTGGATGTCTGTTGTGTATGGGTGGACGAGCGTGAAAGTCGTCATGCGCATTGCTCGAACAGTGCGGCATTTCAGGGCGCGCATGTGGCGTTTGCCCAAGCTCGGTACGCGTGGTTGGCCACACAAAAACCGCGCCGCACAGCCGCTTTGTTGCCTTTAACGGGTGTCCCAAAACAAGAAGCAGAAATGTTTGGTGCGTTGGCGAACTTGCTGCGCGAACAAGCCTTGCGCTTGCATGCCACCAACCATGACATCGACCCGAAAACCGGACGGCGAGTCAGCATCGGCCTGATGCGCTTTGCCCATATCGACAAGATTTATCCGCTGGCGCAAGCGCTGTACGCACAGGATGTGCCGGATGGTGTGCAGATTCATTTGTGTGTTTACCACTCGCAATACCCGCTGTTGCTGCGATCTGCGATTGAGCGACGGCTGGACGCGGCACTGACTCGACACAACAAAGAGGCGCTATTCGCCTTGCCGGATATTCGTCGGCGATTGGATCAAAGCGCCGCACAAGATCAGTTATTTATTGTCTTGTCTTCGCCGGTGAGTGAGGTCGGGCGCGACCATTGTTACAACTGGGCGATTGCTGAGCCTTCTTCTATGCGTTCGTTGATTCAATTGGCTGGGCGTGTGCGTCGTCATTGGCCGGAGGATTTTTCGGGACTGAATGTGCTGATTTTGCAGCACAGTTTGGCGGCATGGTTGGGGGGGAAGCCTGCGTATTGCCGTCCAGGTTTTGAGAATGGTGAATTCAGCCTCAAAAGCGTCGATCTGGCGGATATCTTGCCTGAATCCGACTACCGACACCTCGACGCCCGCCCACGATTGTTGGCGCGGCCTGAGCTGCGACCTAGCCGCAATTTAGTCGATTTGGAACACGCGCGTTTGCAAGCAGATTTGAATCAAATCGAAATTCCTGCTGAATATGAAGATGAACCACCGAAGCCTCGCCTGTGTGCGGCGAGTTGTTGGCAGTGGCCACAAGCTATGTTGCATGGCGGTTTGCAGCGCAAGCAACCATTTCGTCAAAAGCATGGTGAGGAATGGGACATGGTGTTGTTGCCCGACGAAGACCACGGCATGGTTTTGCACAAAGTGATTGAAGGCGAGCGGCGTGGGGAAGTGTTTTTACAGCAAAACAATCAATTGTTGCACCCCATTGCCGATCGAGGTCTGTTCACGGGAAAAGGCATCTCTCCGTGGGGGAATGAAGACTATCTGGATGAGTTGGATGCCTTGGCTGGCAGTCTTGGGGTGTCAGATTTGGATTGCGCTCGTCGTTACGGCACGCTGACTTTGCGCTGTGGTCGTGAAGACGATCAGGGGTGGCATTTTCATCCGGTATTGGGTTTTTGGCGGAAAAAATAAGATATAGAAGTACAGGCCTTATTTTTATTTGTTTGGTGTTTTTTGTGGTTTATTGCATTATGTTTGTCAAATTTAATGGCATTTGGTTGATTTGTTGTGGCCAAGCCTTTTCCAACTCAAGGTAGGTGGAGGATATGAGCGAACACACCCCACGCAGTC
>CAZWRK010000159.1:0-8259 GCA_964635875.1 uncultured Aquaspirillum sp.
GTGCCGCCATACTGAGCCCCTACAGCTGTGCCCTGCCACACACCTGAGCCAATGGTGCCGACGGTTGATAGATTAGCTAACGTTGTGATGAGGGGGAGTGTAGTAGTGCTTGATTCAATTTTGCCATTGAGCAGGTTGGTAAAGTTGTCGTTGATGGTAGTGCGAGAGTTTGAAAGCGTGTCAGTCCCAAGGATGGTGGTAATGGTGGTGCCTGCGAGGTGCTGAGCGCCACCGAATAGCCCCGCTACCGCTGCTCCTATGCCTACCAATATGTTTGCTATCCAGTGCATACTAGTTTTTGTTGTCTAATGTTAAAGATACGGTGTTTTTATTCTCTGTTGATACCACGGTTCCCGGGTTGTCCCATGTTCCTACTGCGTTATCCCACGTGTACGTAGCTTGGTCCCACGTCGTATTTGGCCCCTTCGCATCGTTCGTGAGGGTTACGGTGTTCTTGTTGTTGAGTGAAAGGTTAATGGTCATTTGAATTGTCGTGGTGGCTTAGTGGTCATGGTCTTGCGTTTGTCTCGTTCTCTTCGAGCATAAAATTGCAAGAGGTCGCGCTTCATGCCGGTTGGTGGTGTGGTGTCGCCTACTTTCGCCATGTATGCAGAAACGCGCTCTGGATGGTACTGCACGCAGTATGGAATAGAGGCCATGTAGGCCAAAATGACATGGAAAGGTGAGGAAAAGCCTGGCTGTGTGCTATCGTCGGTCGTCGCTGAAGTTGCGGTAAAGAGTGAGCCAGTGCGCTGAAAGGTCACTCGTAGGCCGTTGGTAAGGGTCACAGCTGTTGAGGTAGGCGCAGGAGCAAGCACGATGCCGTCTGCGTTCTTGTCATACCACATAGGGAAACCCTTAGAGTTAGCACTCGTGGTATTCGCAAAGTACTCGTCCCATGACATGCCACCAAGTTCCTCGGGGTCGAGTGGCTGTATCTCACGGTATCGTCCATTCAAATCCAGCACTTCGACGCGGATGATGTCGAGATAGTCTGCTGCAAAAGAGTACTGGTTTGTGCCCTCGGTGAGCGTCGCTGTGCCTCGGGGAAGGGTAGTGAAGTTTTTATCGTCAAACTGCCACGTGCCGTCTGCGGTGATAATCCACGAAATAACCTGCTCAAGTGCGTTATTGACACGAGAAGTCTTAGCGAGACGTGAGTACGTCGTGTCTGTTGTGTCGCACAGGCGGTCTATCTCTGCGCAAATACCTTGTCCGTTTGAATCGTAAAATTGCATATTAGTAAACGTATTCCCCTACGTGCCCAACCTTGATAGTGGGGTCTATCCAAGTGTCAAAACCTGCATCACGAGCAACATTGCAGAACCAAACATCTTCGCCCATTACGAGCGCTCCTTGGCTATCTCTACCAAACGAGAACCATGGGTTGCCGCGTGGATGGTCTTCTGATGGCTTGCCCAGCTTCTCGAAGATAGAGAGTTTGATGAGCATGAGCCCTGTCCCTGCGTGGCTTGCCTTGTAGAGTTCGTTCTCTTTGCGCTCTTCGAGCGGTTTAGATACGAGAGTGAGTGGGAATTCGCGCTTGTTGTATTCTGCCGCGACGATTTCCTTATCATGCGCCAAGAGCCTCGGAATGGTGTCCTCGGGGAACATCATATCGCTGTCCACAAACAGAAGGTGGGTAGCTCCGCGCTTAATAGCCTCCTGCACGAGCCATGTGCGTGAGCTCACAATGTCGCACGACAATCGAAGAAGGAAGTCGGTGACAATCCCTCCAGCACCAACAATGGCGCACCCGATAGAGTGAGCCGTTCGGGCTTTCATCGTGCCCGACTCTGTGACTGGTAAACCGATAATAACTTTTGCGTCTGGTTTCTTTGCCATATCCCGCCCCCCACAGAGTGAGAGGAAGGGATGAGAAAGAACTAGGCTACGTTCACGTCGAAGAGCGTAGGCTTGAGGTTCGTAGGAACCAACAAACCGTAGTCCACACGGGTGTGAATCTGCGTACCTGAGAGTGAGCCAGCGGTTGAGCTGGATGGCATCTCGTTTACGAAAGTCTTGCCGTAGGTGCTCTTGAGGATACCGAGCTTCTGTGCGCCACGAACACCTGCCATGACGTGACCAGTGGCATAGCCAGTGGTGACGTAGTGGTAGAGGCCCATAGCTTCCTTGCCCATGCGACCATTGCCGCCGTCTGCGAGAGCTTCATCAGCAAAGCGGAAACCGTTTGCCTGCATGAATGCTACGAGGAGCGTCCAGTCAGAAGGTCGCCAGACTGCAAAACCACCGTTCTGAAGGTAGTAGTTGTAGCCGTTTGCGGTGATTATTTGCTCGATAACGCCACGGATAACGTCGTCGATGTTGTTCGAAGACATGGTGATAGGTGTTGCCGAGAGACCGAGAACGCCTGCGCCAGTGTCACCAAAGTCAGTGAAGTTTGCGTTGTTACCGAGAACAACTGCCTCGATGCGCTCACCAATCTTCTTACCAAGAAGGTCGCCCATTTCGCCCATCTTTGCGTAGTTAGACTGCGCTTGGTCAGCGTAGTCCATGTACACAGAGTCGATTTCAGCCGTGACAATCGAGAGAGTCTCGTTCGTCATGGTGACATCTTTGAACGGGATGACGTTCGACAAGAGTGAACGGCCCGCGGCGGTATTGGTGAGAGTTGCTACTGCTGGCTCGTTAGCCGTAGATACGAGAGGGAAGTTGTAAGTCTGCGTGTCGGTATAAATGACATCGCAAACATCCTTCCAGTTCTGTGGCTTATCGAGGCGCTGTGCGAGCGTTGTCTCCCAAACTGCCTGATAGATTACTGTGTTTACCATGATTGCTAATGTAATTAGTAACCAGGCAAATGTTGACTAGCGCCAAGAGGGTTTGTTCGAGTTGTCCCTTTCCATGAGCTTCTTCACGACTTCAGCGCGAAGAGCAAAATCTGTGGGTAACTGTCCCGTACTCTCATACTTCGTGAGTGCCACGGCTACTGAATCCTGTGTACTAGAATTCCCTCGCTTGGTTGCACTCGGCGTAGCGTCTTTGACTGCCCTAGCGTCTCTTAGTTTGGTTAGCTTCTCCTGAACATACTCGTCTTTGAGTGCCTGCCGGACAGTCATTCCTGTCTTTTGCATCACTGTCTGAATGAGGTCTATCTCAGATTCGTCGCTAATACCTTTGAGGTCTAGGTAATCAAGCTGCGTTTCGTCTAATTCGCCCGTTTTGGTAGTAGGTGCTGGCTTAACTTCAGCCTTTGGGGGAGTGATGCCAAGTTCTTTTTCAAGTTTGGCCTTCATCCTGTTAATACGAGCGAGCTTTTGCTCTACGGTGTACTCCTTCTTAGGAGCTTCCGTCTGCTCGGGCTGTTCAGTTTCAACCTCTACTTCCGTTTCGTCGTTTTGAGTGTCGACTGCACTTTGTTCAATTTCATCCATGAAATTTGAGAAAGTTATTTTTAATCACTTTTGAAGTTGTGAGAACTTATGTGGTCACTTTTGATTGGAGTGAGAACCAAGCCACTAGTTGCGTGGCGTTACACCAATGAACACTGCGTTGCACGAACCGCCAAACGTGTACCCACCTTGTGAAACGCCAGATGCGCCCATAGACACATAGGTGTTAGGTGCTACGAGACCGTTGTTGACGCCCGGTGCCCAGTTCGGCGTACCCTGTGCTCCTGCCGAGAGCGAGAGGCTTGCAATGAGGGACGTGGTTGCGTTCGGGACGGTGGATGTAGCAAGGGTGAGGGTTGCTGCTGATGAGGTTGCTGTGGTTACATTGAACACAAAGCGGTCAAGTGTGGTGGTCGCGTTAGGCGACTTGATGACACACGGAGTAGTCGTCGCTGCGATAAGCGGAACTGTGCGGTAGTAGGTGTACGTACCGTTCGTGTTGAAATAGTCGTAGTAGGCGTCTGGGCCGGTGACTGAGCCTGCCTGTGGCTGGGTAACCACCTGGGTCGGCACGACCTTGTTGAGCGCAATGACACCAAGGATAAGAGCTGTGAGTCCTACAACTCCGGTGCCAAATTTGATGAATGCTTCCATATTATTTTTTAACTTTTAATTTACTGGTAATTTTCTCTTTGACTTCATGAGACTTCGCAGCGCGCTGCTTTTCCTGCTCGCGGTGCTTGTCCTTGAGGTTTTTCATTCGCTCTAACATAGCGTGTAGATTAACTTTTAATTAACGTGTTTCACTCACAGTAATGTTCTGCGAGACAAAGCTGTACACTTTCACCTGTCCGCATCCATACTGTCCTGAGTCATATGCCACCGTGGTAGAAGCTGCCTGTAGGTGGCCGTAGGTGGCGGTTGGTGCAACGCCGAGGTCTGCAAAAGTGAGCATCACAGGGCTTGCGTAGGTGGTGACGATGCGTGCGGAACAGGTAGATGATGCAAAGAGAATGCGAGCCGTAGTACCGACTGCTGGGTTTGAGCTAGTTGCTACGGTTGCTTGAAGACCTGGGGGCGCAGAAGCCTGTGACCTTTCGGCGGTGAAGTAACTTAGAATAATTAAAGCGAACAATACTCCAGCGGTTGCGAAGAGTGTGGTTTTAAGTGCGTGTGTCATGACTATATGATGTGGTTAATAATGTGCGTGTCAACTGTCAACGGCCTGGGTTTTTGATAGATTGCTGCGGTTGGATAGTTTGCAACCCCGCAATCTTCTTCAAAGCGGCACGTATCCTCGTTTTCCCTACCAAGTAGGCGCGTGTGTCCTGCCCCAACTCTTCGTCGGTCTTGTCGGTTGACAGTCCATCGAGCGCAAACTCCTCTAAAAGCACCTTCTCAAGCTCCTGCATCACTGCTGGGTTGTCTGCGAGGACTGAAAGGATGGATTTAGGCATTTTGTGGTTGTGCGCCCATCATAGGCATCTGCTGCATCGGTTGTTGCATAGGTGGCTGAGGTTGTTGTGGCTGTTGGATTTGCTGCACCTGTGCGGCTATCTTCTCGATACCTGAGAAATCCACCTGTGAGAGACCTGAAAACTCCAAAATCTCGTTAAATGCCTTGGCCATACCAGGGATTTGCATCACTTGGGTAAATCCTTGTGGGTTTGAGAAAGCAAAGCGCATAATGTTGGTGATTTTATCCACCAAACCGGCCAGATTCTTCTGCTTACCTGCTACGTTGACCTTTACGTTGAGCTTCTTGTTCTTAAACTCACCCTTGAGGATTTCAATAAAGCGCTTGTTGCCGCCGCGCTTAAATTCATCACGTACCTGTTGCTCATATACCGACGTGTCCTGTGGGTCTACAATCTCGCCATTGAGGATTTTCTCTTTTTGGTAGCTCTGCACCATGTTCCTCACCACACGGTCTTCAACGTATTTCAGCTCTTCGAGTGAAAGCTCTGTAAGGAAGGTGGCACCTTTGCAGACTTCCTTAACAATATCGGGGATAATCCAGTCGCGGTAGATGATTTCAATGTGTTTTGCCAACTGTCCGCGGCGCCAGTCATGGAGACCGTGAGATTCTGCCGTCACAAGCTCTTGGAGCTTAAATGGTGTTCCTGCGGTTGGGGATTCGCCCATGATAGCGTCGTTTGCTGCACCCATTTGCTGTGCGTGAGCCTCCCACTTGTCTACCGAGTTTATAAACAACTGCATGTTTCGTGGGAAGGTGTCGAGCTGGGTCACGGTAGTGCCTGGAGTGCGCTCCAAAACCTCCATATTATCCACGTCCCGAAGTCCTGATGGGTGTTTAGCGACAAACGTAGGGTCGTCGGTCACAAGGAGCGTCTTTGAGGCTGCGTCCAGCATGTCCTGCTGGCGTATCATGTCGTAGTTTACCCATGTCTGCGCCTCGAACAGCTCCTCAGCACCACCAAAGCCAAGAGCGCGGCCATAGATAGGGTCGCGCTTGATGAGCTTGAAAGGCGATTCGGTCTCAATGGCGGTGTAAAGGATGATGCCAGACTTATTGCTGCTGCCCTTCGCTTGGTAGAAACAGACGATGAAAATGCGAGACTCGTAAAGCTCTGAATCGTCACTAGGGTTTGCAAAGCGCTTAGGGAAATTACCATGCACCTCGTACACCTCTACGTAGCGGCCCGGGGTCTTGTTGATGGACTCGTTACGGTCTTGCTGCTTCTCCTCACTAGAAAGGGCGATAACCTCCTCCAGCGTTGCGGTAGCGCCGTTTGCGGGGTTGCCCCACCCCTTGCTGCCCATCTCTAGGAGCTGGTCTGGTGAGTAGAAGTGCTTGATGCCGATAGGCCCTGAAAGGATGTCGGTCTGGTCACAGAAAGCGAGCGATTGCAGAGGCACCACCTCTGGGCATGGCTTGTTGAGCTTTTTAGAAAGGCCACCACCGAAGTCTATGCGGGACACGTTGAGCTCGTCAAAGAAGGTGTCGATGTCGTTCTCCACCACAAACACGTCGTCGTGGTACTTCTTTACCAAGAAAGAGAGGTGGTCGTTTGACGGTTCGTCCACATAAATCTGCACATCCTTTACCTCGATGTCCTCTGTGCGGTGCTGAAGGTTTAGAATGGGGCGCGTGATGTTCTTGATGGGGGTAAACTCACCCTTTTCGCCCTCGATGTCGCTGTTGTTGTAGAGCTCTGAACGGCGCACATGGTCTTTCATGTTCCAGTACTTACCGTTGATGCGGATAGGCTGTGCGTATCCAGCCTCCATGGACTCAATGTACGAGAAAATGTCGTTGAAGCGCGTTACTGCCATGTTAGTTGTAGAGCGGTCTTGTGTCTGCTAAAAGCACCTTGTTTTCATCGAAATATGCAAACCCTTTTGTGTCCTGTTGTGCGCCGATGAGCGTTCCTCTGTCGAGAGCGCTTTGTATAACCTCTCGTTCGTCCTCGTGTTCAGAGAGAAAAGCCTCCAATGTACCATTCTCTTTAGCAAAAAAAGCAGCGGTGATTGTGTCCATACTACTTAAGGCCAATTAGGAGTGACTTTGCTAAAAATACCTGTGCTTGCGGGTAGAAGAAGCGTTTTGCACGTTCGATAGAGAGCGGAATAATTTTGTGTTTGTCGCCTGCCTTCACTTCCAGAAACGCCTTAGCGGTAATCTTTTGCGGTCGAGGCATGGTTCGGAGAGCCTCTAGGGGTGTCGCACCTGAACCCTTATAAGTCTTGTCGCCGACCGTTATGGAGACAACGTAGTCGGCAGTTTTCTTTTTTGCAGCCATGCAGTAAGGGTGCGGTATGGGGTGTAAAAGTCAAGTGCTACCGAAACACTATTTTTGGTTGTTTGCCCCTGCTCATGTTGGTAAGCAGTAAAAGAGTCTCAAACTTACGCTTTTCCGTGTTGGTGAGGTCAAAAATGGTCCTCCCTTTGTAGGTTGCTTTGTGTCCATCCACCACAATGACAAAGCGGTCGCCATTCTCGTACATGGTCATATGCTTCTCGTTGCGCTTGTTCTCCTCGTAGGCGACTAGGTTGATACTCATTGTATAGCTTTAATAGCTTCTAGTAGAGTAACACAATTACCGTACAGAGGTGAGGAAAGGTCGCGGGCAACTGCGTTGAGAAACTTATATCGCAGATTCCTATCCTTCACCAACTTACATATCTCTTTGTACTGCGTGCGGTAGGCTTCCAGCTCCTGTTCGTAGCGAAATTTTGGGTCTTCTAGATACTGGTTCCACCACTCCTCGGTCTTGTCACCCTGCTGTTTGGCGTGTACCGCTTCGTGTGCCTCTAGCGGCCCGTCTATGTGGACATTCTGTGGATTGTAGATAGCCCCACCGTAGCTAAACAGCACACCCTCATGGACTGGTAGCACCGTCCTGATGCGGTCTATGTTCGGTGGATAGCCAACAATCTGTTTCATCTCGCAGGGTTTTTACGCTGTCTTGGCGCGTAGCGGGGCATGTTAGCAATCATCTCGTGGCGTTGGAGAATAGGTAACACCGAATTGAGCGCGTAGGTGAATGCGTCCATTGAGTGACTCCACAGGTGGTCGGGCTCATTGGTTATCCTTCCGTCTTTGTCCACTATCCACAGGTAGTTTCTGTATTCCTTAATGACGTTGACGCTGCGCTTCGTCACGCTTATCTGCTGGTCTTGAGCTGCTGCAATGCGCTGTGAGACACTCCCTGGCCCCTTAGTGGTCGGCATAATACCCACACCATAGCTGCGTATCTCGTCGATGCTCTTCGGCTCTGCGCTGTCTGCGATTGTGAGAGCCTTGCGCGGCTGATTAAGGAGAATGTCTGCAATCTGCTTGTTTGAGAGCCCTTTTTGGTAGGCTATCTCGTCAACAATGTAACCCCCGTTGTAGTAGTACAGGGCAACAATCGCTGTAGGGTCGTTTGAGTAGCCGAAGTC
>CAZWRK010000160.1:0-1178 GCA_964635875.1 uncultured Aquaspirillum sp.
GGAACATGCAAAGCCTGTCGGACTAATAACATACCACTACGTCAGGGCATCTGCGGGCACTGTAGGCATGTGCTTGAGGGGCTAAAGTGATACGAACAGGAGACCTCACGGAGCGGGTACTCGCGCACTTTGGCTGCACGGGAGAAAGGTATACTGGCGGCCAAAAGTATGTCGGCATGACTCAGCTCAGGGCTGATGCGGGCTGGGACGTTACCACTGCTGATGTAGTTATTATGGGGGCTTGGGGCAGTACAAACCACGATATTCAAGGCTTCGAGGTAAAGGTTTCGCGCGCCGACTGGCTCAACGAAGTTAAAAAACCCAACAAGAACGATGCGATAAAACAGTATTGCAATAAGTTCTGGTTGGTTGTAGCCGACGAGTCTATGGTGAAAGAGGGCGAGCTGCCTGACGACTGGGGCATGATGATCGCCTCAAACGGGGGACTTAGGGTGGTAAAGAAAGCTCCGAAGCTCGAGCCGATACCAATTACCAACGGATTTATGGCAATGATGATGCGCTCTAATCAATCGCCCACGATTCCAATGGACGTACACAACGACCAGATCAAAGACCTAGAGAGGCAATGCGCTGCCGAGTATAAAGCAAAATACTCTGGCCTCATCGACTTCATTAAAGAGATCAACAAAGAGCTGGGCATCAAAATCGACCACGATAAATACAATAAGAAGTGGTATGCCAGTATCAACAACTGGGAAATACAGCGAGAGGTGGCAAATGGCAGTAGTTATCTTACGCCCAAGCAACTCTCTGCTGCAGTAAAGATAGTCCTTGGCGGCAAGATGACCCACGTCAAATACCAGCTGCAGTCGCTCAACGGCATTGCAAAAGACATATTCAAAATTACAGAGGAGTTCCCCAGCGATGAAGAATAGATTATTTCCTAGCTCTCAGATCACAAAAGAGCAGGAGGATTTTCTACTCGAATCATTTATGCACGGCATGGCTGCCCCACGAATACCAACTCGACGGCGCAGTCTCGTACCGCTTGAGGGCGATATACCCTCGGAGGTGGCACAGCTTGAGCGCAAGCCCAATCAGCTGCAGAGAGCCTTTGAGGCGCGACCATGAGCTTAAAGCGGTGGTTCTTATTCTTCGTAGTATGGGTGGTAGTTTGCCTCGGCCTACCTAATCCTTGGTGGTTGCCAATCTATGTG
>CAZWRK010000160.1:1278-5452 GCA_964635875.1 uncultured Aquaspirillum sp.
CGCCACAACCAATGGGAGGAAGAGGGTCGCAAAACCAATATGACTCCCGAGGACTTCAAGGAGCACTTTCAGGTAAAGGTAGACTTCATCGAGCACTCGTTTGCCGTCGAGATATTCAAAGGTGTGATACTGCACTTCCGCCCCGATGTTGTGTCGCTCTCTGAGTGTGCCGTTATAGATTACAAGAAAACGGTAAAGGGCGTGCGCCAGTTTCATAACGACATGCAGCTTATCGTATACGCGTATGGCCTGCAGCTACTCGGTCACCGCATGAAGAAGTCCGTCCACCTGCTCGAGGTCTGGAATAAAGAAGCCACCGAGATACTCAGTTATCAAATGTTAGATCGCCCGCTAGCTCTTGCAGATATTGCTCGCGCCCTAAAGTGGATCGAGGAGCGCGCAGTAAATCTCATAACAGCGCAGAATGTGCTTGACTCTTAGAAGCGCAAGGGGTACACTGTAACCATAACTTTGGAGGTTACATGGAGGCAATCGATAAGCGCCGTCTTGGCGTTGTAAAAACGCAGGTCACAAAAGCAGAGAAATTAGCTGCAGGCCTAGTCATTACATCAGATGAACAGTATCAACTAGCGGGTAAGAAATACATCGAAGTAAAGAAGCTCGAGAAAGAGTTTGCCAAGGAGAAAAAGTCTTGGCTAGACCCGATCAACGTATTGCGCAATAAGGTGTTCGAGGTATCGCGGCCAATGGAGGCACGTTTCAAGGCTGCCAAAGAAACCATAGGTGACGCGCTAACCGCTTGGGAAGAGAAAGTAGAAGCCGACCGCCAAGCTGCAGCTAAAGAGCTTGAGGCTAAAGCCGACAGCGGCGAGATGTCACTGCCAGAGGCTACTGCAGCTGCAGGCCAGCTCGAGCAAGCAAGCAAAGTATCTACCGATAAGGGTACGCTAGGGCAGCAGGTGCGCCACGAACTTGTAGTAGACGATCCGAGCAAACTTGACCGTAAATATCTAATACCCGACATGTCGCTAATCAAGGCGGACTACAACGCTACTGGTGTTGTACCTAAAGGATGCAAGATTGAGAAGAGAGTAGTGCGCACTGCGAGGACTATATAAATGGCAACTTACTTTATTATTAACTTCATCGGCGAACCCACTGATGCAGATAGAGAACGCGTAGCATATCTTGTTCGGCAGGGATTTACAGAGGGCGAACTAATCAACGAGGCAGATGATGAGCAATAAATCTAAGAACATCGAGAAGCATCTCGACGACATTGATTTTCGCACACAGGCGGAGCGCTCAAAAGCTTGGAAAGAGGACTTCCTAGCTTGGCACAAAGACCTTACCCAAACGCTCAAGGTGAACGGCTATAGCGCCCCAATACAGGCACAGCTAAATATGCTATCCAGCGTACTCTGGTATCTGCTACCACCCAAAGAGTACAAGGCGCTGGTGCGCGGGCGTATCTTCATAGATACAGAGAAATTTACACCTGCCGAACACGCTCTTTACCGTAGCTTACAGGCGTTTGGTGGTAGCGAATACTGTGTTAAAACCGACAACGTAGAACTCCTGCGCAGCTATATGAAGCGCATGCGCGAGACCAAGAAAGAGCATCGAATTGAAAAAGTGCTCGAGCACAAGGAATTAGCACTCAAGATAGCCAACAACATAATTGCGGATGCGGAGATGCGACCATGAGCGAGCTAAACAATCACAATATCAACTTCTTTCTGGCAGTTCTATTACACCTAGACATGGTTGCACCACCAAAGGTGCAGCAGATCAAGCAAGTTTATAATCGGGGGACTTTTGAATCATGGGATCCAGACTTATCTATAGAGAGGTGGCTGGAGCTACTCGATGAGTGAAGATAAAGAACCCTACTGCGAGCACTGCGGCGCGAAGATAGTCAACTACCGTGTTGGCCTTACCAAGGGGCTAGCCAAGGCACTTATCAAGCTGCGCCGACTAGAGGTAGCCACAGGCAAAACGGAGATATGGCTTGAGCACGATGATAAGGGCACCGAGTACGAGATGACCCAGAACGAGCGGCGCAATATGAGTCGCCTACGCTTCCTCGGGTTGGCTCGCTACACAGAACCACACTCGGGTAAGTGGTTTATTACCCGCCGAGGCTATGCCTTTCTGCGCGGAGAAGAAGTGCCCCGCGAGGTCTGGATTTACCGCAACAAGATCAACGAGGAATTGCGTACCGACAAAACCACCACGCTCACCCAAGTGTTTAAGGCAGACGTACCGTACTTTTAGGCCGTGCAAGAGATACAGACAACTATAGCCACGCCAGCGCACCAGCGCGTAGCAGTAGAACGTAACGAGAATCAGGCGTCGCTATTATGAGCTATACACCAGAACCAGAGCGAGAATATAAGCCAGTTCCTACCATCAGCGAATTGATAGATGCGCTGTTTAATCTGCTGCAGCTTGGCCTAGGCTTCTACTGCTTCGGTTACGGCCTATATAAGCGCGACTGGGTAATGGTGGGCGTAGGTATATTATTAGTAAGAACGGCCGTATAGGAGGATTTATGGCAATAGATACAGGTATGAGTAAAGAGGAGATACTTGGTCATATTCAGCGACTACGCAGTGACCGCAAAAAGAAAGCAAGACTTTTAGCAGCAGCAATCGAGGCTCGGAAAGAGCGCGACGAAAACCTGCCAGCCTTTGATGAGATGCAAAAGGCTTCTGAGCAGGCACAACTAGCAGCTGACAAATTAAACAACCAACGCGATGCCGACTCAACGTGGCAGGACTTGAACGCAAGTGTGAAAGATGCCAGCGACGATCTTAAAATTGTTGACTCCTCGTTATCCGAGATGTTGGTCCAGTGGCAGCTGCAAACGGGCAACCGTCAGGTGCACGCAGACCCTAACGAATCTCGGGCCGTTGACCACGAGATTAAAACCGTCGCAAAGATTGGCAAAAAGGTTCCAGCTAATGTGAGTTTGTTCGATAAGCCTGGGGGTGAAGATGATAAACAAGATTAGGGATTGGCGTGATAGCTGGACACTGGCCCGTCACATCTACAAAAACCTCCCCCCAAGAGACGGCCGCTGGCACGAGGTTAGCTATAATATAAACTTACTGCCGCCAAAAAAATATAGTCGCAAAGAACTGAAAAAGAAACTTAATGGTCTTACAGATAGATTCTTGATAGAGCGTATTCGCAGGCACGGTGAAGGTTAATAAATAAGGAGGTAAGTATGAATCGTACAGAGAGAGCAGATGAAATGGATATTGAAGCATCTATAGACAGGCATTGTGTGCCTAATCATGGTGCACCTGAGTTGCCCGACGATACTCAGGTAATTAACGGCCAGCGAGTCCGACTCGCAGGCATGGAGGTAGATGG
This sequence comes from uncultured Aquaspirillum sp., assembly GCA_964635875.1. Classification (GTDB taxonomy): domain Bacteria; phylum Pseudomonadota; class Gammaproteobacteria; order Burkholderiales; family Aquaspirillaceae; genus CAZWRK01. Next base: position 4,621 of record CAZWRK010000160.1, read on the forward strand.
ACTCGAGGCGCTACGCACACGATGTTTTGAAGCGGTTACACAAAGCTGTGTAGATATTCAACTGGTGACCGAAGAAATTGAGGGGCGCAATGGCTAGAAAGCAAGGCTATATATGGTGGACACTCCGCCATGAACCTAGGCGAGTGTGGTTTTGGTTCTGGCACAATCGGGTGCCGCTTACCCGTGCACCTCGCGCTGCAGCACAAAACATACCAAGCTTTGACAGACTGTACTACCACGACCTGATAGAATCTAAGCTGCAGAAACCACCGCGAAGACGTATATTTACACCGCGCAAGGAGCGCAAATTAAGACGGCTATTTAACCAAGGGAGGTAATATGGCAATAAGTGATAGAGGATTCGCATCAATGGATCCCGAGAAGCAAAAGAAGATTGCAAGCATGGGCGGCAAGGCCAGCGGTGGCAACTTCAAGAACGACCCTAAACGCGCGAGCGAAGCGGGTAAAAAGGGTGCTGCAGCGCAGCCAATAGAGGCTAAACAACTCGGCGGTCGCAAGAGTAGAAAGCGAGACACCAACCTAGCATGAGCCTAGCATCGCAGCGCGGTAAAAGCTTCGAGCAACTCGTGGCCCGAATGATACGTTCCAAGTTAGGCGTGCGTGTTTCGCGTGACCGCCAGTCTGGCGCGGGCATTAACAAGTCTGATATGTCGGACTACAGGGGCGAGTTGCCACTAGCTATCGAGTGTAAAGATCAAGCTACGATTAAAATTAAGGAGTGGTTCAGGCAAGCGGACGCTGCCCGCACCGACGCTATGCGTGCGCCTACAGTGGTGTTCCGCTCCGACGGCGACGTACTAGCCACCCTGCG